>DATJAK010000223.1:0-28662 GCA_035516375.1 Bryobacteraceae bacterium
GTGGCCGGGTTCGAGGTCAGGTAAGAGTTGCCGTGAGCCGGCGGCGTCTGCGGATTCACAGCCGCCAGGCCCGCCAATCCATTGGGTCCCATGTCGGCCGGCAGGGCGTAGAACAAGCGGTTAAAGATGTTATAGAACTCCGCCCGGAGTTGCAGCGAAACCCGCTCCTTGATGCGGAACACGCGGCCAACGCCGATCGATTCCGCCGGTTGCCGCTGCCAGCGGAAATCGTTGTAGTAAGGAGAGGAGCTGCCGAACTGTCCGACTGGTGCATCCTGCCAGGCGGCCGGGTTCAGCACCAGTTGCTGCGTTGGATCGAAGTGCGAGTTCGGATCTACCAGGAACAATGGCTGGCCACTCACGCGGTTCTGGAACGTGGTGCCCCCGCCCCAGAGCGCCGGGTTGTTCTCCGGTCCCACACCCAGTTCCGTCAGAAGGTTGTTATTGGAAGAAGGCGTCCGCAGCAGGATGCCGCTCTGGTATCGCAACAGCCCGCTCACAGTCCAGTCGCGCGTCAGCCAGGACACCGCGTGCATGCTCGTCCCGCTGCGTTCCCATTTCGGCGTGATGTAGCTGAACGAAATGATCAATTCCTGCGGAATATCGAAACCGGAGAGTTGCTTATTCAATGCAGGATTGAAGATGTCGTTGATCAGCGGCGCGTCCGGCGTCAGATACGAGGTATTGGAGTTGACGCCGTCAGTCAATTCTTTCTGGTAGGTGTACGCCACCTGCGCGCTCAGCCCGTGCGAGAGGCGTTTGTTGAATTTCACCTGCAGCGAATCGTACCAGGTCCTTCCGAGCGGCGGTCCCAGAAAGGGCGGAATCCCGTTGTACCACTGCGGATACGGAACCAGCGCAGCGATCAGTGGCTCGGTTGCCGGAAACCCCGGATATACGCTGTTGGGATTTGCCAGATACGGGAAGCGAGCGAGCACGGCGGGACTGTTGATCGGCGTCGTCAGCAGGTTCGCATCAGCCGGGTTCTGCACGTTGATTCCGTACAACGATTGCAATTGCTGCGGCGAGACGCCGTTGTAATTCAATGTCGACAGCAGCGGGGCCGTCCACCAGGCGCCACGGTTACCCACATACGCCACCTCCAGCACGGCGTTTGGCGTGATCTCGCGCTGGAAGCCGAGGCTCCATTCAAAAATTCGCGGCGGCCGCGCCGAATTATTCGCTATCGAGATGAAGGGCGAACTCGGAGGAACCACACCGGAAGAAGTGACCGGCGGGTACTCGGGAGTCGTCAGAAACGTGGTGGGCGTGAGCACCGGATTCCCGTAGACATTGCCGGGAGCGTACGGATCTCCGTTCTGGAGAATGGCCGCGGGCAATCCATATCCCGGAGCTTGTAGTGAGAGGAAGTCCGGCACGCTGGTGTTGAGGCCCGCCTGATCCGCTGCGGCGGCGTAGCTGATCGCACCGCCGGCCCGGAAAACCGTCTTCGGTGTGATCTGATAAGCCACGCCCACGTGAGGTCCGATCGCATACGGATAGGATGGGGCGTAGTTGCAGTGGCACGTCGCCCCGTATTCGATGGTTCCAATCCTGCCGCCAAGAAGCGGGTTGGGGTCGACGAAGTCGGCACTCTGCATACGGCCGTGTTCCTCGCTCCACAGCGATTCATAGTCCCAACGCAGACCCAGTTCGAGCGTCAGTTTCCGCGTCACCTTCCAGCTATCCTGCAAATACAGCGAATAGGCATGCATCCCCAGCCGCGTATCTTCCGAAGGCGGGGCCACCTGCAGACCACTGGCGGTGCCCAGCAGAAAGCTCGCATAACCCAAACCGCTGCTCGCCGTGTTTGCAAAAGGCTGCCCGAACTGCCACGGGTCGGCCGTCTGCTGTTGCGCAAATTCAAATTCGCCGTTGGCGCGGCTCGTGGTGACGGTCGGAGTGCCCTCAAACAAAGCCGTCGCTCCCAGCTTGAAAGTATGGTTTCCCTTGATCCAGGTCGCGTTGGCGTTGAACGTCGGCTTGACGTCCTCCTGGAATGGAGCTTCAAAGAACGACGCCGTACTTGCGTTGAACGGGAACGGTCCGCCGCCGCTGAAACCCGGGAATAAGAAGGCGGAAGAATCCAGCCCGGATAAGTACGGAAAGTTCTGTCCGGGGAACGGAACGCCGTTGGGGAACAACCCGGATTGGTTGAACGCAGGGTTCACCGCAGGATTGGTGGTGTGCACCAGCCCGGCGCCCACGTGCAGCAGGAGAGTGGGTGTGATCGTGTCGTCCAGGTTCACCCGCACCGTTTGCGCCAAGGCATCTTGAGGAATCGCGGTGGTAAATGGTTGCGGGAAACCGTTAGTCTGCGGGGAGTACGTCTTAGTCGCCGAGTAGTATCCGGATAACTTCAGCTTCGAACTGATCAATTCATCGATCTTGATGGACGGAATTGTCGTATGGCGGTAGTCTCCATAGCCCGGCACGTTGTAGTTGAGCACTGGTGAAGGGTTGTTTGGCATTGGGAAGGTATTCTGAATTATGGCTGCGGTGGGATCGAACCGGGTCATCGGAACGATGTTGTTCGCAAACGGAGTCGCCACCGTGGCTCCGTTCACAATACGCCGCGAAGTCGGATCGAAGATCTCGTTCGGGCACACTGGTTGGCCGGCTGGATCGGGGCCATTGCAGCCCAAAAAGGCTGCCTCGTCTGGCCCGAAATTCCCGTTTCGTTCCAGCGCACTGGGCACCTGCGAAATACTGTTCGTCGTGAAATTGTTCTGCCGGAACTGCTCGAAGCTGAAGAAAAAGAACGTCCTGTCTTTGCCGCTATAAACCTTCGGAATCGTAATCGGTCCGCCAATGGTGAATCCAAAGTCGTTTTGGATGATCGGATTGCGGACGTGCTGCCCTTCCAGGGCCGGATTCGTCCCGCCCGCGTCTGTAAATGGTGTGCCCGCGTTCAGAACTGTATTTACAAAATAGTCGAACCCGCTTCCATGTAACTGGTTGGTTCCGGATTTCATGGTGTAGTTGATGTAACCACCGCCGGCTTGGCCATATTCGGCAGCGTAGTTACTGGTTTGGACAGTTACTTCCTGGACTGCATCCGCTCCCGCCTGATTAATCTGCGTCAGTTGCTTCCAGAAACCGTTGCTCGAATCCTGGCCCTCCACGTTGACACTCTGCGAACTGGAAGGCATGCCGTTCACGCGCAGGGTATTGTCGGTTGCGAAATCCGTGCCGGGTAACAATTGCAAAGAGGCCAGCGGGTTCCTGATGTTACCCAGCCCGCTCGTGTTTCCGAAACCCGCCGGAGCACCCGAGAGCGTCAAGATGGGCAGATCTTCCAGGTTTTGCGTGGGAATGTCGTAGCTGACTTCCGTGCTTTCCGTTTTGAGCATTGGAGATTCAGCGGCCACCAGAACCGTCTCTGTCGCAGTGCCGACCTCGAGCAGCGGATCGATACGATAAATGCCGTACGCCTCCACCATGAGACCGGTCCGGCGATACTTTTTGAACCCCGAAACCGACACCGTTAGCTCATAAGTGCCAACCGGTAACTGGCCGATGGTGTAATTGCCTGTGGCGGAAGAGGCCGCCGGATAGACAGCGCCGGTGGCAATGTTTCTGGCTTCAACCGCGGCCCCGGCGACCACGGCTCCCGCCGGGTCGGAAATCGTGCCGGTAATCGTACCAAGATTGGTTTGCGCGAACAGCGTCAGCGCAGATACAGCTGTGGCGATACAAACGTTCCCTAACTTCATAGCGTCCCTCTAAGTGTCCTCAAACCTGGACACTAACTTGTAAAGACTCTGACTGCGAGTAGTCAGTATTTGTTCGCGAGTCTATTACAAGCCGACGGAAGCGTCAAGAGGCGCGTCTCCCGGTTGGTACGTAAATGCGCTTTGAATCGCGATTCTATTTAGTGGAACTTTTCCGGCGTAGTGCTATCTCGCGGAACAAGAAGAGGGATTCCAGCCGGAACTGTCGGCGAGTCTCTTGAAATGCGTGCTTCGGACAAACCGGTTGTTTAGATACTGCGGATCGTCGACTTGCGTGATTACTAACATCCAGGCATCGCCATTCGGCTCTGTCCAGCGGTGAAGATACTCGGTGACAATGGCGTTTTCGCTGTACGGCACCCCGTTCTTTTGCAGGTACCCGGGCCGCATGCGAGTGGTGACCACTTTCAGATCGCCCGCCCGTTGCGTCCCGGCAGAAACTGCGCCTCCCCGTCCTCGCGGTCCCGCATATTCCCACTGTGCTGCGGAATCGCCTTGCCAGGTCCGCGGGCCGCCTTGCGGCTTCCATTCGCCGAAATGCAACAAGCGGGTCTGCTCGCCGGCATCCGTGTCGATCCGCAAAGTCCGGTCGTCTTCCCATACGATTCGCAGGCGTTCCGGCACTCGCATTACGTTGCCGGCACCGTATGACTTGCACTGCTCGCCCGCGGCCTCATCCTTTGCCGGGTCCCATGAGTCCGCTGCCCGGCGGCCCTCCGCATTGAATGGAATGCTCGGGTAGTCGCCCTTTGCCGGTGTAACCATCCGGTAGCGCCAATCCTCAGTCACCACCGATACCCAGTACCCGGTGAGATCGACCGGCGCCGTTGCTTTGGCGGGTGCCGGCGGTTGTCCGTTTCGCCCTTGAGCGTAACTTAGAGCAGATAACACCGGAATCAGAATCAAAACCCTAACAGGCTTCTGAAAAAGCCCGCCAAACCTCCGCTCCCTAACGGTCGCGGCTCGGTAACTGCCTGTGAACTCGATGCCGCGTTCCCGAGCCGCGCGCGCTAGCAAGCGGTTCTTGGGCTTTTTCAGCAGCCTGCTAAGCTCGCTTCGCATAACGGACTTCACCGTTTCAGATTACTCAGGCTCTTATAAACAGCTTCCACAAACAGATCTGTAGTCCAGAAACCCGAGTTACTCCCGTACCGCGGATCGTAATCGAGAGTAGGTTTCGCCGCCTTGACTTGCTCAAGCGTCCACTTTTGATCGATCATCGATTGGATCCGGTCGCGAATGATCGTGGTCATGTCGCGATAGTAAGCGACATCGGCTGCGTCGCCCAGCCGCCCATGGCCGGGAACCACCAAGGTTCCGCCTTCCAGCCGGAATTCGGGGATGCATAAGTCGAGAATGCGATTCAGCGCATCGATTTCGCCATTAATGCTCCCACCGCTCGCCAGCTCGATTACCGGATAACTGGTAGTTACAAAGATATCGCCGGCACTAATCACATCCGACGCGCGAAAGTAAACGATGCTGTCTCCATCCGTGTGGGCCGCGGGCAGATGAATCATCTGAATCCCATCGCCATTGAAAAAATGGCTGAGTTTCATATCGCTGGTGAAAGTATCTGTCGGCAGCGCTCCAAATGGAATCGCTGGCTGGCCCGCCGCCGGCGGTGCGCTCATGCGTCTCAGAACGTTTTGTTGGGCGATGAGAGTGGCGGTCTCACCCACATCCGAGATTTGACCTGTAACATTGCCGCCCGTCAGCGTCCGCCCCGCTTTGGCGAGCTTCTCATTGCCGCCCGTGTGATCGGCGTGCGCATGCGTGTTGATGATGTAGCGGATCGGCTTCGGCGGCGCATTCGTATCTAAAGTAACTCGCAACGAAGAGCGGGTCTCCGCCCCGTAGTGCAACTCGGTAAGCCCGTTGGTTGCCGCCCCGCCCTGCAACTGCTGGATTGCTGCCAGCACTTGGTCCGTCATATTGGCCGTGCCCGAATCCACAACCAGAACGCCGTCCCGTCCCACCGATACCGTGATATTTCCGCCCGCGCCCAGCAACACATAGATGGGCCCACGCACGTGGTAGATATGGACTCCGCCTGTTTGCGCCGGCGCCGGCTGGGCCAGCGCCGCAACACCCGCCAGCGTGAGGATCAGGTAAAGGTTCCTCATGCTAGTGTTGTGCGTCATACAGAATGCAGTTTAACTCTGTGGGGCAGACGATCGGTTTCCGTCGTCTGCCGGCGCCGCGCAGCGGCGCAGACCGCGAAAGACAACGGTCTGCCCCACAGAACGAAGCGAAATACTCCTCGTTATTTGGGACGCGAACCACTCTAGCGCGCCGCCTCCGCCTTTTTCATTTTCAACTGATATTCGGGATACATCGTTTCCGCGCCTCCCCGCGCAGCCTCAGGAGGTAAATGATGCCGGGCCGCAAACTCGTTGATCCCTTCATTCCTGCCCGGAAGAATATGCGGTACAGCCCCCTTCGGACGGTCCACTTCTTCCACCGCATCGCAAGGGTAAGGCGGCACGTGTTGGTGCAAATCGAGCTCGTAGTCCGTGCTTCGGATGAAAGGCTCCGTCAAATAAACCGGGTCGGTCACAATGGTCACCACGGTCAGCCAATCGCCGTGGCGAATCCAATGCTCCGTAAGCGTCGCCAGATCGCTGCGCGCAATGCCGTTACGCCGAATGTAACCCTCCTTCAGGTGCGTCACCGTGGTCGTCAGCATGTCGCCTTCCCATCTCCCCGTGCTGAAACCGGCCCACGTGTGCGGCGCCCATTCCGGCGGATGCGGACGGCCATCCAGGTAGATCGGCCGGTCCACCGAGCGCAGCCATTCGGCGTGGATCGCGGTGATCTCGCGCGATACCGGATCGACCTCCTTACTGATAATCAGGTTAGACGGCCCGCGCCAGATGTAATCGGCCGAGTGGGGCCGGCACTGCCACTCCGGCAGCGTCAAAAGCGACGCACTCCACGTGTCTGCCCTCATCCGATCGGCGGCATTGATGGGAAGCCCGAGATAGTCCCCCAGCTCCGGTCCTGGCACGCGTTCCGGCTGGTCCTCGTAAAACCGCGGCGCCCACTCGCCCGAAAAGTCCACCTGCGCCAACGCCGGCAAGGCGCTCAGAAACAACACTAGGACAAAACCGCCGGCAATTCCTTTCCACCCGTACATAGCGCGTAGTATACAGCGCCGCCGCAGACCATGGCTGCCGGCTTTGGGTTGTCCGCGGCTTTGACATCCCGTTTGCCGCAGATATATGCTTCCAGTTTCTTCTGACATGGCGAAACTCCGGCTTTCTCTGGCCTGCTGGGACTATGACCGCACGCGCGCCCTCCTCGAAGGCCGCATTCCCATCGACGGCATCGAGCTCAACTACCTCAATCTGCCCGTGGAAGAAACCTTCTTCCGCATGCTGCGCCATCGCGAATTCGATATCGCGGAATTGTCGCTTTCTTCGTACACCGTCTCGCTGTTCCGCGAGAACCCTCCCTTCATCGCCATCCCCGTCTTTCCGTCGCGCTATTTCCGGCACTCCTGCATTTATGTCAACCGCGATAGCGGCATTCGCGAGCCGAAAGATTTGATCGGGAAACGGGTCGGCACTCCCGAATACCAGATGACCGCGCCCGTCTGGATCCGCGGCATCTTGAGCGATGAGTACGGCGTCCCCGTCACCGGCCCCACCTACTTTACCGGTGGTGAAGAGGAACCGGGGCGTCCCGAGAAGATCACCCTCTCGCTGCCACCGGAAATTCGCATCCGGCCCATCGCCGCAACCGAGACGCTTTCGAAGGCCCTGGAGACGGGCGGCATCGACGCGCTGTACACCGCCCGCGCACCCTCCACCTACCGCGGCGGCAGCGGCCGCGTCGCGCGCCTGTTTGAGGACTACCACGCGGTCGAGCTCGCATACTACCGAAAAACCAGAATCTTTCCGATCATGCACACCATCGCCATCCGCCGGGAGATCTACGAGCAACACCGGTGGGTTGCGCAATCGTTGTTCAAGGCGTTCTGTCAGGCGCAACAAGAGATCTACCGCGACTTCGAGGAAACCGCCGCGCTCAAGTGCATGCTGCCCTGGCTCCACCAGCACGTCGAGGAGACGCAGAAGCTGATGGGGCCGGACTTTTGGCCGTACGGCCTCGCGCCCAACATTCCCACGCTCAACACATTTCTGCGCTACCACTACGAGCAGGGCCTCTCCAAGCAGCAGTTCGCGCCACCGGACCTGTTCGCGCCGGAGACATTCGAGTCTTTCAAAATATGAACCCGCGCTGGTGGACGCTCACGCGCGGCGATCTCGATGCCACCATTGCCAACGTGGGCTTCAACCTGGCGCAACTGGTGATTCCGGTTTTCCTGCTCGAGCCGGTGGGGATTTCGCGCAGCTTCAGCGTCTCTCACTTGCTGCCGGGTTACGCACTCGGGCTGCTGGCCGGTTCGATTGGCTACCTGGTCCTGGCTTCCGGCTTGAGCCGCCGCGAGAAGCGCACCGATGTAGCAGCTCACGTTTACGGCAACAATGTCCCTGCCATTCTGGCCTACACCCTGTCGATCATGTTGCCCGTCTATCTCCAGACGCACGACGCCGTCCGCTCCTGGCGCATCGGCGTGGCCGCAGTGCTGTGGACCGCGATCATCAAGCTGGCCGCCGTCCCCTTCTCCGGTGTGATCCGCCGCTTCATCCCCGTCCCCGCATCCATGACCGTTTTCGGCGCGGCGATGTACAGTTACCTGGGGCTGGTTCTCTTGCAGCGCATCTTCGATCAACCGCTGGTAGGCATGGTGGCGCTGGCCATCGTGGTGGTCGGTGTTCTGGCCCGCGTGCCCATCACGCCCTGGAAAATCCCCCCGTTTCTGGTGGCATGGCTGGTTCCCTTGGCGGTCGGCATCGGCGTGGGCTATGTCCATCCGGCGTGGCAGGGAATCGCCCCAACCCTTCCGCTGGCCATGACCCCATCGCCGTTCGCCGCATTGGCCGAAGCGCTTCCATTCCTGTCCGTGATTGCGCCCATGGCCATTTATCAGGTCCTGCAGGACATCTCTTCGGTGGAAGGCGCAGCCGCCGCTGGCGACAACTACGATGCCCGCGCGGTGGTGTTGTGTGACGGCATCGGAACTCTGATCTGCGGCCTGGCCGGCAGCACCGTCTGCCCCGTGGTCTATGCCATGCATCCTTCCTACAAGGCTATGGGCGCCCGGATCGGCTTTGCTCTGTGGACCCCGCTGGCCGTTTTAATTGCGGTGACGGCCGGGCTTACGATTTTTGTCGCGCAACTGTTTCCCTGGTCGATCCTCGCCGCTATGGTCGCGTATGTCTCGGTCGGTGTCGGACTGGCCACTCTCAACCGCGTCGATCGCAAATATCATGCGGCCGTGCTGCTCGGATTTCTCTTGCCGGCCGGAGCCGTGGTTTCTGCCGCCGTCCACTCCGCGCTGCCCGCCCTCCGAATTTCCGCCGCCGACCCCGCCGTCCAGGCCGCTCTCAACAGTTCCATTTACTGGCGATCAATCGAGGGCCTCGGCAATGGATTCCTCTTCCTGGTGCTGGTCGTTGCTGCCATCGTAACCGACACCATTGACCGCAACTTCGGCCGTGCCGCCATTTGGTGCGGCATCGCCGCCGTGTTCTCCTGGCTTGGCTTGATGCACTCCAACCAAGCCGGCTGGGGCGCGCAACCGATTTATGCCGCCGGCTGGTTGGCCGCCGGAGTAATAGTCCTTTCCGCCCAGTGGTGGTCGCGAGAACGTACGGTAAAACCCGTATGACGGGAAACGGCGAAAGTAGGGTATCGCTCTGCCTTCAGAAGGTGTAGGCTTAGAGAGGATCAACCGACATGGACACTTCACTGACGGAACGGCCCACGATTGCGCTTCTGCAGCCGGGCGAGAAAGTGATCGGTTCGGCATACCTCACCCAGGATGGCGAAATTGAATTTACGGGCCATCGCGATTCGATCGAAGTGGTTCTCGTGGAACCGAAAAAGGGCTCTTCGGGACCTTGGGCCGTACGCCTCAGACCCCCCGCGCACGTTCGCCTGACGCGCGCTGCGGGCGCGTAGTCACTCGATACACGAGTGGGTCTTAGCGTCGAGCGCGAGTCGCCGGACAGCCTTCGCAACAACGTGAGAGTCGAAAGGTCTGGCGCTGCTGCGTTGGACCTGAGCGAGGAAGGGATCTAAGAACCGGCCAATCTTGGTGAGGCCCGAGACGTCTCCTGAGTCGATTGCCGCTTCGATCCTCTGGCGCACGGCTGGAGATAGCAGTTCAATCCGCGCGACAAATACCCGCACGAGCGCGGAAGGCTGCGGGGTGATGATCAATGGGAGATGCTCATTGACTTGTTCCCGCGGAACGATATAGAAAAGCCGCATGCCCTCTTCGAACCACGAGTCGCTCCAAGTCTCGACCATGGCCAGCGCCTCTTTGCGGTATAGGCCGGCAGATTCCAGATCACCCGCCAATTCGTCGCGCAGGTCCTGAAGATGAGCAGTTAATTCCGGCGGTTGGAGTGCCGCCAGACCAGCGAGATCGTGTACCACGCGGTATCCGATATTCCCGTTTTGATTCTCGAACAGAATCGCAAGGGCAATTGGTTCGGGTGCAACGTTCCGAATATCCAGAGTTCCGTCGGTGGCGAAAACCGGCTGCACCGGCACGGGCGGATTACCCACCCCACGGTAGAAGATCAGCTTCTCGTGTTCCGTACCGATTTCGAGTGGCGTCGAATCGGTCTTGCGCGCCGCGTAGTAGCGCGACATACCGGCGCTGGCGGGAAGTTTCGAATGATCAGCAGGCGAGATCTCGACCGAGTCCCAATCGATCTGCCCCTTCGACAAACTGTAGAACGTCTGCTCGGGAATCACCCTGGTCGCGTTTGGATACCACTCCGTAATCACGCCCTGCGGGAATTCCACGTGCACCGACACGGTTCTGGGCAAACCGGAGTAGAAATACAGGACCGGCGTTTCCATGCGCACGAATCCAGGAACGTACTTCACACCCTGTGAACGCAGGTGAGCGACGAAGCACGGTAAGTCCGCGGACCCCGCGAGAGATGCCCACGAAACCGCGGCTCCATCTTCGCCCGCGACGGACGTAAACGTCCCCCACTCGTGAGCCACCAGACCCTCGTTTTGAGAAGGTAAATCGAGAGCGATTGCCAAAACGGCTACAGCCAGGCCAACTGCGATTCTCAGAAGCGGCATCCGATTCACCTCCGGGCCAGTTGTCGATCATTGTACCGGCCCAGCCGAGCGGAGTAAAATCACTTCTATTGTGCCAACGTACCAATTCACCAGCGCCGTCCTCGTCGCAGCGTCCGCGGCCACTCTCCTGTACGCCCAGTCCAGCCGCGCGGTCGACGACACCACTCTACGAAACGCCGCCAAGAACGGCGACGAATGGACCACCTACGGTTTCACGCAAGGCGAAACGCGCTACAGCCCTTTGCAGCAGATCAACGCGCAAAACGTCGCGCGCCTGGGTCTCGCCTGGTCGTACGACATTGGCCGCGGCGGCGGGAACCAGGAAGCCACGCCGCTCGCCTGGAACGGCATGCTCTATAGCATCACCAATTGGAGCGTCGTCTTTGCCCTCGACGCCCGCACCGGCCAGGAGAAATGGCGCTGGGACCCCGAAGTGAACCAGGATGCCGTCCGCGGCAAAATCTGCTGCGGCGTGGTGCAGCGCGGCATCGCTCTCTACCAGGGCCTGGTGATCGCGCCCATCGTCGACGGCCGCCTGGTGGCGCTCGATGCGCAAACCGGCAAACCCGTTTGGGAAGCCCGCGTTTCCTACAGCCAGGACAACTACACGCTCACCATGGCCCCGCGCATCGCCAAGGGCAAAGTGGTGATCGGCGCCGCCGGCTCCGAGCTTCCGGTTCGCGGCTTCTTCGCGGCATTTGACGCCCGCACCGGCAAACCGGCATGGAAGTTCTACACCGTCCCTGGCGACCCCTCCAAACCTTTCGAAAACCCAGCCCTCAAAACCGCGGCCGAGACTTGGTCCGGCGATTGGTGGAAACTCGGCGGCGGCGCCTCCGTATGGGATGGCATGGCCTACGACCCGGAAGCCGATCTGCTCTACGTCGGCACCGGCAACGGCGGTCCGTGGCCCGAAGAGCTTCGCAAATCCAAAGGCAAAGACAACCTCTACGTTGCTTCCATTCTCGCCGTGAAACCCGACACCGGTATGTTGGCCTGGTATTTCCAACCGGTGCCCGGCGACTCCTGGGATTACGACAGCGTCCAACAACTGCTGCTGGCCGACCTGACCATCCGCGGCCAGCGGCGCAAAGTGCTCATGCAAGCCAATAAAGACGGCTTCTATTACGTGCTCGACCGCGTCACCGGCCAATTCATTTCCGGCCGGCCGTTCGCCAAAGTCACCTGGGCGACCGGCCTCGACGAACGCACCGGCCGTCCGTTTGTGAACCCGCAAGCGCACTACGGCACCGAGCCGATCGCCATTCAGCCCGGCCCCGGCGGCGCGCACAATTGGTCGCCCATGTCGTTCAATCCCACCACTGGCTTGGTCTACATTCCGACGTCCACCAACAGCAGCTCCACGTTCGCCATTGACACCGACTTCACTTATAAGCCTGGCAAGAGCAACATCGGCGTCAAGCGCCAGGCCCCGCCGCCCGATGGCGGCATTGCGCAACCCATTCCCGCCAAGCTTCCGCCGCCTCCGGCAATCGGCCCCGAGCCTCCACCGGAAGGCCAGCAGCGCAACGTCCTCGTAGCCTGGGACCCGGTGACGCAACAACAACGCTGGCAAACGCCGGGCGGCGGCTCCATCGGCGGTGGAACGCTCACCACCGCGGGCAATCTGCTTTTCCAAGTGATTCCCGATGGCCGCCTGATCGCCTACAGCGCCGACAAAGGCGAGAAGCTGTTAGAAATCCAGACCGGTCTTAAGGGCGGAATGGGCCCGCCCATGACATATCAGCTGGATGGCAAGCAGTACATCACGCTGATGGGCGGCCTGGGAATCGTAGTAGGCCGCGGCGTAGAACCGGGAACGCCCCCGCCGCCGCCAACTCCGCAGACCGTTTTTCCAAAGGTACTGACGTTCGTGCTCGACGGAAAACCAATGCCGGTCGACGGAAAACCAGTGCCGGCGCCGGCCGCCAATTAGTTTTGAGCCGGTTGCCGTTCGACGTGGTCGATCACCAGCGTGTCCACCGCCACCTTCCGCGGTTGCAATAGCAGGCCCAGCTGATCTTGAAGCGCTGCGAAGATGGAGGGCGCGTTGGCATTGGCGTTTCCAGTCGGTGAGTACTTGAGGTCGATGTCGTAATTGCCCTTTAGTCCCGTTTTATCCACCACCGGCTTGCCCACTGGCGTCGCGAGTATGGGCGCGAACACCGACATCGAAATGGTTGGAAATCGCATGCCGCCCGGAGACACGCTGCCGGTTCCAGCGGCTCCAATCGACCGCCGCAGTTTCGGGCCCCCGGGCGCAATCGCCAACTCGTAACCGTCAAGTTGTTTCTGCTCGCGATGACTGGCCAGTTTCAGCCGTTGCCGAAGCAACCGTTCGAGCCGTGGCTTCACCTGCTCATACGTGAGGCTGACGCCGGGCTCAGCCTTTGCGTCGATATCGTAGCGCTCTGAGTAGATCCAGTCCGGCGCCCCGAAGATTTGGTTCTGATCCACCGCAAAGGCGAGTTCCATCAGAAATTCCAGCGGCGCATTAGTCGCTGTGAAATGCCCGGTTCCATAAGGGCTGATCGAAGGCGGGCCGTTGTTCGCAGGGTGGCGTTTGACCGTCGCCGTGGCAAATGCCGGCTGCGCCGCTGGTGATTGTCCCCGGCTCACGGCCGCCGCCAGAACCATCAGCAATGCGCAGGAACAAAACACTCGGATCATGATTCGGCTATTGCGCCGGCTCCAGGCGGATCAATGCGCCGTCCTCTTCGTCGGTCAGCACGTACACCAGTCCGTCAGGGCCCTGCCGCACATCGCGGATGCGCTTCCGCATATCGGTCAGCAACGATTGGCGGCCGATTTCATCCCAGTTCTTATCGAAAATGATCCGCTCCACGTGCGGATAGCCCTGGGCCGCTCCGCCCAGCATCGCGCCCACCAGCACGTTGTTCTTCCAATCGGGGAATCGATCGCCGGTGTAGAACGCCATCCCGGAAGGCGCAATCGAAGGCGCCCAGAAGATCAGCGGCTGCGTCATGCCTTCGGCGAAGTTCGGCAGCTTGGGTCCGGTGTACTCGCGGCCGAAACTTACTTTCGGCCAGCCATAGTTGGCGCCGGGTTTGATCACGTTGATTTCATCCCCGCCATACGGGCCGTTCTCGTTGTTCCAAAGATCGCCGGTCACCGGGTTGAACGCCAGCCCCAGCGAGTTGCGATGCCCCATTGAGTAAATTTCGGCTCGATAGCCGGCGCGGCCCTCGAAAGGATTTCCCGGCGCGGGCGTACCGTCATCGCGCAGCCGCAGGATTTTTCCGCGGAGACTCCCTGGTTCCTGCGCCGCGTTTCCGTTCGAAGCGCCCGTGGTCATATACAGCATGCCGTCGGCTCCCCACGCGAGGCGCGACCCCGACCCGCCGTCCCCGGCCCAGGGATCGCAGATCAGAATGTCCTTCACATCCACCAACTGGCGCCCCTCCAGACGCCCGCGCGCCAGGGTAGTAGCCACCAGGTTGTTTTCCACGTCTTTCGTATAAGTGAGGTAAACCAGGTGATTCTGCGCGAACTGCGGATGCGGCAGAACTTCCATCAGCCCCGACAGCCGTACGGAATGAACGGGCGGCACACCCGCGATCGGATCCGGATCGAGCCGCCCATCACGCACCAGGTGGAGCTTGCCATTGCGCTCGGTCACGAGCATGTCCGCATTGGACAGAAACGCCAGGCTCCACGGATGCCACAGGCCGGTAACCATGGTCACCGCGCGCACCGGCGTTTGCGTGGCCTTCTTCTTGCCCTTCTCGCCTTGCGGCTGCCCCTGAACTTCGCTCGTGAGCACCGCGACCGCCAACAACATCCCGAGTGAGAGCGCCACGAACGGGATCGTCAACCGATATTTCATACTTGGTTGAAGCTATCACGCCCCGCTTGTAGCTCGCAACGCTGCACTGTGGCGCAGACCGTCGCTTTCCAGCGGTCTGCGAAACCTGACGGACGACAAAAATCGATCGTCCGTCCCACTGGGTGAAGCGATCACGCCCCACTCGCAGCCCGCAACGCTGCGCCGTGGCGCAGACCGTCGCTTTCCAGCGGTCTGCGAAACCTGACGGACGACAAAAGTCGATCGTCCGGCCTACTGAGTGAAGCGACCACGCCCCACTCGCAGCCCGCAACGCAATGACAACCGCCGTTACCGAGCCGCGACTGAAAGGAGCGGTGCTGTTACGCGGGCTAGTGCGAATCACCCTCAATCCGGTACAGCGTCGCGTCCTGAGTGGAGAAGATCTCGTGCATTCCCCATTCCGGGAGATGATTGCGGAACATCTCTGCGAACGGCGCACCCTGGCGGATCAGCACGTAGTGAATCCTCTGGCGCTTCAGAGCTTCGGTAGCTTGCCGGCGCAAGTCGGCGGGCGGGTCGAATTGCCAGCTCGCGGACAGGGGACACAGCCACTTGCCCTGGTCGCTAAGGATGCGTATATCCATATGGCTGAACCATTGCAGATCGTTGCCAACGACATCCACGCGGTCAACGAGCTGAGTCGAAGCGAAGCGCACGCTAATGTGCATGCCCGGAGCCATGGGCTCCCAGGATCTCCAACTGGTCGCCTCCGATCCGTCAAATGCCAGGCCGATATCCCAAGGATTGGGGAACGCATCCGCCGTCCGGCCTGCCTGGGGTTTGATCAACCGGTTCTGGCGCCACAATCGAATCTCCCCAACGTTCCACATAGTCTCGTCGCTCGCAGTCTGCAGTATGAGAATCTGGCGCGCCCGTGTTTCCGGGAACACCGCCGTGAATCGCCGTCTCGCGTCAGTAGCCGACATCCGGTTGCCGTAGAGTAGATTCCTGGCTTTCTCGGTTTCGGCCGACCGTGAACCGTCCATTACAAAACGCGTGGTGTACGACTGCTCGAGTCCCCCAAAAAGGCTGAGGACCGTTTCGCCCTCTGGCACCAGCATTTCGATCGCGCGCGACATGACATACCAGTCCGACTGGCGCGCAAGATAATGCTCTTCCGGTTCGATGCGAAGCGCCATGTTCCAGAAAACCTGGTTCAGGCCAGGCCAGGGAATCTTCGGATTGTGCGTGTACTTCGTGACCCATGGCAACGACGAGACCATCTGCGCCACCGACAGAACACCGAGTATCCACACACCTCGCGGAAGTCGGCTCAACACGAAGGCCATCGCAATGAGCGCCAAAGGGAGCGCCGGTATCAGAAAACGCGCGGACACATTTCCAGCGTAAGAAGCGCCGACGACCAGCGCGGCAATTACCATGAATCGGCTCGGCGGCCACAGTAAGCCGGCCAGCGCAATCGGCGCCAGTAGATAGATCGGTCCGAGATTCTGCTCCAGTTTAGGCCCGCCCAATGTCAGCTCGCGAGGAAGCTCGCTCCAACTCACTCCGTTGAGGTGCATCTGGGTATAGATGTACTCCCGCTCGATGGAAACATGGAAATTGGGATTCCGGAAGATCGCATTGCCAAAGGGGGCGATGGGGTTGCGATACCAAACCCAGTTGCGTAGCAGGTACGGCATCGGCAGGAGAGCCATCATGACGCCGGCGATCCCGAGAGTATGCGCCCATCGTCTGAAACTCTCGCGGCGCAGTTCCCAAATTACGGCGCCCGCGATCAACAGCAATGCAAACCCGCCTGTGTATTTGATGGCGAATGCGAAGCCGGCCAGCAGGCTGCTGGCCACGAGGCAGCCGGTGCGTTTTTCGCTGCGCCATATTTGCAAGAGATATATGGACGCAAACACAACCGCCGCCAGGGCGACATCGTTGTACGCAACGGAGCCATCCCACCCGACCAGCGGTGTCACGAACACCAGGATCGCCGCGCATGGCGCTGCACCGCGTGAAATCCCGAAGCGGATTCCGTAAAGCACCATCAGCCACGGCAGAATCATCAGGAAGGAGAAATGCACCAACGCGGCTGCGGAATGACGGCCGATCGAAAATGCGAACAGGAATAGCATTTCGATACCTTGGGGCAGCGCGGCATACATGTCCGCAAGGCGGTACATGCGGTGCGCGTGATCCCAAAAATGCACCAGCGACAGGTGATACGTGATGCCGTCCGGACTCATTTCCGGCGCCAGCGCGTACCGGAAGTAGATCACGCCGTACGCCACCCAGGCCGCGCCGAAAGCCCAACGGAAAAACGGCGGGATCGAGTCCATTCGACTGGGCTTCAAGAACCTTAGCCAAGGCGCGAGCCGCCAAAGCACCAGCACCGCCAGCAGACTGAACCCAACGAAGATCCCTTCGCGCGCTATACCGAGGAGCGCAATCGCCAGCGTCACAGCGCTCACGATCGCGCTTCCGATGACGTACCCAAGGCAAACGCATTCCGCCCGGTTCGCTTCGATCCGCAAGTAACGAATGGCCAGCAGTCCGATGGCGAGAGACGTTATGGCGCAGGCGAAGAACCCGGACAGAATGCTAACAACTGCCACAAGCGCTCACTTCGATTCCACAAACGGCTGGTCCGGCCGCAGGCGCGCGGCGAGAACGGCGCCCAGAAGCAACAACAGAATCGAACACACAAACGGGAAAACCCAACTGCCGGTGCGATCCACCAGGTATCCGAAACTCGATGGAGACACCAGTCCGGCCACTCCGAAGCCGAAATTCATCATGCCGCTGGCGGTGCCGGCATAGCGCGGCGCGATATCCATCGGGATGGACCAGATCGGCGCCACGATCAGTTCCGCGAAGAAAAACGCCAGCGACAGGCAGACCGCCGTCACCATCAAGTTATGCAGCAATACCACCGGCAGCAGAAAAACGAACGCGCCCAGGAAACCGGCCACGATGACCGACCGGCGCGCCAACACCAGGTTCCCGGTGCGATGGAGCAGGCGGTCGCTCACCACGCCGCCCGCGGTATCGCCGATCACTCCGGCGAACAAAACGCCGCCGGAGTAGATCGCGGACGACGCCAGGTTGAGGTGGTAGTTCTCGAAGAAAAACGCGGGAATCCAGCTTAAGAACAACCACAGCGTCCAGCCGTAACAGAAATCGACCGTGGTGACCGGAAGGATGCGGCGCGCCAGCCGCAGCCACGGAACCTGGCGTCGAGCGGCGGTGTGCACCGGCAGCGCCGCCAAGCCGGCTGGAGTGATGGCGAAGTGCTGTCGCGGGTCATTGCGGAAATACCAGGCCCAGAGGAACAGCCATAGCAGCGTCGCCGCGCCCAAAATAACGAACGAGCCGCGCCACGAGGTAAACAAAAGAAGGCCGGCCACCAGTGGCGGAGTCACGGCGATTCCGATGCGTGAGAAGGAGTGCGTAATGCCCTGCGCAAAGCCCCAGCGCGCTGCGGGAGTCCAACTCGACATCGCCCGCGTGGCAGTCGGAAACGCCGCGCCTTCGCCAAACCCCAAGGCCAATCGCAGGGCGAACAGCGAAGCGAATCCGCCGGCAGCGCCCACAGCAACGGTGGTAACTCCGACAATCGCGCAGCACAAGGCCAGCGTGAGCCGCGGCCCGAGCCGATCGCCGATCCATCCGCCGATCAACTGAAACAGAGCATACGGGAACGCGAACGCCGAAAACACCAGCCCCATCTGCGTATTGGTCAACCCCAGATCGGCGCGAATCAACGGCGCTACCGCCGAGACGCTCACCCGGTCGATGAACAGGATCAGATAGAGGACGCACAGCAACCCGAGAACTACACCCGAAGCATTGAACCTGCTCAACCCGCCCCGCCGGCCAGTAGCCCTCTGCTGTGCGGTAGTCACACTTCGGGCGGAGCCTCTCCCTGGATTTGCGTGCGATGCAGGACGCGGCGCGTATTCGGTTCAAACGGATCGCGCCGGTGCATGGTCGCGCGGTTATCCCACATCACCACGTCGCCCACGCGCCACTGATGCCGCCAAGCGATTTCGCTTTTCCCGGCGTATGCCCATAGCTCATCGAGCAGTGCCTCCGAATCCGCCAGAGCCAGCCCATCGATGTAAGCGTTGCGGCGCCGGCCCAGATAAAGCGCGCGCCGGCCGGTTTCGGGATGCGTGACCACCAGCGGGTGGTACACCCCCGGAGAACTTACGGGGTCGTCCACGGCAGTTAAACCTTGCCGCACATAGCCGCCGCTATTGTAGGTGGCATCGTGCTTCAGCCGCAGCCCCGCGATGCGCTGCCGGAGCGGCTCCGGCAACGACTCATAGGCGCTGTACATGTTGCAGAAGTAGGTGTCGCCTCCGGCGGGCGGCACCTCCAGCGCATACAGCATACTGGCCTTGGGCGGCTTCTCCAGATAGGACATATCGGTGTGCCAGATCGCCTCACCGGCGCCCAGGCTGCCGATGGGCGCGCCGTTTTCAATCACGTTGGAAACGACGTAGATCTCCGGATGTCCCTCGACAAACCGGCGCCCGGTTTCCTGGATCGGCGCCCAATCGAGATCGCCGAAGCGGCGGCTGAACGCGATGAGGTCGTCGTCGGTGAGTCGCTGGCCGCGAAACAGCACCACCAGATGATCGAGCCAGGCGCGGTGGATCACTTCGAAATCGCGGTCACGGATCGAGCGCAAGTCCAGGCCCGCGATCTCCGCTCCGAGAGCTTTGCCAGTGGGCGCAATTTGTGCGGCAGGAGTCATTGGCTACCTGGCGGCCATGTGCGCCGTGTCTTTCTCATTTTCGGTGCAAAAGGATTCGATCAGATCGGTATCCGGCAACAGATCGTCCGTGTATTTATAGGTGAACGGCGTGGTGTACATCTTGGAATCGTCAATCGTTACCTGGACGTCCAGGTGGCCGAAGTCGCGGCGGTGAAACCGTTGCGTCAGCCGCATCGCGTCGCTGTGCGGGTGGCCCATCAGATCGAGCGGCGTGCGCTCGGCGATCCCCACCACGTCCACAACCAAGCTATCGCCCTCCCACCGGCCCACCGAATAGCCGAGCCAGGAGGGTTGCGGATCTTCCACCTGCTTGCGTCCATCCAGGTAGATCTGCCGGAACGCCGTGTCGGCCTCATATAGAAACAGCATCAGTTGCGAAGTTTGGACGATCTTAAAGGGACCTGGCGTGACATCCGCTAGCGGAACAGGCGAGGTGGGAAGGCATAGCGTTCCTGGCCCATTCTTCTGCGCTTCCTCCGCTCGTTTGCGCCACAGGGCCGCCGCTTCCGGCCTGAGAGGCAACGCGTCGGGCTTAAAGTCCACCAAGACATTAAAGAAGTACTGTGACGGAGTGCTTTCGCCGACTCCGTTGATGCCGTCGCCAGGAATATACTGCAGCAGAATGTCCCGAGGCGCGCCCTCGGCTTGCCAGATGCCGGAAAGGTCCGGCTTCCCGTTGACGCGCGGCGCCGGCGCGGAAAGCTTGGCCTTGCCGTCTTTAGCCCGCGGAGTTCCCGCAGTCCGATAGTTCACCCACTGGGCATGCGCACACACCGTCATCCCCAAAAAAACGAACCCGACGAAAATCGTTCTCACCCGCAATCGAATCCTCCGAAAAGAACAGCTTGTGTTTCATCTTACGACAGGGCCGAGGCCCAGGTGAACCTACGGGACCGCCTGATGGTTCAGAATGGATGATGCTATGTCTGCTACCAGCCCTTCGCTACGCCCCTCCCTCAACCGGCAGTTTGTGTTTGCTGTCCGGCCCACCGGCATGCCGGACCAATCCACATTCAAACTGGTTGAGTCACCCATCCGGGAACTCAACGATGGAGAACTGCTCGTTCGCGCGATGTATCTTTCGGTCGATCCCTACATGCGCGGCCGATTGAGTCAAGGGCGGAGCTATGCCGCAGGGGTGGAGCTCGGCGCGGTGATGGTGGGCGCGGCGGTGGCGCGCGTCGTCGAATCGAAGAACCCGGCGTTCGCGGTGAATGACATCGTCAACACCTACAGCGGTTGGCAGGAGTATGCGATTTCCGATGGCCAGGGGTTGCGCAAACTCGATCCCTCGATTCCCGTTTCAACGGCGCTCGGCGTGCTCGGCGTCACAGGCTTATCGGCATACTTCGGTCTGCTGGACGTGTGCGATCCCAAGCCGGGCGAGACCGTGGTGGTATCCGGCGCGGCTGGCGCGGTGGGTTCGGTTGTGGGACAGATTGCCAAGATAAAAGGTTGCCGCACGGTGGGAATCGCCGGCGGCGACGATAAGGTGGATTGGATCAAACGCGAATGCGGCTTCGACGCGGCGTTCAACTACAAGACGACCGCCGACTACTCCGCCGCACTCAGGGAGCTGTGTCCCAAGGGCATCGACGTGTACTTCGATAATGTCGGCGGCCCGATCACCGATGCTGTCCTCCAACAGCTCAACGTGGGTGCGCGCATTTCCATCTGCGGCCAGATCTCGCAGTACAACAATGCCAAGCCCGAGATGGGACCTAGGCTGCTGACCACGTTGATTGTCGCGCGGGCCAAGATGCAGGGATTTCTGATTACCGATTACGCCGCGCGCTTCGGCCCGGCATTGGCGGTCTTGACGAATTGGTACCGCGAGGGCAAGATCAACAGCCGCGAAGATATCGTGGAAGGATTCGAAAATCTCCCACAAGCCTTCATCGGGATGCTCAAAGGCGAGAACATCGGCAAGCGGCTGGTGAAGGTCGCATAGCCCTTCTCCGCCGCCACAGTCTGGCGGAAAACTGATCGCGCGCCCTTTTGCAATCAATCGGTTCCGCTTCTTTTTGCCCCTCGACTGTGGCGGCGGAATAGTCATTTCCCGCCGTAGGAGGCCAAATTCGCCGAGAAGAATGGCAGCACCTTGGCCGCGAAGCGTTCCTGCACGCGGTTGGTGTGGTTGCCTTCGTAGGTCTCGAAGGTGTGTGCGATTCCGAGGCGCGTGAGGGCCTGATCCAGATCCCGGTTGCCTTTGAGCAAGCCGTCTTGCAGGCCGACGTCCATGGCGACGGCATGGTACCTCTTCAGGTTCGGCACGTACTGATCGACCATGGCGATGGGCGAATTAGCGAGGTACCTGGCTACCACCAGCGGCTGCATCTCTCCGTCTTTTTCGGGCAGGTCGAAATACTGCGGAGGGTTGCCGGGATTCGATGCCCATGCGGCTGCCTGCGCCTGCGGCGCTTTGGCCAATCCACCGCCGCGGCCGGCTGCCGGTGGCCCGCGCCTCGGCGGAATCGCTGCCTTGGGCGGGCGGACGGGCCGCAGCCGCCGGTCCTCTTCCCTCGCCTCGCGGTTGCGGATTGTTCATCAGGCAGCAGGAACTCATCGCCTACAACGCTGAGAAGACTTCCGGATGCTTCATGCCGATGCGGGCCGTGCCGTAGCCTCCCATGGAATGCCCGGCAAGCCCGCGGCTATTGCGGTCGGCGATGGTGCGGTAGTGGCTGTCGATGTAACTCACCAGGTCGCGCGCGATGTAGTCTTCCCAATCGCCCGTGGTGAGCGAGTTGGAGTACATGCTGCCGTCGTAGACCGTGAACGCGTCGGGGTGCACCAGAATCATTTCGTGCGTGGCGCCGGAACCCATGCTCTGATCCGCGGCTTGCGGAACGGTCATGATGTTCCAGTAGCGTTCGGCATTGATGCCATAGCCGTGCAGGAAATACACCACCGGGTAGCGGCGGTTCGGCTCCTTGGCATAGCTGGGTGGAAGGTAGAGGAATACATCGCGATCGGGTGAATCGCCCTCCAGATTGCCCTCGAGCGATTTGCCGTGCACCTTGATCTTTTCCACGGTGCCTTGGGCTTGCGCTGCGGAAACCAAGATGGTGATGGCCAGTAGAAGCGGTACCTCGCCCAATACTGTATCACCGGACCCGGAAATGCACGCTGAAGTGGGGCCAGCCCTTCCGGGCTGCCGCCGCGCTTCCGCGCGGCGCGCCGGGCAGAAGCCCGGCGGCGGGCCGGAAGGCCCGACCCCACGCTAGCCTGCCCAGCCAGAATCGTGCGGCTCATCCACCTCGACGAGGAGTATCTCTGAGGTAGTGACCGGCCGCTGGTTGCCTACAAAAAACATCATGCGCATGCCGCGGCCGATGAGACCAGATTCTAATATGCCTTCTTCATCCAGCGACCCGTTCAGCCGCGCCGGCACGGGATTCGGACAGATTTGCGGATGGCCCGAGATACGAATTTCATTACCGCCGAGGCATTCGATGTGGTAATGGCGGCTCTTGGTTTCTACTTCCACCAAAGAACCAGGCGGCAGGCTCCTGCAATCCACAACTTCGGCAGACGTCATATCTAAGTCCTCTGCCCGATAGCGCTGCAATAAGGCCGCCACTTAGTGTTACAGTTTGGCAACCGTGACAAATGCCACGATGCGCGGCGTACGCTCTCAGACAGAGTGAACCTCGACATGCAACCGGCGGCCTGCTCATATACAATGACCTGCAATGAATTACCGCTGGTTTGTGTGCTTCAGTGCAACCCTGATGTTACTGGCGGCTGCGCCGAAGACGTGGACGCCGCCATCCACTGCCGACGGGCAGCCGGATTTACAGGGTATCTGGACTAATGCCACGCTCACCCCGCTCGAGCGGCCCGCCGATCTGGCCAACAAGGAAATTCTTACCGAGCAGGAAGCCGCCGAATTCGCGAAGCGTGCACTCAAAGATGTGGACGGCGACCGCCGCGACGGCGGTTCGACCACCGATGTCAACCGCGCGTATAACGAGTTTTGGCGCGATCGCGGGAAAGTCTTGCCGGACCGCCGCACCTCGCTCATCGTCGACACACCGGACGGGCGCATCCCGCCCTTGACTCCCGAAGCCAAGCAGCGGGCCGCCGCTCGGGCCGATGCGCGGAGACTCCATCCCTTCGATGGACCCGAGGACCGCTCGCTCGCGGAACGCTGCATCGCCGCTCCCAACGCCGGCCCGCCCATGATGCCGGCCAATTACAACGCCAATTATCAGATTGTGCAGGCGCCGGGCTACGTCACGATCGTGTCGGAGCAGATTCACGATGCGCGCGTGATCCCGTTAGACGGCCGGCCGCACCTGCCGGCGAAGGTCCAACAATGGATGGGCGACTCGCGCGGACATTGGGAGGGCAGCACGCTGGTGGTGGAGACCACCAATTTCACCGATCGAACGAACTTCGCCAATTCCGGCGCGGGCCTGCGGCTAGTGGAGCGCTTGACGCGGACGGCCCCGGACGTGATCCTTTATGAATTTCACGTGGAGGATCCGGCCACGTTCACGCACCCCTGGACGGTCCAGATACCCCTGAATAAAGCGCCAGGGCCGCTTTATGAGTACGCCTGCAACGAAGGCAACTACGGCATGACGGGCATGCTGGCGGGCGCGCGCGCGGAAGAAAAAGCTCACTAAGCCAACGTCCCCATATGCGCAAAGCAGCCCTTGTCCTGGCAACGTTCCTCGCGGCGATTCCCGGATTCGCCCAGATCGATTTATCGGGTGAATGGGCGGGGACGTTCCATGAAGACCTGCCGCACCGCGGCGGGGTGCGGCTCGGCGACTATACCGGGTTGCCGCTCAACGAAGCCGGATGGCGCAAGGGCCAGAGCTGGGATGAAGACGCGCGCTCGACTCCCGAACGCCAATGCATCCCGCATGTGGTGACCTATGCGTTGCGCGGCCCGGCCACGATTCGGTTTATCAAGGTGGTGGATCCGGTAACGGGTGAGCTGCAGGCCTACCTGTTGCAAGGGAGCTATGGCCGGCCGCGCACGATCTGGATGGATGGACGGGAGCATCCTTCGGACCTGGCGCCGCACACGTGGGCCGGATTCTCCACCGGAAAGTGGGAACGCAACACGCTGGTGGTGACGACCACCCACATCAAAACCGGCTGGCTGTTGCGCAACGGAGCGCCTACCAGCGACCTGGCAACCATGCAGGAATCGTTCACGCGCTATGACGATTACCTGGTGGTGGCCACTTTTATCAACGACCCGGTGTACCTGGAAGAGCCGTTTATCCGAACCACGAATTTTGTATTGAGCCTTCCGGCGGAGGCGAATGCCTGGGGGAACTGCGGGCCGGCACAGATCACCGATGAACTCGGCGGGCGGCCCAAAGGCGCCGTGCCGCACTATCTGCCTGGGGAGACGGCGCACATTCAGGAATTCGTCACCAAGAGCGGCGTTCCCGCGGAGGCAGCCCGCGGCGGCTCGGCGACCATCTATCCCGAATACATGGCGAAGTTGAAAAGCGGGAACCTGGACAACCGGCTGTATCCCGAGCCGGCGCCCGGCAAGACCTTGCCGCGTGTGGACTCTCCGCAGACTCGGCCGCCCGACGATGTATTGGTGCTGCCGGTCCAGCAGAACGTCTACCTGCTCGCCGGCGCCGGTGGAAACATGGCGGTGCAGGTTGGCGCGGACGGCGTGCTGCTGGTGGACGCGGGCTCCGGCAAGGTCACAGACAAGGTGATCAGCGCGATCCGCAAGCTTTCGGACAAGCCAATTCGCTTCATCCTCAACAC
Organism: Bryobacteraceae bacterium; assembly: GCA_035516375.1. Taxonomy (GTDB): domain Bacteria; phylum Acidobacteriota; class Terriglobia; order Bryobacterales; family Bryobacteraceae; genus PSRJ01. Next base: position 25,247 of record DATJAK010000223.1, read on the forward strand.
GAATGCGGATCTGGATCACATGGGCGGCAATGAGCGCCTGGCGGCGGCCGGGAGTTTGGCCGGCGGCGGGCGTCCCAGCGACACGCCGCGGCCGGGCGCATTGGTGATTGCGCATGAGGCGGTACTCAAGGCCGTGAGCGCACCCACCGGAAAACAGGCGGCCATGCCGTTCGGCGCCTGGCCTACGGAAGGGTATCCCGGCGACTACAAGGAAGTGTTCTTCAATAACGAGGCGATCCAACTGTTCCATCAGCCGGCCGCGCACACCGATGGAGACAGCCTGGTTTTCTTCCGCCGCTCGGATGTGATCGCGACGGGCGATATCTTCGACACGATGAGTTACCCGATGATCGACCTGAAGCGCGGCGGCAGCATCAAGGGCGTGATCGCCGGGTTGAACCACATCATCGAAATCACGATTCCGAAGGACTGGCAGGAAGGCGGCACGATGGTGATTCCCGGACACGGGCGAATCGCCGATGAGGCCGACGTGGTGGAGTATCGCGACATGGTGACGATCATCCGCGACCGGGTCCAAGACATGATCCGCAAGGGAAAGACGCTCGATCAGGTGAAAGCGGCGCGGCCGACCCTCGAATACGATCCGCGTTATGGAGCGGCGAGCGGTCCGTGGACCACCGCGATGTTTGTGGAAGCCGTGTATCGAAGTCTGTCGGAAGAGAAATGAAGCCTGCGGCCATACTCGTTCTGCTCTTTGCTGGTATGGCAGCGGCACAACCGCCCAAAGCGGCTCCCAAAACCCCGCAGGCGGCAGCGCCGTTCGATGTCACCGGCAACTGGGTTTCGGTGGTCACGGAAGACTGGCGCTGGCGCATGCTGACGCCGGCCAAAGGTGACTACGCGAGCGTGCCGCTCAACCCGGAAGGAAAAAAGGTGGCGGACACCTGGGACCCATCCAAAGCTGCGAGCGATGGCTGCAAGGCGTACGGCGCGGCGGGGGTTATGCGCGTGCCTGGGCGGCTGCGCATCGCGTGGCAGGATGAGAGCACGTTGAAAATCGAAACCGACGCCGGTCTGCAGACCAGGCGCCTGCACTTTGACAAATCTCCCAAACCCGAGGAAGAACATAGCTGGCAGGGATACTCCGCGGCGGCGTGGGAGCCGATCCCGCAACGGGGCGGCCTGGGCGTGAGCTTGCAACAAGCGCCGCCAAAGGTGGGCGCGTTGAAAGTGATCACCACGAATCTGCGCGCCGGATATCTGCGAACCAACGGCGTGCCGTACAGCGAGAACACCGCCGTGACCGAGTATTTCGACCGTTTGTCGGCTTACGGCATCGACTGGCTGACAGTGCTCACGATTGTGGAAGACGCCAAATACCTGGACCAGCCGTTCATTACCAGCACGCATTTCAAGCGGGAGGCGGACGGCTCCAAGTGGAGACCTGCGCCCTGCGAGGCGTCAGCGGGCTCGACGCGGTAGCGTGCGAGCTTATTCTTCCTTTGAATCTGAATCGGGTGGTGGCGTATTTTCGACAGCGGACACCACCTCGGCCTCGAAGATCTGACCATCCTCGACTAACTCACGGACGCTCTGCGAGTCTGATTCCGCCACGTCCGGCAGGCCTTGGAGGTCGCCGGATTGCACGGTTACGGCTTCAACCGGGCCGTGGGTCGCAACGCTGATCGGAGTTTCTTCGGAAGTGTCGGACACACGCCGCTTCTTTCGTGGCATAGAACTGCTCCGGAGTGAAGCTAGGCAGTTGACTCGCCATTTTGGGGATCCGAAAGCGTGAAAAAGCACCGCTCCTTGTAGTCGCAGCTCGGTAACACAAGTGGGCTCCAAAGTGCACGACTCGCACCGGAGAAAGGGGCTTTATGCAGCACGGAGAAAAGAAATGCGATCACCCCGCATGCAGTTGCGTGGTCAGCAAAGACGATAGCTATTGCAGTGAATATTGTCACGATGCCGCCGGCACAACCGAGATCTCCTGCAATTGCGGTCACGCCGGATGCGCGATCGAAGAAGGGCGAGCGCCGCTCACGCGTAAAGCGGGCTAGCGGTCTGCGTCACAAATAAATAACGACGCGTATTTCGCTGCCCTCCGTGGGGGCAGACCGTCGTCTTTCGCGGTCTGCCAAGGTGCGCGCAGCGCGCCTGTGCGCCCCTGTGCGGCTCCCGGCAGACGACGGAAACCGATCGTCTGCCCCACTACACCAGCGTTATGGCGTGACCACAATGGTCACGCGGCGGCGGGACGGGTCGGTTTGTCCATCGCCCGGTTCGGCGTCGGCCTTCCAATCGGCGCTCACCGAGGCCACGCCCGATCCGCGCAAGAGCGTGGCGACTTCTTGGGCGCGCTTTTCCGCGAGACCGGCTTTCTCCACCAGGCTAGTTCCGTTGGATAAGAGAGTGGTCGCACGGTAGCCGGTAACTTTTACCGCCGATGCGCCGATCTTCTTGGCGTAGGCCGCCGCTTGGTTGACGGCTTGAATGGCGTGGAATTCCACGTAATCGTCATTGAACGCGAAATGGACGGTGAACTCCTGCTTGCCATTGCGAGTCTCGGCCGGGCGTTCGAGCACCAGAGGCCGGGAAGACGGACCCGGTCCGCGCGGAGCGGGAGGCGCATCGATTCCTGGCTCGGCGGGCAGCAGGGTGTCGCACGCCAGGTTGACTTCCTTGACCACCGAAATGGAAAGCGGCTTGAGCGGGATGCCGCCGCAAACACGCGGGCCTTCGGCAACGCGGCCTTCCACCAACACTTCATGCTTCAACTGCGGCGGGTGAAATTCGGCCGTGATGTCCTGTTGAATACCGAGGTAGTAGAGTTCGCCTTGGTATTCAGCCAGAAAACAGGGGACGGTCTTGGTGTCGCGGACAATCGGGCACGCCAGGAAGTTCCGCTGCTGCGCTATCGCGGCAGTTGCCAGAAGCAGCCCGAGGCTCCAGGCGCTCCGCATTACAGGACTCCCAGGAAGTTCACCAGGTCGTCCTTTTCGGTTTCGGAAAGCTTCATATCGAAGCGGCGATCGTAAAAGTCGACGACCTCGCGCAAGTTTCTGGCGGAGCCATTCGAAAAATAGGGCGCTCGCGCCGACAATCCGCGGAATTGCTGCATGACGATGGAGCCGACGTCCACGCAGCGGCCGGAAATCAGCGCGCGGCCGGGATCGGTGGTGTAAATGACTCGCCCGAGATAGGGATGCGGGTCGGCATCCTTGGAGCAGGTGATCTTAAAGACGGGAAGCTCGCTCGTTTCCGCCCAGGTGGCTGGCTCGGTCCAGGTCGGGAAGTTCGTGGTGCCGACGTCAACCCATCCCGCCGAGAGATCCTGACCCGTCATCTGGGCGTTGTGACAAGTGGCGCAGGTGCGCTTCAAGGGATTGCCCAAACCGATGGAGTTGATATGCGTCGCATCGCGCAGCCAGAATTGGCGGAACATGAAAATGTCG
>DATJAK010000224.1:0-2136 GCA_035516375.1 Bryobacteraceae bacterium
TGCTTGCCTACCAACGCCGCGGCTTCGACCGTTATCAGCAGGAAGAAGACGACTCAAAAGAGATGCCCGTCGGCGCCCGGCAAAGGGTCGAATGGACCTTCGCCCGATTTCACTACAACATGGGCTATGGCAGCGGCTTTGGCCGGGGATTTCGGCGCTGGGCGGCGGACTACCCGAAATCGGATCGCCAGCTTGTACAGGGAGTCGTGCGCCTGACGCGTATCGACACGCACGTGGCCGAGCAGGTGGTGGATGCCAGCAGCGACGACATCTACAACTGGCCGTGGATTTTCATCGAGGATCCCGGCGCGTGGGTGCTTTCCCAAGCCGAGGCCGATCGAATCCGCGCATATCTCTTGCGGGGCGGGTTCATGTTTTTCGACGATACTCACGGCGATTACGAGTGGAACAACATGATGGCGGGCTTGCGCATGATTTTTCCCGATCGCCCGGTGGAAGATTTGAAAGACAGCGACGAGATCTTTCATACCATGTACGACCTGGATGACCGCTTTCAGATTCCCGGCACGCGTTTCATCTGGGGAAGAGGGCGGGGTTATGCGCCGGACCAGAAGGTGCCCAAATGGCGCGCCGTTCGCGACGACAAAGGCCGCATCGTGATTGCTATCTGCCACAACAGTGACGTGGGGGACGCCTGGGAATGGGCCGATAGCCCGGACTATCCCGAACGCGCCACTTCCATGGCCTACCGCATCGCGATCAACTACATCATCTATGGAATGACGCACTAAGGTTTCGCGCGGCCGCTTCGCTCGGATTCAACGGCAATGTCGTCGAGCGGATGGAAGCACAAGCCCAGAGTGGCTGTGCCACCTCGGATTTTCTGCAAGTGGAGGAGGGCACAAAGCGCGAAGTTTAACAGCAAAGTTCAACAGCGAGGTTCAACGGCAAACTGATAAAGGCGGATGGTTACTTCAGGGCCGGGGTGACTACTTCAGGCGGGTGCTGCCCATTAGGAATTTGTCGACGCCGGCGGCGGCTTTGCGGCCTTCGGAGATGGCCCAGACAACCAGGGACTGGCCGCGGCGCATGTCGCCGGCGGCGAAAATTCCTGGGACAGAGCTCATGTAGTTCGCGTCGGTGGCGATATTGCTGCGGGCGTCGAGATTGACGCCGAACTGTTCGACCATTCCGCGCTTCACCGGTCCTGTAAAGCCCAAGGCGAGCAGGACGAGATCGGCGTCGAGCGTGAATTCGGTTCCCGGAAGGGGCTCGAATTTTGGCGGCGGCCCCACGCGAATGCCGTGAAGCTTCTTTACGTTGCCTTTTTCGTCGCCGCTAAAATGCGTGGTTCCGATGGCCCATTCGCGCAATCCACCCTCTTCGTGGGAGCTCTCCGAACGCATTTGCAGCGGCCACAGCGGCCAAGGCGTGCTCGACGCACGCATCTCCGGCGGCTTGGGCATGATCTCGAACTGGTGCACGGATTTCGCTTTGTGCCGGTGGCAGGTGCCCAGGCAATCGGCGCCCGTGTCTCCGCCTCCGATTATGATGACATGCTTGCCGGTGGCCAGGATTTGGTTGGGCACATCGTCGCCGGCGTTGCGCTTATTCTGCTGCGGCAGGAACTCCATGGCGAAGTGAATGCCCTTCAACTCGCGGCCGGGAACATTCAAATCGCGCGGAGCTTCCGCACCGCCGCACAAGAGGATGGCGTCAAACTCCTTCTGTAAATCCTTGGCCGGCACATTCCCGCCAATGTGCGCGCCCGTCTCGAAGCGCACGCCTTCGTCGGACATCTGTACGAGACGCCGGTCGAGAACGTGCTTCTCCATCTTGAAGTCCGGAATGCCGTAGCGCATCAGCCCCCCGAGGCGGTCGTTCTTCTCAAACAGGGTGACCAGGTGCCCAGCGCGATTGAGTTGCTGCGCCGCGGCCATCCCGGAAGGCCCCGAACCAACCACGGCGACTCGCTTGCCCGTGCGCGTCTCGGGCGGCTCGGGCTGAATCCAGCCCTCCTGCCAGGCGCGCTCGACGATGTTCTTTTCGATGACTTTGATGGTTACCGGCGGCTCGTTGATCCCCAGGACGCAAGCGGCTTCGCAGGGCGCGGGGCAGATGCGGCCGGTAAATTCGGGAAAATTATTGGTGGAGTGCAGAACGCGGATCGCTTCT
>DATJAK010000225.1:0-51387 GCA_035516375.1 Bryobacteraceae bacterium
TCCGGGAAAGGCTGAATGACCGGGCGCCCCCGGACGATTGTTCGCGGCTGATCCCGATGAGGGCCCAGTATTTACTAATCGACGCGGTGCGTACGGTCGCCCACCTGGACAGATGCCGGTTCGGGCTGAAAAACGGCGTTAGCGGACTTTAAACCCGCTGGGCCTATCTCGGCGGAGTCAATGTATCCAAACCTCACATAATCGAACTCTTGCCGCCCCCCACGCGGCAGTGACCTCGACGTGATCAAGAACCGATTCGCATACCCCAAACGCGACCTCCTGTTGCTGTCGTTCATGGGGATCAGCGTTGATTTTGTGCAAGACTCAACGTCCCCGAGAAGCAGTAGAATAGTGCAACGATCAAATGAGGATGCCGATCGCGTTCTCGAACCCGAGTTCCGCATCCTCTTCAAACGCGAAAAAGGCGACGGGCCGTGCAGCCATCGCCCCAGCTCGGGATTAGCAAGGTTAATCCTGTCGAGGTTCCGGAGGTTCCCTTATGAAGACGCTGATGCTGTGGATCGTTACCCTTGCAGCCTTGTCAGGTGGCGCTCTGTTCGCTCAGACCATGACCGGTACATGGCAAGGCGCGTTGAAAGTGCCCCAGGCTCCAAACGGGGAACTCCGCATCGTAATCAAAATTTCGGTTTCCGACGCCGACCGACTCAAGGCTGAGATGTTCAGCATCGATCAAGGTGCACAGCCGATACCAGCCACCACGGTCACTCAGAGTGGTTCAACGCTGAAGATCACGGTCGCGCCCATCAATGGCAACTACGAGGGAAAACTCAGTGCGGATGGTGCAACGATCACCGGGACGTGGACGCAGGGAGCCCCTTTGCCGCTGACGCTGGTCAAAGCCACTCCGGAAACTACTTGGACCATTCCCGAGCCTCCTCCACCGCCGAAGATGATGGACGAAAAGGCGAAACCGGAGTTCGAAGTCGCCACGATCAAGCCGTCGGATCCCAACCGGCGCGGATGGGGAATCACCGTAAACAGAAGCGGCATGCTGAACACGCTGAACACCAATCTTTCTGATCTGATCAAATTCGCCTACGACATGCACCCGAAGCAGGTAGTCGGGGCGCCCGAGTGGGTCGATACCGACAAGTTCGATATTTCAGCAAAGCCCAATATCCCGGGCATGCCCAGTGTCAACCAGATGAAAGCCATGCTACAGAAGCTGCTGGCGGACCGGTTTAGCCTCAAATTCCATCACGAGAAGAAGGAACTGTCCGTCTACGCGATTACGGTGGCGAAGGGTGGCGAGAAGATCAAGAAGGAAGAGAACAGCACGCTGCCGATCCCGGGATTTGGAGGGATACCGCAGCGCGGATTCAACGTTCGCAACGGGACCATCGCGGAATTCGCAAGCGTGATGCAGGCTCAGTTCATGGAACAGCCCGTCGTGGACCAGACGGGTCTGGGCGATACACGCTACACGTTCGTTCTGAAGTGGACACCGGATCCTTCGCAGAGGAGCGGCTTCGGTGGTGGACCTCCGCCCGATGCCGCGCCACCCGCACCGGACGCGGACGCGCCGCCAGACCTCTTCTCTGCCATGCAACAGCAGCTCGGCCTAAAAATGGGAATGACCAAAGCGCCAGTTGAGGTGATGGTGATCGATAAGGTCGATAAGCCGAGCGAGAACTAGAAACGTGGCGCACGAGCCGCGAGGGCAATCCATTAACTCTGCGCTCCAGCAATAATGTGATTTGACCATCACTCAGGTATTCACGGTGGCCTTGCTCGCCGCCCAGGGCGTCCTCCTGCTGCGCCCCAACGGCGCCATGGTTCGCCTCGCGCAGCCCGCCGGCCGGCGCTCCTCCGACCAGAGCGTCTACTGGTTCCGCAAGAGTCCGGTGCACATGGGCTGTTCCATTCCCTCCTGCAACCGCCCGGCTACGCGAACCGCGTCCTACCGCCAATTAACCGCCCGTGGAACTACCTGGCGAGCTTATGGGTTCTGCGCCCTGCATGAACCTCCAGACGACGCAAATGGCTTGGTGTATCGCCTCGGCCGGCCACCCGTATTCAGCTACGACGTACCGCTTGCGCCCGAATGGGCAACCGTATATTTCTTGCTCGGCGTCTTAGGTTACGGCGTCTGGTGCGCCGGCATGTGGCGCTATGCCAGTTCCGCGCGCAGCGTGCTGATCAAGTCTTGCCTCTTCGCACTCCACGGAACCGCGCTGGCCGCCCTGTGGATGATGTAGCTCCTCCCTACTCGCTCTTCGTCGCCGCATCCCAATGCTCCACCACCCTCCCGTTACGGATGCGGTACGCATCAAACCCCGTAGTCGTGTAGGTCTTCGATGGGTCCTTGGGATCCTTCAGCTCGCGCGGGTACAGCACCATCACCATCTCGCCCTCCGCAATGATGGCCGTGATCTTGCGTTTCAGCTTCGGCGCGATCGGCTGCGGCTGAGCGCCGGCTCGCTCGAAGTATCGCTTCAGCGCCGCCAGGCCATCCGCCGCGTTGGGATTGTGCTGAATGAAGTCCTGCGCCAGGTATTTGTCCGCCAGCTCCATGTGGCGCGCTTCCAAAACCTCGCGAAACAAATTGTAGATCAGCGTCTTGTTGGCCTCGAGGTTCCTGTCTTTGCTCTTCAGCAACAGTTCCGGGTCGGGCACGCCGGTTACGGGAGTCTGCGCAAGCAACCACGAAGATGCGGCCAGCGCCAATACAGCCAAAGCCGCGCTCAGGCGAGCGAAAGCGGGGTGGAATTTCATGGCAAACATGATCCGCCCCGGCATAACCGCGTGTCAAGGCGAGGTAAATTTCCAGCACGGGTACTTGACACCGGCCATCAGCCGGGATATTGTGTTGCAAACGTGAGCCAAGAGTGTAACTCCACTCGGCTCTTAGGGGGGTGTCATGAAAGCGTTTCTAGTTATCCTGGGTAGTCTTGCGCTAAGCGTCAGTCTCTTAGCCCAAGGGCAGCTGTCGCAGATCCAGGGGACGGTCGTGGATTCGTCCGGCTCAGCCGTTCCCGAGGCGATGGTCCAAGTGACCAATACGGCCACCGGCCTGAAACGTACGGCAACCACAGGCTCTGACGGCAGCTACGTTGTACCGGACCTCCCGGTCGGACCGTATCGCATGGATGTCAGCAAACAGGGTTTCGCTACGTTCGGACAGACCGGAATCGTGTTGCAGGTTGCCACCCAGCCGACCATCAATATCACGCTCAAAGTCGGCAGCCTCAGCGAACAGGTACAGGTGGAAGCCAATGCCACCCTGGTCGAGACCCAGGCCACCGGCGTGGGCGCCGTCATCGACAACCGGCGTATTCTCGAATTGCCCCTCAACGGTCGCGTAGCTACGGACCTGATCCAATTAGCCGGCGCGGTGATCCCGCAAGGCGTCGCCGGCAACGGCGGTTTCCCCAACACCCAGCAGTATGTGATCAACGGCGGGCAATCTTTCGGCGACGCCTTCTGGCTCGACGGCAGCGCCTTCAACAACCCCTGGGACAACGCTAACATGCCGTTTCCCTTCCCGGACGCGCTGCAGGAGTTTAAAGTCGAGACCAGCTCGCTGACGGCGCAAAACGGCGTCCACGCCGGCGGCACCATCACGGCCGTGACCAAATCCGGCACCAATAGTTTTCACGGCGATGCGTTCTATTTTCTTCGCAATGGCGATCTGAACGGAACCAACTGGTCCACACACACCAACGATGGGCTCAAGCGGAACCAGTATGGCGGGACCATCGGCGGCCCGATCAAAAAGGACAAGCTGTTCTTCTTCTTCGGCTACCAGGGCACCATCACCCACCAGACCGCTTTTGTAAACGATTTCGTCCCTACGGCCCAGATGATCCAAGGCGATTTCACTGGCTGCCCGCAGGATATCGCCGGCCTCGCGCCTGCGGTCAAGGGCCTGTTCCCGGGCAACAAGATCAATCCCAGCGCGTACGACCCCGCATCCGTCAAACTGGCCAACGCGCTTCCCACGGGCGCCACCGGCTGCGGCCTGACGCCGTTGGGCCTGGTGACCCACGTGAACGAGGGTCAGTACGTCGTCCGCGGGGATTATCAGCTCAGCGCCAAAAACACCATCTTCGGGCGCTACCTCCGTACCAGCTACTACCGGCCCCCGTCTTTGGGCTTGACACCCGCCAACATCCTCACTTCCACTCAAGGCGGATTGGATGACGCGGACCAGACCTGGACCGCGGGTGACACATATTTGTTTAGCTCGGCTGTGGTGAATCAATTCCGCCTGTCCGCGGATCGGACTGGAATTCATCGCTTCGACAACGACTTTGTCTCCTCCTGCGATTTGGGCGTGCCGGTTTATTGCGGCTATGTGCCGCATCAAAGCACGTTCTCGATTGCCACCGCGGGCGTCAACGGTTTTTCGGTCGGTCCGGGAACCGGCGGTAAGGCGTTTGCTCACAGCACGACTTATCAGATCAATGACGACGTAAGCTGGGTTCACGGCTCGCACCAAATTAACTTCGGCGCCGGCGGCATGATGTACAAGATGATCTTCCTCGGTAATGTCTACTCCCAAAATTTCTGGACCTTTTCCACCATTCCCCAGTTCCTGCTCGGGCAGATCAACACATTCTCCATGTCCGCTCCCAACCCGCTCCCACAGCAAAAGTATTTCGTCGACGGATACGTGCAGGACACCTGGAAGGCGACCTCCCGCCTGACCGTGAACCTGGGCGTGCGCTGGGAACCTTCCCTCCCTCCCGGCATGTTGGATAAGGCGGCTTATAATTTCAGCCTCGCGAACATGCTCGCTGGAGTGACCAGTCGAACGTTTGTGAACGCACCTCCCGGATTGAGTTTCCCCGGGGATCCCGGGTTTAACGGGTTGGCCGGAGTCCAGAACCAATGGCATCTGTTCGCACCGCGCGTCGCGATCGGATACGACCCCACGGGTACCGGCAAGATGACCATTCGCGCCTCCTACGGAATCTCGTACGACTTCGTCAACGGCTCGATGTACGTGAACTCGGCCGACTCTCCGCCCTTTGGTAACACGACGATCATCGCCGGCGGTCAATTCAGCAATCCGTACGCCTCCAATCCGGGCGGTAACATCTTCCCATTCGTGCTGAATAACAATTCGCCGTTCGCCCCGGGCGGAACCTACATCGCCGAGCAGCCCGACAACCGGGCCACCCAGGTGCATCAGTGGAATGCCGTGGTGCAACGGCAGTTCGGAAACGATTGGGTGGTGTCGGCCACCTACGCGGGCAGCGAGACGTTACATCTGCTGTCCTCCTACCAGGTGAATCCTGCGGTTTACTTTCCCGGCAATTGCGCGGCGGGAACGTATGGATTGTTGGCGCCTGGACCCTGCTCCACCGGCGCCAACACCAACGCCCGCCGGGTATTCACCATCAATAACTACCCAGGAGCCAAGTATTACGCCGACGTCGATCTGCTCGATAGCGGCGGCACTTCCAGTTACAACGCCCTGATTCTGGCGGTGCAAAAGCGCCTGAGTAAGGGCCTCAGCACTGCCGCCAACTTCACCTGGTCGCATTGCATCGGCGACTTGACGATCGGCAACAGCACCGGCAACGCGGGAGGCGGGTTCGTCATGCCCAACAACCGGCGCTTCGATCGCGGCAACTGCCAGTCCATCGAAATCGGCGGCACCTTCTCGTCCGACCGGCGCGAGCTATTCAACTGGACTACCGTCTATGAGACACCGAAGTTTGGCAACCACACCGTGAACACACTCGCCTCAGGATGGAAATTCTCGGCGATCTATCGTGCTCAATCGGCGCCGTGGCTTACAGTGGGCCTTGCCAGCGACGTGTCACTCACCGGCATCTTTGGCCCTGCTGCGAACGAACGTCCGAACCAGATAGCGCCGAACTCTCTGTGCGCGGGTCCGCATCCGACTTGCTGGATTAACCCAGCCGCCTTTGCCACGCCCGCCCCGGGCACGCTGGGCAACCTAGGCCGCAGCAATATTCCCGGTCCGGCGTTTTGGCAGATCGATGCGGCCCTCACCAGAGATTTCCGAATCCGCGAAGGATACACACTCGAGTTTCGTGGTGAGGCCTTCAACCTGCCCAATACCGAACGTGCCGGCATCGCGCTCCCCAGCCTGGCGGCTGGCGGTTCGGGCCTCAACCTCACCTACGGGACGCCCGGATTCGGCACCATTACCAGTTCGCTCGACCCGCGCATCATGCAAATGGCGCTCAAATTCATGTTCTGATCGCAGGCGGCCCCGGCGGATCGAGCGCTCAAAAACTCATCCGATCCTTCGCCGCCTCAATCTTCTTGCCGTCTACACCGTAGATCACCAGCAGGTCGCCCCACACGCGGAAGTCGCCGTGGCGTTCCCGGTAACCCACAATCGCCTGGGCTTCCTTGGCGGTCAAGTTCAATCGGGTTTCGATCTCCTTGGCCGTTGCCTTGTTGACGTTGACCCTATTTGGGTCCTCGACCTTGAGGAAGTTCTTTGCCAGGTAGTCCGCGATGATGTCGAGTTCGTCGCTCGAGGCGCGTGCCCCGCGCTGTGCCATCCGCTGCACGATCGCCTGGTATTCCTCCCTGGTGTGCCGGTAGGATAAGAATTCTTCGGCCTTGTGACACCCCACGCACGCTCGCACCAGAATGTCCTTTCCAGCACCATCCGGCAACTCGGCGGCGAAACCGCCGGGCGCCAGCATTGCTATGAAAACCCATCGAGCGCGCCTCGGCATCAACTGCGATCCTCCAGATTGCCCTCTATTTTATCGTGGCCGCCCCAAAACAATTTGTTGATACGTCTGGGCCGCCGCGGCACTACACCACCAGCAGCATCTCAACATCACACGAAGCGCGCGCTGGCCGTATGACCCCGGTTTTCTGGCGCGCGCTTTCTACTCTCGCGTAGCGCAACCCTCTGCTAGAATGGTCTCCGATCCATGCCAATCCCCAAAATCGATGCGGATCAGCGCCTGATCGTCGCGCTCGATCTGGCCGATATTTCCGCCGCCCGGAAAATGGTAGACGCTCTCGAAGGAGTGGTGCGCTTCTACAAAATCGGGCTGGTGCTGCAGCTAGCCGCCGGCGTCGAAGACTTCGTTCGGGATCTGATCAGAGCGAACAAGCCGGTCTTCCTGGATTACAAATACTACGATGTTCCCGAGACACTGAAGAAGGCCGTCGCCCGCGCCTCCCATCTGGGCGTGACGTTCTTAACAGTTCACGGGCCCGGCGACCTGACCCGCGCCGCCGTGGAGGGCCGCGGCGATAGCAAACTCAAGCTGTTCGCGGTAACCGTGCTGACCAGCATGGACGCCGCCGATATCGCCGAAATGGGCTACACCCACACCAGCGTAGAAGAGCTGGTTCTCTTCCGGGCGCAAAAAGCGCTGGCTGCCGGGTGCGATGGCGTCATCGCCTCGGGCCGGGAAGCCCAACGCATTAAGCAAGTCAGCGGCCACAAACTGCTGGTAGTCACGCCCGGAATCCGCGACGACGACTCCCCCAACGACGACCAGAAACGCCGGACGACCGCCCGCGACGCCATTCTCGCCGGAGCCGACTATCTCGTCATCGGCCGCCCCATCACCCATGCATCCAGCCCCAGGTCCGAAGCGGAGCGCATCCTGGGAACCATGCAAACCGCTTTCGACGAACGGGAATCCGCGGTAGCGGCCGGCTAGCAAAGCCCGGATCACCTCGCTCAGGAGATCACCAGGAAGTAGATTTCTAGCTGCGGTGTATACTGATCTCTGTGAGGAGCGCCAAGAGACTTAGTAAGGCAGCGGAGGAAATTGCAGCGATTGTCGAAGAACACCTTGCTACGCTTCCGCCGGCGAAACGTGCCGCAAGAACGCGAGCAGCGACCAAGGTCATTGCGAAGATTGGCGGTTCTCGCGCCAATCCTCTGGGCGGCCGGAGAGCCCGCGGGGATCTCTAAGGCCCGAATATAGGCCTTAACATCCTCTTCGGTTCCGTTCTCCAACAGCGTTTTCGCCTCCTGTAAAAGCTTCGCGCGCTCCCGCTCGGATTCCGGACCTTAGGGATGTCGGCTACCGCGCGCCTTGTCTTCTTTCATTACCTCGCGTATTTCTTCCTCACGTTTTTTCGCCATTCTAACCTGCGCTCGATCTTGGGCCGCACTGCCGTCCACAGAGACACGCGGCCCTTTAACGTTTTAGGCCTTAGCTGTGCTCCTTGGGTTTAATAGTCGCGGGGCCTTCTGGCCCACGCTCAAAAACTTCCTGAGCGACATCTTTAAGCGTCACTGGCTTATATCTCCAGGAACCCCTACGTCTGATCGCGGGGCGGTACGTCGGAGGGTGTTCAATCGGATCGACCAGCTGAAATCTCCCGTCTTCGAGACGTTTGAATACATCTGGCTTGCGTATAAGTATCGTTCGTACGCTCTCGGTCGGAGTCTTGGACTCCAAAGAGACTCCTCTCGCGGCCAGGAGGTCTACGATTTCAGGCGCAGACATGGGTCTGTTATCGTTACCCATGAGAATGTTTTCGGCGTGTTCCCAGATTCGCATCGGAACCGACTCATCCGAAGCCTTTCCGAGAACATTTTCCAAGGCAAAAATCGCTTGCCGGATTGCCTCCCTTTCTTGCGCCAGTTCGTTGAATGTCGCAAGTTTCGCATCGATAGTCGCCATGCGGGACTTCAACTCCGTAAGGGTCGCCTCAATGCTAGTGTTACTTTCGCTCTCCACGCGACAATCCTAGCACTATTACTAGCCTATAACCACACAGATCTTCAGTGCACACTGCGCTCTGAATGCCGCACGCTCATCCTAGGTATCCAAAAACGTCACGCCAGAACGTTTGGCGCAATGGCCAATTGGCTTCGTTTTTCACTAAACGCTCAAAATCACACCATCAATATCGTGGTATATTTATTCATAATAAGGAATATTTAGACAATGGGCCACGTCGGCATAGTCGGTTATCGCGGGTATAGCGGGGCGGAGCTTCTCCGCATCCTTGAGCGCCACCCGCACGTGGAGCCTGTCCAGCTCGAACACCGCGAAGAGTTTGCCCCTCCGGCAATCCGCAACCGTAAAGGCCCAAAGCAGTTGCCCTGTACGCCCGAGGCGGTCCGTAGCCAGGAGCTCCACCTGGTTTTCCTGGCCACGCCTCCCGAAGTTTCCATGGAGCTCGCGCCTGCCATGCTGGAGGCCGGCGCTAAGGTGGTCGATCTGAGCGGGGCGTTCCGCCTCGGCAGCCCCGAGCGTTACACCGCCTGGTACAAAGAGCCGCACACGCAACCGGCGCTCCTGGCCGAGGCGGCCTATGGTCTGCCGGAATTCTGCCGCGATCGCATCCCCGGCGCGCGCCTGGTCGCCAATCCGGGCTGCTACCCGACCGCCGCGAACCTGGCCATCCGCCCGCTTCTCGAAGCCGGCGTGATCGACCGCGCCAGCGGAATCGTCTGCGATGCGAAGTCCGGTGTCAGCGGCGCCGGCCGCAAACCTACCCTCAAAACCAGTTTCTGCGAGGTGACCGAGAACTTCTCGGCCTACTCGATACTCAAGCATCGGCACGTCCCCGAAGTGCTGCAGGTCTCGGGTCTGGAGGAAGGCGAGTTCAGCTTTACGGCGCAACTGCTGCCGCTCGATCGCGGCATCTTGGAAACAATTTACTTCCGCGCGAAAAGCGTCTCCGCTGCTGAAGAGTTGCTCCAGATCTACGAGAAGCGCTACGCCAACGAGCCATTCATCCGAATCTTCCATACCGGCCACGTGCCTGACTTGCGCGGGGTGGCGCGCACCAATTTCTGCGACCTCGGCGTCACGCTGGATGCCAAAACCGGCCGCGCCGTGGTGGTGAGCGCCATCGACAATCTGGTGAAGGGCGCCGCTGGCCAAGCCGTGCAGAATATGAATTTGATGCTGGGTTATCCGGAAACCGAGGGGCTGCTGTGAGGCTGCTGGTGAAGCTCGGCGGCACCCTGCTCGATGCCGCGGAATCGCGCGAGAGCCTCGCCGCGCAGATCGCTGAGGCGTGCGCGAATCACACCGAGCTGGCCGTGGTGCATGGCGGCGGCAAGCAAATGACGCGCTACCTGATCGAGCGCGGCATCGAGAGCCAATTCGTGAACGGTCTGCGCGTGACCACGCCCGAGACCCTGGACGCCGTCCTGAAGATTTTCGCCGGCAGTGTGAATCACGAACTGGTGGCCAGCTTGAACCGGGCTGGCGCAAAGGCTGTAGGAATTTCCGGCATCGATGCATTCCTGGTCGAAGCGGAGCAGATGGATCCGGCGCTCGGCGCGGTGGGCCGCATCACCCGGTCGAACCCGGCGTTACTCGATGCCCTCACCGCCCAACACTTCCTGCCGGTGATCGCGTGTGTCGCCGCGGATCGCCAGGGACAGATTTACAACGTAAATGCCGATCAATTGGCGGTGGCTTGCGCCGCCGCGTTTCGCGCTGAGCAACTGATTTTTCTCACCGATGTGGAAGGCGTGATGGACAGCTCCAAGCAAGTGCGCGCCGTGTTGACGGCGGCCGACAGCGAGCGGCTGATCGCCGATGGCGTGGCAACGGGTGGCATGGAAGCCAAGTTGAACGCAGCCATCGCGGCGCTCCGGCAAGGCGTGGGGCAGGTGCGCATCGCGCCTGGGTCCGCGCCCAAAGTTTTGCGCCGGATTCTGGCCGGTGAGCCGATCGGTACCCGCCTGGTGCTGAGCGAAGGGAGGGCAGCATGATTAGTGCTTTGCACGAGGACGCTTTTGTGGAACACCCCGCGGCGGGCCGCGCGCTGGTGACGCGCAAGGCGGTAATGCGCGATATCCCGGCGATCCTGGACCTGATCAACGGCTACGCCGCGCGCGGCATCATGCTTCCACGCACGGAATTCGAAATGTCGGAGGCCATTAGGGATTTCACGGTAGTTACGCACCGGGAAGAGTTTCTCGGTTGCGGCGCGTTGCACTTCTACAGCCCGACTTTCGGGGAGATCCGATCACTGGCAGTTCCAGAGAAAGCAAAGACGCAGGGGGCGGGCAGACGGCTGGTCGAAGCGCTCGTCTATGAGGCTCAAATCTATGAGTTGGACGCAGTTTTCGCTTTCACGTATGTCGTTGAGTTTTTCAACAAAGTTGGTTTCCAACAGGTAGAGCGCGGGGTACTTCCGCTCAAAGCGTGGAAAGATTGTCTGCGCTGTCCGAAGTTTCAAGCGTGTGACGAAATTGCCGTGCTCCGCATTCTTCGGCCGCAAAGGTGGGCCGACGCGCAACTACAGTTGGGCTCGTCCGATGCGGACCAGTGCGTTCACCTACCAACAAGCCGGCTCCCCTAGGGAATACCCACAAAATGGGGGATCGTTTCGTAGCCCGCAAAAAATCGTAGAGTTTTTCAGGGTCTCGGTGACCTTACCGATGTAGAATCTGATCAGGATAAAGAAATCCTAAATTTACCTAGATCCTACGTCTTGTGAGGCTACCATGAGAGCGCAGACGGTTGACGTGAAATCCTCAACTGGCAGGGTCCTTTGTTGCACCGTATTCCGGCCGGGTGGGAAGAAGTTGCTGGCCAAAGGCCACGTGATTAGCGACGAAGATGTCCGCATCCTGGAATCTGAAGGGATGGAAAACATCTGGGTCACCGAGCTGGAAGAAGGTGAAATCGGCGAGGACGATGCGGTCTGTGCGGTGGCCAGCGAGATGGGTTGCGGTAGTTTCGAGATCCGTTTAGCCGCTGGGGGCCGTGCCAATCTGGTCGCAACGGAAAATTGCTGCGTCCTCGTGGATGATGAACTGCTCAAGCAGATCAATTGCACGTCGAGCGTGGTGATCGCCACCGCGCTGAACTACAGCTACGCGGTAGTTGGACAGCGGATTGCGACCGTGAAGAGCACGCCCTTCGCGGTGGCCAAAGATCAACTGGAAGCGGTGACGGGCATTTTGAAAGAGCGTGGGCCAATCCTACAGGCGCGTCCGGTTCGGGTGCCCAGCATCGCCGTGCTCTACAGCGATCCGATCAGCGGTGAGCGGGCGCGGCAGCTCTTTGAAAACATCATGCGCCAGCGATTGGAGCGCTTCGGCATCAACGCCAACTTCGTTCTGGCTTGCACCGAAGACGAGAACTCGGTGGCGCGCAGCCTGCAGCATCTGCTGCGGTCCAAACCTTGCGCAATTCTGGTTGCCTCCACCACGGCGCCCGCGGGGCCGGAAGATGTGATTGGCCAGGCGATGTTGAAGGTGGGCGCGCTGGTTGAGCGGTTCCTGGCTCCGGTCGAGCCGGGCAACCTGATGCTCATGGCTTACAAAGATGATGTCCCGATCATCTCCGCGCCGGGCTGCTTCCGGTCGGCCAAGCCCAACGTCGTGGATTTGGTGCTGCCACCGCTATTGGCGCGTTATCACGTAACGGGATGGGAAATCGCCAGTCTGGGCCACGGCGGCCTGCTGGCGTAGCAGGCTCCTCCACTCCTGTGTCTGACCACTCCGCCACGACACAGGCGCTCCTCAACCGGGTGTCCTCGCGGGCACCCGGTTTTTTCATGCCCAACTGATTCCGCGTTTGCTCATCTCTCCCTCGAGCTGCTCCGGCGCCTCGAACAACACCGCGTCCAGCCCCTCGCGTAGCCCGGCTTCCACGTTCTCCGCGATGTCGTCGGTGTAAAAGCACTCCTGGGGCCGGCATGCCGCCCGCTCAATCGCCGCCTGATAGATACGGGCATCCGGCTTCATCGAGCGGACCTCGTACGAAAGCACCAGCTCGTGAAAGTGCCGCAGCAGCGGATACGCCTCCCGGACCATCTCGAAGTGGATGATGTTAGTGTTGGAGAGTAGGATCAGGCGGTAGCGTGCCGCCAGCGATTCGAGCACGCGGTCGGGAATCAGTTGCCCGTAGAAGATCGAGCTCCACGCGCTGCGGAAGGCGTCATAGTCGATCGTCAGCTCCAGCGCTTCTGCCAGGCGGGCAAAGAAATCGCGCGGCTCGATCAACCCGGTTTCAAAAGGCCGCACCAGGCCTGAAGCTGCGATGCGGCGCCGGATTTCCACCGCCGGATACGGGCAGAACGCCTCCAGCGCCCGGTATCCGCGCTGAAAATCGAACGGTATGAGAACCTTCCCGAGATCGAAAATTAGAGCCTTGTGGGCCACTCTCCCATCGTAAACTGGTCTTTTCACATGGCGGAGCATTATGTCGTTACTGGCGGCGCTGGGTTCATCGGCTCAGCCATCGTCCGGCGTCTCCTGGACGATGGCGCGCGGCGTGTTGTGGTGATCGACAACCTGGCTACGGGCAGCGAAGCCAACATCGAAGAGGTCCGCGAGTCGATCGAATTCCACCGCGCCGATATCCGCAACTATGAAGAGATTGCGCCGCTGATCCACGGGGCCTCGGCAGTGTTTCACGAGGCTGCCCTGCCCTCGGTTCCGCGCTCCATCGAGCAGCCGGTTTTGTATCACGATGTAAACATCAACGGCACCTTCAACGTGCTGCGGGCCGCGCACGAAGGCCAGGTGGGCCGCGTGATTTATGCCGCCTCATCGTCCGCGTATGGCGACACCGAGGTGCTGCCCAAGGTGGAGACAATGGCGCCGCGTCCGAAGTCACCGTATGCTCTGCAGAAGCTGGTGGGCGAATACTACGCCGCTGTGTTTTCCGGCGTCTATGCTCTCGAGACCGTATCGCTGCGGTATTTCAACGTGTACGGGCCGCGCCAGGACCCATCCAGCCCGTACTCGGGAGTGCTCTCGCTGTTCATGAAAGCGATCATGAGACGATGCCCGCCTACGATCTTCGGGGATGGTGAACAGTCGCGGGACTTCACTTACGTGGATGATGTAGCGGCTCTCAACCTCCGGGCCGCGCGGGCGTCCAACGTCTCCGGCAAGACTTACAACGCCGGCAATGGCGGACGGATCACGCTCAACCAAGCCTGGGCGTTGCTCCAAAAGATCGAGGGCGTCGAGATTGCGCCGAGCTTCGGCCCACCCCGCGCCGGCGATGTGCGGCACTCGCAAGCCGATACGACGGCTGCCGCGCGCGATCTCGGCCACGCGCCGCGCTATTCGTTCGAGGAGGGATTGCGCCGGACGCTCGAGTGGTACCGGCAGGCTTAGAGCAAATCCGCGCGCTACGGCAAGTCCGGAATGGGCACCGGCGGCCGCCCGCTGAAGATCTTGCTGAAGTGGCCCAAAACCTCTTCGTGCAAGGTGGTGTTGTCCGCCAACAGGTGATCGGATCTGGTGATGCTGTGAGGGCTGCCGTCCATGTCGGAGACGGTTCCGCCTGCTTCCTGAACGAGTAGGGTGCCGGCGGCTTCGTCCCAGGGCTTCAGGCCAAATTCCCAGAAGAAATCCAGGCGGCCGCACGCCACATAGGCCAGGTCGAGCGCCGCCGAGCCCGTGCGCCGTACGCCGTGGGACGCCATGGCCAACTGGTAGTAGAAGTGAATGTTGACGTTGTGGCTGCGCTTGCGGCTCGGAAAACCGGTCGAGCCGAGCGACTCGGCGAGACGCCGAATCGCGGACACGTGCACGCGCCGGTGGTTCAGATAAGCGCCGCCGCCCTTCTCGGCCGTGAACATCTCCTGCCGCACCGGATCGTAGATTACGCCGGCGATTACCTCGCCCGCCCGCTCGAGGCCGAGCGTGACATTGAACATCGGAAAGCTGTGGGCGAAATTGGTGGTGCCATCGAGCGGATCGACGTACCAGCGGTATTCAGAAGAACCGGAGACGTCGCTGCCTTCCTCAGCCACGATGGCGTGCGAAGGAAAATAGGTCTGCAGCTTTTCGACCACGAGCTTCTCGGAAGCGCGGTCGGCCTCAGTGACCAGATCGAACTCGCCCTTGACCTCGAAGGCCACGCGCCGTTCCAAGTAATTGGCCAGCAGCGCACCCGCCTCGCGCGCAATCTCCACTGCGGTTTCCAGGTATTGCATGGTGATGATCGTTTCGTGGCGCAGTCTGCGAATCCGTGCCGGCCACCAAGCGGCGGCCGGGCCACTACGGCTCTTCGTGGAGATACTTAATGTCGTGTTTAAAGATGAACAGATTTGGCTGGCCGTCCCGGGTCAGCCGGATGAACGAGTGATCGTAGTATTCGATGATGCCGACCACTTCCTCGCCATCCACCATCTTCACCCGCACCGGCGTGGCACTCTCGATTAATGCCTTGAGATACTTCGCCTCTTCCAAGGTCTGCTCGGACGGGCGTGCGGATTTGCCACTGTGTTGTGCCGTAGTTACTTCTCCTGCTTCTTCTTGGCTTTTCGCTCGGGACTAATGGAGATACGGGCGTCGGGCCCAGTCTCACCTTCAGCATCACCATAATAGCCGTTGCGCGCGGAAACCCGCAATTCCGGCCGTTGGACGGTGACCTGGAGCCTGTGGAAACGCTCCTTGGTCAACGGGACATTGTGGGGATAGAAGCCGATCAAGTACTGCGTACGCAGCTCGTCGATGATGTCGCTGAAGGCGCGGTCCAACTCCGCACCGAGCGAGGGCAGGAACGTGCGGCCCCCGGTGCCATCGGCCATAAACTTCAGCGCGTTCTCGCCGCCGATGTTCCGTCCCGCGTCGTTGGTGATGGGAATGACCACCACAGGGTAGATAACGGCGTCGGCAAAATGGGCTGCCCGCAACGCCTGCTGCATGTTTTTGGAACTGGTGGTGTCGCCTCCATCCGTAACGATGATCATCACCTTGCGCCCCTCGCGGTCTTCCAGATCGCGCGAGACCAGCCAGATCGCGTCATAGAGCGATGTCCCGGCTTCCCCGTGCAACAGCCTAAAAGCATTGGTGAGCGACACAAGGGAGTGGGTGAAGCGGACGGGGTTGCTCACTTCCCAATTGAAGGTATAGAGGGCCACGGAGTCCTCCATGTTGCCTTCTCCCAGCAACACCTTGAGAAACCGCGCGGCGGAGTCGGTTTCGTACTTCAGATCTTTGGCGGTGGAACCGCTGGTATCGATCATCAGCGCCACCGAGAGAGGCTGGCCGCTCTGCCTCTCGAAGACGGCGATTTCCTGCGCGACCCCGTTGTCGGTTACCGCAAAATCCTCTTTGTGCAGGGCGCCTACCAGCTCCCCGGCCGTGGTCTTGACGGTGGCGGCGATCCGTACCAGGTTGACATTGACACGGATGACGGGCTGCGGCTGCGCCTCGGCGGCAATCGCCAAGCCTGCAAGCGCAGCGGCTTGCCAGGCCGATCTAACCCACCACGGGGACATCGCGATCCCACTCTCCTTCCACCCAGACTTCGCCATCCACGAAATACTCTTTCTTCCAAATGGGGACGATCGTCTTCAGCCGGTTGATGCCTTCCAGGGCGGCTTCGAAGGCCGGCCGGCGATGCGGGGCGGTAACGATCACGGCTACGCTGGTTTCGCCGATCAGCAGGCGTCCGAGGCGGTGAACCATGGCAACGCGGCCGATCTTGTGGTTGCCAGCGATCTCGCAACCGATCTTGGCCATGGTTTTGAGGGCCATGCCCTCGTAACATTCGTAATCCAGGTAGAGTGTGGCCCGGCCCTTGGTGTTGTTGCGGACCGTGCCCTCGAAGGTGACTACGGCGCCTTCCGCGCCGGTCAGTAGCCGGTCGATGACCGCGCGCGTATCGATGGTGTAGCGCGTCAACGCGAAAAAGTGTTGCCCGGAGACCATCTCGAGGTAGTCACCGTCCGATCCGCCGCTTACCGGCGGCAGGAAGGCCACTTCGTCGCCGTCCTGGAGAGGCGTCGAAAGGTCCGCAAATTCCTGGTTGCGCGCCGCCACGATGCTCGGGCCCATTTCGCGCAGGCGGGGCTGGCGGGCGGCGTAGCGCTCAAAAACGCTGCCCAGATCGGCGCCGTCCGGCAGATCGATATCCTCCGCCGACCGGCCTACCAATTCCTTGAGCATTCCGAAAAAGAGCACACGGGCGCGCATCGGCTGGCTGGTAACTTCCAGTCTAACAGACGGTTCCAGGCGATCCCCGGTTGCAAAGGGTTACCATGGTTGCGCATGACTGACGCCGAAACCCGCCTCCGGGTGCGCTACGCAGAGACCGACCAGATGGGCGTGGTGTATTACGCCAATTACATCGTCTGGATGGAAGTGGGACGGGTGGCGTTCTGCAAGAGCCGCGGACTGGACTACCGGGACCTGGAACGTGACGGCGTTTTGATGGCCGTCGTGGAGGTCAACTGCAAGTACCACGCGCCGGCGAGGTTTGATGACGAAGTGATCGTGAAGACTCGCATCGATGATGCCAACCCGCGCGTGATCCGATTCGTTTACGAGATGCGCCTGGCTGAGGAAGACCGCAAGCTGGCATCGGGTTTCACACGGCACGTTCTGGTGGACCGCGGATTCCAGAGAATCCGGCTGCCGCAGAAGTATTTCGAGGTGTTCGGGCTGAAGTGAGCCGTTGCCCAAGTCCCTTCCGCGCGGTTCGGCAACGGATTACCGTACACTTTTCGATAACTAATGGGCGGAAATCGCCGTGGCTATGCTGAATGCGTGCCCAACCAATTGGAAGACTCGGGTGCTCCGGCCCGGCAGAAGCCGCCTGCTTTCCTGGCCATCAAAATCGTTCTGGCAATCGTTGGAGTCGCGCTCATGGTCGCAGCGATTTCGCCGCGCGCGAGGCTCTTCGCGGTCTGGCTTCTGGGGAGAAGCCAGGGCTGTTCACTCGATGCCACGCTCAATGCCAATACGGCATTACTGCGCTTCACGCGGTTGTGGTCTGAAATGGGACGCGAAAGCCAGATTGTGGATCGCGACATTTCCGGTTTCGAACTCGTGAATACCTCCCGGGGACAGTATTGGACCTCGCGCCACGAGCCGCTCATCGGGTTCCTGTTAGCCGAGCAAGAGACGGAGATTTACGGCGATCACATTCGCGGCGTACGGCCAGGCGATGTCGTGCTCGATTGCGGCGCCAACATCGGAGTGTTCACGCGATCGGCGTTATTCCGCGGCGCGAAGCTGGTAGTCGCCATTGAGCCATCTCCCCCGAACGTGGAAAGCCTGCGGCGGACTTTCTCCAAAGAGATTGCGGAGGGCCGGGTGATTGTCTATCCCAAAGGCGTCTGGGACAGCGTGACGATGCTCGACCTGACTGTTTCCGAGGGCGGCACGATGAGCGGCGGCAGCGTCGTGCGTCCTCCCGGGCTGTATATGACAGGCAAGGTCAAGGTGCCCCTTACGACAATCGATCTGATGGTGGCGGAGTTGGGCCTGCCGCGAGTCGACTTCATCAAAATGGATATCGAGGGCGCGGAGAAAAATGCCATCCGGGGAGGCAGTGAGACCATCCGCAAATTCCACCCGCGCATGGCTCTTTCCATCGAACATTTGCCCGATGATCCCGTAGCCATTCCGCGAACCGTACGGGCGATCCAACCCAATTACCACGGCCAGCCGAATAACTGCCAGGACAAGTTCGATTCGATCGAACCGGACGTGATGCTCTTCCAGTAGAAATTGGGCGTTAGCAGGCTGCTCAACAAGCCAAGATCCAGTTGCTAACGCGCGTGGCTCGGAAACGCGGCATCGAGTTCACAGGCAGTTACCGAGCCGGGACCGCTAGGGAGCGGAGGTTTGGCGGGCTTTTTCAGCAGCGCAGGGTGGTCGCGGACGGCCCGTCAAACTGGAGAACCTCGAACCTCGACAAACCAGAATGAGCAGTTTCGAGGCCGCTTTACTTCCTGATAGAGTGTAAAGCGATGGCTACGGCAACGCTGTCGCGCAGGAATCAAATCGTCACTCCACGGGAAGCCCGGGAGGCATTGGGCGTGAAAGCCGGCGATAAACTCCTGGTGGTGGTGCGGGGTGAGCACGTGATCGTATCAAGAAAGCCTCCATCGCATGCCGCGGCGATTCGTGGACTCGCGAAACGGCTCTATCCAACCGGCTACTTGCGCAAGGAGCGGCAAAGCTGGGACTAGCGGCCCTGCACTCATTTCTGGGTCGTCATTCGCGCATCGCTGTTGACACAGCCCCATCGGGTATTGACCGACGAAGTCCTGCACTGGATCGAGCAGCGGCGCCCGTCCGCCGTGACATCCACCATTACCATGACCAAGTTGCTGGTCCAGCTCCGGCCTGGTTTCCAACGATTCCGTTTTTGCGCGGGTCAATGCGTTCGAGACTCTGCTGATAGATAGCGTGCTCTGATCGGGACGTGGCAGCCCCTTTTACCTTTGCAGTCCCGGGAACACGGTCTTTGGCGTGGATTCCACGCGCTGCTTCCGGTAATTGGGCTTCAGGTTGGCCGCCATCGAGCGCGTCAGCGCGCCGGTGGAAGCACTGGCACCGCCATCGTAGGCAACCTGCAGTGTCGTGGCGGAGAGTCCATTAAACTGGAGCACCTCGACAAAGGAATTCAACGATCCGCCATTGAAGAGAACCTTAAATGTGCCGGACGGCAGATTCGGGACGATCGCCCGCAACTGTGCGCCATAAGTCCCGCCTTCTCCATTTCCGCCATTCTGGAGCGGTGGAATCGAGGGGGTGGTGCCTGTTCCGGCAAGATTTCCATTGCTGTCGTAGACGGTCACGGTGTAAGTAGTAGCCGTGGTGTCCTGGTTGTAGACCACAAAAGAGAGATGGTGGCCAGCGCCCACTGGGGTGTTGTCATCGACACCCTCGGCGGACCACTCAGTCCATTCCGAACCGTCCCACGAGATGGGCGCGCTCAGTGCCCAGGGATTATGGGGTAAGTTCGAATAAATCAACTGAGGAAGTACGTTCAAACAGGTGTTGGCGTCGGGACAGTAAAGCACGGCGTACACCGAACCGATGGTGAGGTTGCTGTAGCTCGGACCGTTGCCCGTCGCGCCAAGCAGGTCGAGTTCCGCTGGTTGATTGGTGTTGAGGGCGAAGCTGACTTCCTTGCCCGGCCCGATAACCGCGCCCGAAGTATCCAATGACTGTGGATTTCCATTTACGTCGTAGAACGTGTAGTCCACGCCGACAGGAGCGGTATTAGGCGCGGCCACACGAATGGCGGAGCCCCATCCCCCGCCAGCTGCCAGCCACACGAATGTCCCGCTCACGTAGCACGAATACCCGATTGTGGCGTTAGACGAGTTCGTAATCGGAATCGGATTCTCAAACAAGCTCGAACAATCCGGCTGCGACGTGGACCAATAGACAGGTCCATTTATTGGCGGTTGTCCTTGGCCGTAGAGCATGGCAGCGGCCAGAGCCATAGGGCCGACAAGATGTAGCGTGATCCTTCGCACGAAGGTTCCCTCCATTTTCATTTGGTCCGGTGATCCGGCCCTCTATAAGTGTCCTTGACGTCTAGAGTAGAGCAAGCGTTTCCGGGTCCGAAGTGGTAACAACTCGGATAGGTTCCCGGTTAGCAGGGAACGACCTTAACCGAACATTCTATCGAATGAATCGGCGCAGGGCTTTAACAGGCTGTTGAAAAGGCAAAGGCACCGCTCCCTTTGGTTGCGGCTCGGTAACGAAGTCGATGCCGCGTCTCCGAGCCGCGCGTTTAGAGGCGACGAGTTCAGAGGTGATACAGCATGAGGTACACGATGACGCCCGTGACGCTGACATACAGCCAGATGGGCAGCGTCCAGCGGGCCAGGCGGCGGTGTTTCTCATAGCGAGCGGCCCGGCCGCGGCGCAGCGTGATGATGGCGAGCACGGGCACTGTCGCCGCCAAAACCGTGTGTGTGGCCAGAAGGCTCAGATAGACTGTGCGGATCGTTCCAGTTTTTTGAAAGTGCACCGAGCCTACCTGGTAGTGATAGACGAGGTAACAGATCAGGAAAAGACAGGAGACGGCGAAGGCTGTCTGCATTACCTTGCGGTGGGTCTCCATGCGCTTGCGGCGGATGAGGGTGTATCCCCAGATCAGCAGCACGGCAGCCGTGCCATTGAGAAATGCGTTGATGGAAGGCAAAACTGAGGTCACGATTTCTCCCGCTCCAGCCTGTTCAAATCGCGTAGCAAGGCCTTCAGGAAACCGTCATCGGTGAAGGAGTAGTATCCGCGAATATGAGCGGCGCGATCTACTAAGGCGAATCGTGTGCTGTGATCGAGACTGCCATCCACGGCATTGAGGTGGAAGCCATCGAGGCCCAGATGATTGAGCGTGCTCTGCGGTCCGGTTAAGAAATGCCAGCGCTGCGGGTGCGCCAGAAAATGTTTGCCGTATGCCGCCAAAACGGCGGGTGTGTCGTGCGCGGGATCGACGGTGAACGATACCAACTGCACATCCGGATTCGCAGCCGTGGCCGCCTGAACCTGTCGCATACGGGAACTCATCATGGGACAGGGCCCTGGGCACGTAGTGAAGATGAAATCCGCTACCCACACATGGCCGATAAGCGCATGCCGGTCGATGGTCGCTCCTGTTTGCGAGGTGAGTTGGAAGTCAGGAACCTCTCCGAGAACCGGGAGGCGGCGGGAAGCGCAGCCGGAAAGCAGAAGGAAGAAGATCGCCAGGGCTTGTAGGGCAGACCGTCGTAGTTTGCGGTCTGCCTGGCCGACGGGCTGTGAGTAGGACCTTCGTGGTTTGCAGTACGCCTGGCAGACGCCAAAAAGCGAGCGTCTGCCCCACTGGTCGGCTGCACAGGCTGATGCAGAGGCTGGAATGGCTGCTGGACAGGCTTGCCAATCTGCAGACATGAGCCGAACGTTCATGCGGCGCTGCGGGTGCTCGGTTGCGCGGCGAGCAGGCCACAGAAAAAAAGCAAACCTACTCCGAACGCGAGCGTGACCAGCAGGCTCTCCCATTGGCCGGGAGTGACGTTGGGTACGGCCAGCGCGTGGTTCAAAAGAGAGATCGAGTAGGTCAGAGGGTTCACCCACATGATGGCCTTCACCCATCCGTGGGCCGCCGACAAAGGAAACAGCGCGCCGGAGACCATCCACATCGGCATCAAGAGCAGATTCATGATGGCGTGGAAACCGGCGGTGGAATCCATCTTCCAGGCGATCACGAAACCCAGCCCCGTCAGCGTGAACGAGATGAGGAAGATGGCGCCGGCGACGGCGAAAATTCCGCCGAAATCGAGGCTCACTCCTGCCAGCGGAGCGAACGCGAGAAAGATCAACCCTTGGATCCATGCCAGCGTGGCCGCGCCCAGGATTTTGCCCAGCACGAGGCTGCTGCGCGGAGCAGGCGAAACCAGCATCGAGAGCAGAAAACCTTCGCGGCGATCTTCAATGATCGAGATGGTCGAGAAGATGGCGGAGAACATCACCGTGAGCACCAGCGCTCCCGAGTAAAATCGGCCCAGTGTGTTGGAACCGTATCCGATCAAGAGCCAGATCACCAGCGGCGAAGCGATGACGCCGAGCAACCGGCTTTTCTGGCGCCAGAAGCGCACCAGTTCGCGGAGCCAGAGGGTCGCAGCGGGTAAGAAAAACCTACTCAATGGAAGCTCCGGTTTCACGCACGAAGACGTCTTCGAGTGTGGGCTTGTGCAGGCCCACCGAGTTGATCGATCCCGGGAAGGCTTCCACTACCTCGGCGATGAACCGGTGGCCATTTTGAATTTCGACGCGGACGTTGCCATTGCTCACCGAGGCTTCGAGACCGAAGCGCTGCCGGATGCCGGTGGCGAGTGACGCGGAGTCGCCCGCTTCGAGAACCACGACGTCGCCGCCGATACTCGAACGCAACTCTCCGGGGCTGCCCTGGGCCACGATCTTGCCGTGATGCAGCAAGACCAGCCTGTCGCAGCGATCGGCCTCTTCGAGGATATGGGTGGTGAGCAAAATGGTGACGCCGTCATGGTCGCGGAGATCGGCGACGTGCCGGGAAAGGTCGCGGCGCGCGGCGGGATCGAGGCCAGTGGAAGCTTCGTCCATCAACAATATCTGCGGGCGATGGAGCAGTGCTTTGGCGATTTCGACGCGGCGCTTCAAACCTCCGGAGAGGGTTTCGACGAGGTCCTTACGGCGCTCGGCCAGCCCGAGTTGCTCCATGGCTTTTTCCATGCGCTCGCGGAGCGTAGCGCCGCTTAGCCCGTGGAGATGGCCCTGGCTGCGGAGGTTCTCTTCGACGGTGAGCGCCTTGTCGAGGCTCTGCGTCTGGAAGACCACCCCCACGCGGCGGCGGACTTCTCCGGGTTGGCGCACGACATCATATCCGGCAAGCACGGCGCGGCCTTCCGAGGGGGACATCATGGTGGACAAGATCCGAAAGAGAGTGGACTTTCCGCCGCCGTTCGGGCCGAGAAGGCCGAAGATTTCACCCTGCCGGACCTCGAAGCTCACACCGGAAAGCGCCACGCGATCGCCATACCGGTGGGTAAGGTTTTGGACCTGGATCACAATCCAGGCCTGTCGATCAGCATCAGGCCGTAAATCAGAGGCAAATACAACACGGAGGTCACCAAAACGCCGCGGGCGCGGATCAGGGAGCGGTCGAGCGCCACGCGCACGCCTGAATACAAGAACCAGAGGCCGAGCAGAAGAGCGCCGGCTGCGTAGATCATGCCCGACATTCCGAGGAACACGGGTGTCAGGCTCACGGGGATCAGGGCCATGCCATAGAGGACGATTTGCCGCGAAGTAAACCGGCAATCGGCCACCACCGGCAGCATGCGGATGCCGGCGCGCGCGTAATCCTCCCGATACATCCAGGCGATGGCATAAAAGTGTGGAAACTGCCACAGAAACAGGATGGCGCCCAGAACCCACGCCTCGCGGGTCAACGTGCCGGCGGCGGCGGCGTAGCCGATCACAGGCGGTAGTGCTCCGGGAATCGCGCCTACGGTCGTGGACCACCAGGTACGCTGTTTCAGAGGGGTGTAACCAAACAGGTAACTCGCCAGAGTGAAGGCGCCGAGCAGGCCGGCCAGCAGGTTGACGCCGAGCCAGAGTTCCAGGAAACCGAGCGCGGAGAGAGCGGCGCCGAACACCAAGGCGCGGTTGGCGCCAATTCGACCGGAGGGAAGGGGACGATGCGAAGTTCGCTTCATCTGGCGGTCGGCTTCGCGCTCGAACCACTGGTTCAGAGCCGCCGTGCCGGAGGCCATCAGGCCGGTGCCCACGATGGTGTGGAACAGCGAAAGAAGGTGAATGCCGAGTAGAAATTGCCGCCAGGCCGCATCCGGCAATCCGAAGAAGTAGCCGATTGCGGTACTCATGAGGATCAGCCAGGTGATCCGTGGTTTGGTTAGTGCTAGATAATCGCGCATCCCGCCGGTGGCTCGCCAGCTCAGCACCGCTGTTCCACTTCGGTTCCAGGCACGGGGCCCGGTCGGAAGAGAGCAGTTTTTGCTGGAGTCGGTTTCTCTATTGTAAGCTTTTCGGCGTCTCCCCGGCGGCGCGCGATCGCACTAAGCTCAGCGGCCGATCACCACGCCGACGGCGCGAGGTCCGACATCCAGCCTTTCAATGTGATGCCCCAGTTCGAAAGGCCGCCCCACGACGGCGTTGGGATAGAGCGGCAGCAGGATGTTCTCGATCAGGAAATCCAGCGTTCGGCCATCGATCACGATGCCTGAAATTTCCACACGCTGGACGTCCACGGTGGCTTGCCCTGCCGAGGAGCGAATTCGTGCGGTGACGCTCACCGGCCGCTCGCCTTCGAGAAGCTTGGTCATTAACCAGCCCGGCGCATGGCCCTGCGAACGCTGGACTTTCGCGAAATCGATCAGAGCCGTGGCCTTGGCCATTCCCGTTCCAAGGAGTTGCAGCTTCGGATTGCGTACTCCATCGGTTACGGTGGGCGCCGTATGTTCCACATAGGCCGTGAGTTCGCCGGCGGTCAGTTCCACGCGGGAGCCCGCCCGCACGCGATCGCCCTCGATGCGGTCGAACTTCTGCTGTGCCGATTGGTAATCGCTATAGGCGGCAGCCAGAACTGTGGCGGTAAGTACCGGTATGGCCCAGCGGATGGCTCTGGTCACGATTCGGTAGACGCTCTCCTTGCCTGGGGAGTTGCCGCTGTCCGGGCGAAGGGACCCAATGTTTGCGTAAAACCCCCCAAGCCAACCTTCGCAGGTGCTAAGGCTTTGGACTTCTTTGACCATTCTAGATCAGCGTTTTAGGCCACACGCGGGTGATGGCGTACACAAATGGTCAGGCACTTGCATTCAGGCCATTTAGGATGTGAATATGCTGAATTTAGCGATTGTAGTCATTGCGGTGGCACTCGTACTAGCGGGTATCGCTGTGTGGCGCATGGGACGGGCATGGCTGAAGTTCCATGGCAAGCGCGCGATCACCTGTCCGGAGAATTGTCTGGCTGCCGGCGTCACCATAGACGCGCGGCATGCCGCGGCTACGGCATTACACGGGGAACCGGAACTGCGCTTGAATCAATGCTCGCGCTGGCCGGAAAAGGCTGATTGCGGACAGGATTGCCTGTTCCAGATCGAGCGAGCCCCCGAAGATTGCCTGGTTCGCAACATCCTGGTGCATTGGTATGAAGGCAAGAAGTGCGCCTGGTGCGGGCGCCCGATTGGAGAAATACATTTGGGAGACCGTAAACCTGCCGTGCTAACTGCCGATAGAAGGTCTATGGAGTGGAATCAAATCCCGGTGGAGGAGTTGAAACAGACGTTAGCGAACGCGCTACCGCTGTGCTTCACCTGCCACGTAGCCAATACGATGGTTCGGGAACATCCGGACCTGGTGATCGATCGGTCACGGACGCTCTAGTCGGGAATTGAACTATGATTCGCTCCTGGGAAGGTCGGAGAGTTGAAAGGTTTGATTATCTGCCTGACGCTCGGCGTTCTGCCGGCGATCGGCGGTGGACGGGCACATCGGGTTGCGCCGGTCACTTTGTACACGCAGTTTCAACAGGATCCCCCCGCTCCGGTGGTCCGGGCTATCCAGGGCGAACTGGAAGCGATTATGCAGCCGATAGGCCTCGAGTTTTCCTGGCACGCTCTGAGCGAAGCCGGTAAACAGTCCAGTTCTCAACTGGCCATCATCCACTTCAAAGGCGAATGTGACACCGAAGGGCTGAAGGAGGAATCCGGGTTTCCAGGCCCACTCGGTTGGACGCACATCAGCGATGGCGAAATTCTCCCCTTCATCGATGTAAATTGCGACGGCCTGCGTATTTTTGTCCAACGCGACCTGATCGGTGTGAACGCGGCAGATCGGGAAGCGGTTTTCGGCCGCGCGGCCGCCCGTGTCCTGGCGCACGAGCTGTATCACCTGCTGGGCAACACCCGCACCCACACCAACGGTGGAATCGGCAAGGCGGCTTATAGCGTGCATGAATTGCTGGAGCCAGTCCTCCATTTCGGCAAGAAAGAATGCGACTCGCTGCGCATTTTCCGGGAGCATCTGGCCGCTCAATCCCCCGAAGGCGAATAGATCTCGTATAATCCCCAATCATGGGGGCGCCCGAGCTAGCGGAATACCGGAGCCAGTTTCAGAACATCGCCAACCAGGCGAAAGCTCTGACGAGTGGACTTACGGAAGTGCAATTCAACTGGCGACCGGGGTCGGAACAATGGTCAATCGAAGAATGCCTGGGTCACCTGACCATGGTCGGCCAGTCTGAGATTAGGCTGCTCGAAAGCGCCATTCGAAACGCTAAGGTCAAGGGAATCAGCAGCACGGGGCCATTTCAGTACAGCTTTCTGGCGCGCGCGATCCTGCGGAACACGGAGCCTCCGGTACGGCGGAAGTTCACGTCGCCGCGGCGTTTCCGAGCGGTCCACGGTCAGCCACTGACCGCGATTCTGCCGACCTTTCTGCACCTGCAGAGTCAATTCATCGGGATGGTGGAGCAAAGCGAAGGCCTGGATTTGGCGCGCGTCAAAGTACCCACACCGATGTCGCGCCTGGTCAGACTGGGTTTGGGGGCGACCCTGGCGCAGCAGGCGGCACACGAACGCCGCCACCTGGAGCAGGCGCGCCGGGTTCGCGAGCACCCTCAGTTTCCACAGCGGTGAGGAGATCCTTCTGCTCGCTCGAATCATCACCTGGGTCAATTGGACGATCGGGTTTCTGCTGGTGGCGGCGCTTTTGCTCGTCTATTGGTTCGCCTGGCGGCCGCTGCCGCAGCGTTCCGGAGTCATCGAAGCCGGCGTCTCGCGTCCGGTAACCGTTCGGTTTGACGCGCTAGGCGAGCCGCACATACGCGCGGAGAGCATCGAGGATGCGCTCTTCGTGCAAGGTTACGTGACAGCGCAGGACCGGCTGTGGCAGATGGACGCCTTGCGGCGCTCGGCGTCGGGCGAACTGGCGGAAATTGCCGGGCCGCAGGCCTTGAACGCCGACCGCGAGTCGCGGCGGATGAGAATGCGGCGGGCGGCGGAGGCGGCTTATGCGAACCTGCCTCCACAGGATCGCGCGGTAATCGCAGCGTACGCCCGAGGCGTGAACGCCTTCCTTTCCACGCATTGGAACAAGCTGCCCGTGGAATTTACGCTGCTTGGCTATCAACCGCGGCCGTGGAGCGGCGTGGATACCATGCTGGTGGCGCTGTACATGTTCCGCGATCTGACCACCACCTGGCGAAACGAGATCCTGAAGCGGGATCTGATGCGGGAAGGCGACCCGCAAAAGGTGGCGGTTCTGTTTCCGGTCCGCGCGGGGACGGAGTTGCAGCCAGGTTCCAACGCATGGGTTTTGAGCGGAAGCCATACGGCATCGGGCAAGCCTCTGCTCTCGAACGATATGCACCTGGCGTATTCGCTGCCCGGCATCTGGTACATGGCTCAACTCGAAGCGCCCGGCTTAGATGTTGCGGGCGTGAGCCTGCCGGGAACGCCAGGCATCATTGTCGGCCATAACCAACGAATTGCTTGGGGATTTACCAATTCGCAGTTCGACGTGCAAGACATCTACATCGAGAAGCTGGACCAGCGAACCGGGCGGTACGTCTACGAAGGGCGCATCGAGCAGGCGAAGCCGGAAGTCGAACTGATCCGCGTCAAGGGCGAGCTATCGCAACAGGTAAATGGATGGCTGACCCGCCACGGGCCGCTGTTCGCGACCGAAAGCGGTGAGACACTCGTGCTGCGCTGGACTGCCGAGGATCCCGCCATCTTTCAATTCCCGATATTGGACCTGGACCAGGCCCAAAACTGGAAGCAGTTCACCGCGGCGCTAGCCCGCTATCCGGGCCCGGCACAAAACGTGGTGTACGCGGATGTCGATGGAAACATCGGCTATCATCTGGCGGGCAAGCTGCCCAAGCGCCGCGGCTACCTGGGCGATCTGCCGGTGGATGGCTCCTCCGGCCAATTCGATTGGGAAGGCTATATTCCGTTCGACGAGCTGCCCTCGGCGTTCAATCCGCCGCGGGGGATGATCGTCACGGCCAATCAGAATCCGTTCCCGGTGAACTATCCCTATCCGGTAAACGGCAACTTCGCGCCGCCCGACCGTTCGCAGGAAATCTTCGACCGGCTTTCGGCGCGCAAAAATTGGCGGGCGGAACAGTTGTTGTCGGTCGAGACCGATGTGTACTCGGCGGGATTCCAGTTTCTCGCCGCGCAGGTGGTGGCGGCATACCAGGGGCGCAACCTGCACACGTCTTCGCTAGATGCGGCGGTAGCGCTCCTCCGTGGCTGGAACGGGCAAATGAATCGGGATCTGGCCGCGCCGTTCCTGATCGCGCTGGTGTATCAGCATGTCCGTACCGCAATCGGCGAAAACGCATCGTCGCAAAATGGATCGGCGTACCAGTTCACGCTGGCGCCGGCGGTGGTGGATGGGTTGCTGAGGCAGCGTCCTGCGGGGTGGTTCACGGATTGGAACAGCATGTTGCTGCGCGCCTTCGCAGATGCCGTGGATGAGGCCGCGCGCATCCAAGGCCGCGATCCCAAACGATGGCAATACGGGCGCT
Source organism: Bryobacteraceae bacterium (assembly GCA_035516375.1). Lineage (GTDB taxonomy): Bacteria > Acidobacteriota > Terriglobia > Bryobacterales > Bryobacteraceae > PSRJ01. The sequence continues at coordinate 28,695 of DATJAK010000225.1, forward strand.
ATCTGAGCATTTCCATCAACAACCCCGTGACCCATCAAGTTCCGGTACTCGGGAAATATTTCGATATCGGCCCGGTGGCGATGAGCGGCTCGAGCACCACGATCAAACAGACCACGCGCGAATTGGCGCCATCCATGAGGATGAACGCCGATACCAGCGATTGGGACCATTCGTTCCTGAACGAGCTGACGGGCCAATCGGGGCAGCCCTTTTCCAGCCACTACCGCGATCAGTGGAACGATTACTATTGGGGGCGCAGCTACCGGATGCAGTTCCACAACGTGCAAGCCAAGAGCAGGCTGGAATTCCGGCCGTCCAGCCGATAGCGTACGAAACGCGGGCTAGCGGCCGCAGATCGGTAACTGCCTGTGAACTCGATGCCGCGTTTCCGAGCCGCGCGCGTTAGCAAGCGGCTCTTGGGCTTCTTCAGCGGTCTGCTAATCTTCGGAACCGAAGATATTTCCCAGCGAGCCCAAGGGGCTGTGCTCGTCGCCGCCGGTGCGCGTGGGAGCGAGTTCGCGCCGCATCTTCTGCAACGTCATGCTCTGCACCACCACGTGGCCAGGGCCGGTCAGGGTGGCCAGGAACAGACCTTCGCCGCCGAAGACGGCCGTTTTGATGCCGCCCACAAACTGAATGTCGTACTCGACCGATTCATCGAACGCGACGATACAGCCGCTATCGACTTGAAGCACCTGGCCAGGTTGCAAATCGAACTCCACGAAATCGCCGCCGGCATGGATAAACACGCTGCCGGGCCCGGTGAATTTTTCGAGAATGAAACCTTCTCCACCGAAGAACCCGACGCCCAGGCGCTTTACGAACGCGACATTAAACTGCACGGTCGGCTGAGCCAGGATGAAGGCGTCGCGCTGCGCCAGCATCGACTGCCCGGGCTTGAGGTCGAACACCTGGACGCGGCCGGGATAGTTGCCGGCAAACCCGACCTCGCCGGCGTTCGCGTCCGCGCGGAAGTAGGTGAGGAACAGCGATTCGCCGGTGACTGTGCGGCGCAACGCACCAAGGAGCTTGTCGCCGAGCGTAGCCCCGCTCATGCGGGTCTCCCATTGCACATTGGCCGTCTTGTACACCATCTTGCCGGCCTCGGCATAGACTTCCTGGCCGGGCTTGAGACGGATGCGCGCCACCTGCAGGTTGTCGCCCTGAATGGTGAAATCGAGCGGTTCGGCAGCGGGCGCGGCTGCCGCCGCTAGGCCGAGTGGTTGCCCGCAGCCGCTGCAGAATCGCGCTCCCTCGGAGAGTTGCGCGCCACATTGGGTGCAAAAAGCCATAAGGGCGCATTTTAGCGCATGCATGGATGGAACGCGATGTTCGGGCGGGCACGGGTAGAATGAGGGTACGATGTTCTCCTGGCTGTTTTCTGACCCGCTCCCACCGGGCACTCCCGCGCCGGATTTCTCGCTGCCTGATGACCGCGGGAACACCGTGAAGCTGTCTTCGCTCAGAGGCAAGAACGTGGTGCTGGTCTTTTATCCGGGCGACAACACGCCCGGATGCACCAAGCAACTTTGCGACTTCCGCGATGGGTGGGATGCGGCGAAGAAACGGGGCGTGGAAGTGTTCGGCGTGAATCCGCAAGGCGCAGCGAGTCATGAGCGCTTCCGCGAAAAATACCACTTTCCGTTTCCGCTGCTGGTAGATCGAGGTCAGCAGGTGGCCCGGCTGTATCAGGCGAATGGGCTGATCGTGAAGCGTACGGTGTATCTGATCGGCCCCGAAGGCGTGATTCATTTCGCGCGGCGCGGCATGCCGAAACCCGCGGAAGTGCTGGCTGCCGCGGTTTGACGGCCGCCGTTAGACCGTATCAGCCGGTACAATAGACACTATGGCACTCAAAGGGTCAGCGTTCGCACTCTTGGTGTCGAGCTTTGCCGCCGCGGCTGGCACCGTGCCGCACTTTTCGCTGGCCGACACCACCGGCCGCCTCCACACACCAGCCGAGTGGGCCTCCAAGCGGGCTGTGGTCTTGATCTTCGTGAGCACGGATTGTCCGTTGAGCAACCGCTATGTGCCGGAACTCAAGCGCATGCAGGCTGCGTATAGTGCGCGAGGAATCGCCGTCTACGCCGTGCAGGGCGATGCCACGATTTCCATCGATGAAGTCCGGCAGCATGCCAAGGAATTCGCCTACACGTTTCCCTATCTGCTCGATCCGGAGGAATCTCTGGCATCGTACACGGGCGCCGATGTGACTCCCGAAGCCGCGGTGCTCTCCCCCAGCGGCGAGCTGTTGTATCTGGGGCGCATCGACAACCGCCTGGAAGATTTCGGACACGAGCGCGTGCAGGTAACGGAGTTCGATCTGCGAGAAGCGCTCGACGCGGTGCTCGCAGGAAAACCCGTGCCGCATCCGCGCACCAGGGCGCTGGGTTGCGCCATCACTCGAAAATGAACGGAGCCAATGATATGAAGCTGACTCTGACCGCCTTCCTGGCGCTCGCCGCCGCGGGCGCGCTCCATGCCGCCACGTTGCCCGCGCCAACGTACAACCACGATATTGCGCCGATTCTGTACCAGAACTGCGCGGGCTGCCACCGTCCGGGTGAGGTGGCACCGTTTTCGCTGTTGACGTATCAGGACGCGGCGAAACGGGCCGCGCTGCTCGCGACGGTGACGAAGTCACGTGTGATGCCGCCATGGAAGGCTGAACCGGGCTATGGTGATTTCAAGGATGTGCGGCGCCTGAGCGACGAACAAATCGCGATGATCCAACAGTGGGCCGCGAACGGTGCACCGGAAGGCAGCGGGGCGAAACCGGCGCCTCCCAAGTTCACCGAAGGCTGGCAATTGGGGCAGCCGGACCGCGTGGTGACGATGCCGGCGAAGTTCGCCGTGCCGGCCGATGGTCCGGACCAGTTCCGCTGTTTTGTCATCCCGCTGAACCTGGAAAAGGACACGTACCTGCATGCGCTGGAGTTTCGCGCCGACAACCGCCGCACCGTGCATCACTCCCTGGTGTTCTTGGATAACAGCGGCCAGGGGCGCAAATTGGCGGCGGGTTCGGCCGATGGAGGGTATACCTGTTTCGGTGGTCCGGGCGTGCCCGCGAATCTGATTGGCGGCTGGGCGCCTGGCATCACGCCGCGGAAGCCCGTGGCCGCATATGCGACCAGGCTGACGGACAAGTCGGATTTGGTGGTGCAGATTCACTACCACCCTTCCGGCACGGCTGCCCAGGATCAATCGTCGCTCGGCCTGTTCTTTGGCGACGCGCCGACGCAGGGGCGCTCGGTGATGCTGATGGGAAGCCTGAACATCGACATTCCCGCGGGCGAATCGAAATACGTGGTGAAGGCGTCGCGCGTGATTTCCGCGGACGCGGATTTGTTGGGCATCACGCCCCACGCGCACTATCTTTGCAAAGACATGAAGGTGGAGGCGCACTTGCCGGATGGCACCGTAACACCGCTCATCTGGATCAAGGACTGGGACTTCAACTGGCAAGGCGCATATACGTACGCGAGCCCGATGAAGATTCCAAAAGACACGCGCATCGACATGGAGTACACGTACGACAACTCCGAGAACAACCCGCGCAACCCCGCGCATCCGCCGGTGGAAGTGAAGTACGGGGAGCAGACCACCAACGAGATGGCGTTTGTGTTCCTGACGTTCGGCCTGCCCACGCCGGCCGAGGCCGCGGCATTTGCCAGAGGACCGTTCGGTTCGCGATGAAGCTGCCGCGTCTCTATCCGATACTGGACACGGAGACGCTGGCGAACAGCGGAGTGGGCGTCGAAGTTGCCGCCGCGGCATTTCTCGACGCCGGCGCAGGCATCCTGCAATTTCGGCACAAAGGGCATTGGACCCGGGAGATCTTTGCGATTGCGCAAAGTGTGGCGAAGCTCTGCCGTGAGGCGGGCGCTCCGCTGATCATCAACGACCGCGCCGATTTCGCGATGTTGCTGGAAGCGGGGCTGCACCTGGGCCAGCACGATCTGGCGCCGCGCGATGCCCGCAAGCTGGTCGGTCCGGATACGCTGATCGGCCACTCCACGCACAACCGCGAGCAGCTTTGCATGGCCGGCGGCGAGCCGGTGGACTACGTGGCTCTGGGTCCGATCTTCGACACTTCGACCAAGCAAAACCCGGATCCGGTGGTGGGTGTGGAAGAGCTGCACCTGTGCCGGCCGCTGTTAGAAAAACCGCTAGTGGCAATCGGCGGGATCACGCGTCAGAATGCGCGAGATGTGCTTCGCGCGGGGGCCGATTCGTTAGCTGTGATTTCGGGTTTGCTGCCGGAGAATCCGACCGCGAAATCGATCCGGGAGCGGATGGAGGAGTGGCAGGAGATCGTGCGAGCGGTCTGAACCTGCGTGCTAGGATGGATGGTTGTCAGGTCTCGGGCTCCGTGCAACGGACGGCTGCAAACCCCGCCAGGTCCGGAAGGAAGCAACGGTAGTGGTGCGGTTCGTGTGCCGCGGATTACCCGGGGCCTGGCAGAATGTCCGTGCCAGGCGCGGAACACCCACCGCATGTACCAGGTCATCGCCCGCAAATACCGCCCGCAGACGTTTTCAGACGTGGTCAACCAGGAGCACGTCAAGACCACACTCGAAAATGCCATCGCGCAGAATCGCATCGCGCACGGCTACATTTTCTCGGGCCAGCGCGGCACCGGCAAGACCACCGTCGCGCGCATTCTGGCGCGCTGCCTGAACTGCGTCGAAGGGCCGACCAACAAGCCCTGCGGGGTGTGCGCGAGCTGCCGCGAGATCACCGAGGGCGGGACCATGGACGTGATCGAAATCGACGCGGCGTCGAATCGCGGCATCAACGAAATGCGCGAACTGCGTGAGAACGTGCGCTTTCAGCCCGCGCGCGACCGCTATAAAGTATTCATCATCGACGAAGCGCACCAGATCACCAATGAAGCCTTCAATGCCCTGCTGAAGACCATCGAAGAGCCGCCGCCGTGGGTGGTATTTGTGTTGTGCACCACGGAGGCGCATAAGATTCCGGCCACCATCGCATCGCGCTGCCAACACTTCAGTTTCCGCTCGGTCGATTTTGAAGATCTCATCGCACGCATGGCATGGATCTGCCAGCAGGAGGGAATCGAAGCCGACGCCGAGGCGTTGGCGGTGCTGGCACAAGCGGGCGAAGGCAGTGTGCGCGATTCGCTTTCGGCGCTCGATCAAGCCATCGCCTGCTGCGGTTCCAAGATCCATGCCGCCGACGTGCGCGCGCTTCTAGGGGCGTTCTCGCTGGAATGGCTGGAGCGGATCACCGAAGCGCTCCAGCAGGGCGACGCGCGGCGCATGCTCGACGTGGTGGATGAGCTCGAACGCAATGGACACAACCTCCAACATTTCAGCCGCGAGCTGTCACGGTATTTCCGGAATCTTCTGGTCGCGCGAATTGCGGGCGCCGACGCGGCGCGTCTGATTGCCGAGTCAACGGCACAGCGGAAACGCCTGGCGGAAATCGCAGCCGGATTCTCGGAAGAAGACCTGACGCGCTATCTGCATCTCAGCCTCGAGCTGTTCAAGGACTTCCAGTTCTCGTTGCAGCCGCGGTTTCATTTAGAACTGGGCTTGGTGCGGCTGGTGCACGCCGGGCGCTTGCTGCCGATCGAACAGGCGCTCGCCGATCTTGGCAACGGCAGCGGAGATCCGCGGCCGGCACCGAAGCCGGCCCCACCCGCGGCAGCTACGAGGTCATCCGCTCCGTCTGCTCCGGCTGCGTCGCCAGCGCCGGCGACACCGGCGCCGGTTCCGGCGGGCGACGAGCGCGGAAGGCTGCATGCGCATCTTTCGCAGAAGGGATATACGCATCTAGCGGATGCAGTGGAGAATTCGCGCATCACGGTTGCAGGGTCGGATCTGCGAATCGTCGCGCCGATGACCTATAAGATGTATTTCGACGATAAGACGTTTGCCGAGGTGGTGCGCGAGGTTTTCGGCCGTCCCTTGCGCATACAGACCAGCGTAGGAGAAACTGGCGAGCAGGCGCCGGCCTCACCGGCCTCCAGCACCAACGAGGACGACGCTACGCGGCGGGCTTTGGCCAATGCCGAGGTGCAGCGGTTCCGCGAAGTCTTCGGTGGTGACATCCGCAAAGTTCGAAATCTCAAGGAGTAGCGACGTGAAGTTACCGGGCAACATGCAGCAGATGATGCGCCAGGCGCAGCAGATGCAGGAGAAACTGCACCAGGAAATCGCGCAGATCAAAGTGGAAGCCACGGCGGGCGGCGGAATGGTTACGGTGCAGATGGACGGGCAAAAAAACCTGCTGGCGGTAAAGATCGATCCCGAAGTTGCCGGCGACGTGGAGATGTTGCAGGACATGATCGTGGCCGCCTCCAATGAAGCCGTGAAGAAAGTGGACGACGAGATCAAAGGGAAAATGGGTGGCATGCTCGGCGGCATGGGCCTGCCCCCCGGCATGTTTTAAGCGATGCCGGATTTCGCGGAACCACTCGCGCGGCTCATCAACGAGTTCAAGCGGCTCCCGGGGATCGGCCAGAAATCGGCGCAGCGCATCGCGTTTCATATCTTGCGCGCCCCGCGTGAAGAGGCCGAGCACTTGTCCGCAGCCGTGCTCGACGTGAAAGACAAACTGGGCCTCTGCGCGGTCTGCAACAACATCAGCGAAAGCGAATTGTGCCTGTACTGCCGCGATCCGCACCGCGATCCGAAGTTGGTGTGCGTGGTGGAAGAGCCGCACAACATCGTCGGAATCGAAACCACCCGCCAGTTTGAAGGCCGTTATCACGTGCTGCATGGCGCACTCTCACCGCTGCGCGGGATCGGCCCCGAAGCGCTGAAGATCAAGGGCCTGGTGGAGCGCATCGGCCAGGGTGAGATTCAGGAAGTGATTGTCGCGACCAACCCGACAGTGGAGGGAGAAGCGACCGCTGTCTACCTGGCGCGGCTCCTGAAACCGCTGGGTGTCCGGGTGACGCGCATCGGGATGGGCATTCCGGTGGGCAGCGATTTGGAATTCGCCGACGAGGTCACGATATCGAAAGCAATGGAAGGGCGACGGGAGATGTAGCTGCTTAGGAGATGCGATGCGCGTATCCATCCTCTATAAAGCGATCACCGACCATCTGGCCGCCCAGGCGCATACCGGCAACGCTCCTGGTTTTGCCGAAGATGTGTCGTATCTCGCGGATAGAAGGATCGTTCATCCGCAGGATCAAGAGTGACGGCTGCCGCTCGATTGGAAATCCGGCATCATCGAGCGCCTGGTGAACGAGTCGTACGCCTTCCAGCACACCGGCTGAATCGAAAGTCGGGGATGCCAGCACCAGGCGCCAGTCCTCATACTCACTGAGAAGGAGCCATGCTGCCACTTTGACGTTAATTCCGGCTTTGTCTAACGCGCTTAACACCTGGGCTCCGTTTTCAATATCGAGGCTCACCAATGCAGTTTTATCCACGTTATGACCCCATCTGCCGCCTTCAACAAGGCATGAGCGTCCTCCGGTCGGCTTCGTCGATAGCGACTCTGTTCCGACCAAAATCGAACGAGTTCCCAATTATCGCGAAAGGCCTTGTCTGTTCTCAACCGATCGAGGTGCGAGTCCTCCAGGCGCGCTAGATTGACCAAATCGGCTAGGACATGCGTGTGGCTCTCGTTCACTCGTCTTTTGTCCGGAAACTCGTGCTTTTTGGTTTCTTTCGCGATACATGCCTTCAGCGGGCACTCCACAGCGTAACCTGCGAGGTAGTAGACTCCGTCGTAGCGGCCGAGCCTCAACAGAGCCTTCGCCTCGACGAGGCGAATTCTCGACAGTTGCTGAAGATCTCTTCGGTCCACGAAATAACTCTATCGAAGCATCCTGAGAGGACCGCAGCTTGCCGATAGTTCCCGAAGGCCGGCATCCGAGAGGCCTCCGATTTGCAGATCGACAATCCGGTTCGGCTCGCGATACCGCGCTAACTCCACGTTCAGATAATTCTCCGTCAGCGCCACGCCGCCTTCGTTCAGGGTCACCGCCGACAGTGTCTTCCCCACCATACGGGCGCGAAGCGCGCGGTTCTTCGCGGCGGCCAACTCGCGCAGGACGCGATTGCGCTCTTTGCGTAAGGGAATTGGGACCGGGTCCGGATCTTCGGCCGCCGGCGTGCCGGGCCGCTCGGAGTACGTGAACACGTGGAGATAGGTGAACGGCAGGCTTTCGATGAAGCGGCGGCTCTCCTCGAAATCGGCATTGGTTTCGCCGGGGAATCCGACCATCACGTCTGCACCGATGGCGCCATCGGGCATGAGAGCGCGGGCTTTGGTGACGCGGTCGGCGTAATGGCGCGGGCGATACTTGCGATGCATACGGCGGAGGGTCCGGTCGCAGCCGCTCTGGAGTGGAGCATGCACGTGCTTGGCGATCCGGGGCGATTCGGCCATGAGACCAAGTAGATCGTCGGATAGATCCATGGGCTCAATGGAGCTGAGTCGAAGGCGCTCGACTTCGGTCTCTTCGAGCAGCCGGCGGATCAGGCCGGTGAGGCGCATCGAGCTGCCCGGTTCCCGGCCCCAACGGCCTAAATTGATGCCGCTCAGGACAATCTCGCGATAGCGGCGCGCCAGACTGCGCACCTGATCGACAACCTGGGCGGCCGGCGCGCTGCGGCTGCGGCCGCGCACGAAAGGGATGATGCAAAACGAGCAGCGGTTGCTGCAGCCATCCTGGATCTTCAGGTTGGGGCGGGTGCGGTCGCCGGCGGCATCTTCCACGGGGGCGGAAAGAAAATCGTGCTGCGCGAAAATGTCGCCGACGTGGATGTTGCCGTGATACGGCGCCGCCGTCACCAGTTCGGCGATTTGCGTTTTGTGCGAATTACCCACGACCCACTCGACTCCCGGCAGGGCGGCCAGTTCGTGAGGGGCGCGCTGCGCGTAGCATCCGGTGACCAGGATGCGGGCCGCTGGGTTTTCGCGGTGGACGCGGCGAATCGCCTGCCGCACATCATCATCGGCCGCCGCGGTCACGGTGCAGGTGTTGAGCACCACCAAGTCGGCATGCGCGCGCTGGTCTGCTGCCTCGAGCCCTTGCGCGCCAAGCAGCGACTCCAGAGCAGCGCCATCGGCCTGCGTGGCGCGGCATCCGAAATTCTGTACGTAGAACTTTTCCACCGTTCTTTGATTATAGAATTGCAGGTTATGACGTCAGCCTATCGAGCCGAACAAGTGGGCAGTTTGCTCCGCCCTAAGGAGCTTTTGCAAGCGCGCGCGAATTTCGCGGAGGGCCGGATCGCGGCGGAACAACTGCGAACCGTTGAAGACCGTGCGATCGCGGATGCGCTCCGGAAGCAGCGCGAGATCGGAATCGATATTGCATCCGATGGCGAGATGCGCCGCGGTTCGTGGCTCACGGACATGGCGGATGCCGTGGAAGGGTTCGTGCGCGAGAAGGTGATGCTTGCGTGGAAAGGACCGGGCGGAGGCGAAGAGGCGAGCACGGCAAATGCCGCCGGCGCCAAGCTGCGAAAGCTGCGCAAGCTCACGGCGCATGAATTGCCGCTCTTGAAGGAGACCGCAGGCGTGCCGTTCAAGGTCACTTTGCCGGCGCCGTCGAACTTCATGGTGGCGAGTTATAAGCCCGGCGTGACCGATCGCTTCTATCCAACACCCGCCGATTTGCTGCGCGACCTGGTGGAGATTACGCGCGACGAGATCCGGTGGCTGGTTGGCGAGGGTGTGACCTATATCCAATTCGATGCGCCGTATTACTCGCATTACCTCGATCCCGAGCAGCGCGAACACATGCGGCAGGCGGGCCGCGATCCGGATCGGGAACTGGAGGACGGGATCGCCGGCGACAATGCGGCACTGGCGGAGGTACCTCGCGACCGGGTGACGGCGGCGCTGCACGTGTGCCGCGGGAACAGCCGCAGCCGTTGGTACACGGAGGGAGGATATGACACCATCGCCGAGAAGCTGTTCCAGAGACTGGATGTGGACCGGTTTCTGCTGGAGTACGATACGGCGCGCTGCGGCGGTTTCGAGCCGCTCCGCCTGATGCCACGGGGCAAGACCGTCGTGTTAGGGTTGGTGACCACGAAGGAGCCGGCGCTCGAGTCGCCGGACGAATTGCGGCGGCGCATCGACGAAGCGGCGCGTTACGTGCCCATGGAGAACCTGGCGCTCAGCCCGCAATGCGGTTTCGCATCCGTGGCGGCCGGCAATCTGCTATCGATGGACGATCAATGGCGCAAGCTGGCGCTGGTGGCCGAGACGGCGCATAAGATCTGGTGACGCCGGTTCTGGTTCAGCCGAGCATCGCCACCACTTCGCGGGAAGCGGCCGCGAACTGATTGACTTGCTGAACCAGTTCTTTGATGCCGGCGGCGCTTTCCGCAGCGGTGTCGGCCGTGCTCTCCGCGGTCTGAAAAAGGCCGGCGATCGAAGCTGCGGCCTGGTTGAAATCCGCCAGCCGGTTGCCGTCCAAGGCCTCGCCCGCGATCAGGGCTTTAAACTTTGCGGTGTTCTTGTTGATCGAATCGATCGCAAGGGCTACTTCATCCAGCTTCGCGGCGCCATGCCCCGCGCGAGTAATGGACTCCTGGATCAGGGTTGCCGTGTCCTTAGCGGCTTGCGCAGCCCTTTGTGCCAGATTCCGGACTTCGTCGGCCACGACAGCGAAACCCAGGCCGGCCTCTCCAGCCCGTGCCGCCTCGACGGCGGCGTTCAACGCCAAAATATTGGTCTGGAATGCGATGCCGTCGATGACTTGAATGATTTTCGAGATCTTCTCGCTGGACGAATTGACGTCGACCACTGCCGACACCATTTGCTCGAGCTTCAGGACCGTGTCCGCGACCGCGCGCTCGGCATCTTGTACCAAGACGGCGGCCTCTTGCGTGCGGGCGTTCTGCTGCGCCCCACCGGACACCCGTTCACAGGCGGCGCTGGTCTCGCGCAATGCCAGAGCCTGTTCTTTAGCGGAATGCAGAAGCGATTCGTTCGTGGTGGCGAGGCGCGACCCAACTGTCTCCCACTCCGAGGCATGTTGGGCCGATCTGGATACCGCCTTCGCGATGTTCGCCAGTGCCGGCCGAACCCAGAGGTAACCACCGACAACGGCGATAGTTCCGATACTGGAAAGCAGGCTGATCCATACCGTTGCCGCCCCGCACAGGGCAGCGCCGAGAATCGCAGCCAAGAGTGCGCTTACGACGCTAACGGCGGCGGTGAGTCTGGTGGCTAATCTAGTTTCCGGTCGCATGTCTGATTTCCCCTGCGGGATAGCCCGCCGTCGTCAGGCGGCGCGAGTGATTACGAACTCGCCGTAATCATCGCCGCACTCGATGCCCTTGATTTGCTCGCAGCAAAACGTCCGCAGACCGGTAGCGCCGGTGGGATCGTAGGGCCCTCCATAAGCCAGGTCCATAAATGCCGCGGAGATTCCGCGGATCATGTACGCCCGCGGCCGGCGCACCGCGCCGTAGCGGACGACATCCGATTCGTAATAGTCATACGCCCGAACAACCATGCGCCGATTCGGTTCCAGTTCGACAATATCGGCCTTGGCCCAACCCCAGGCCGCCAGAACAGCGAAAGCACCGCGAAGGACATCTTCCGGGGCCTGTTCGATCATCGGCTCCACGACAGCACGCCACTCGTCGCTGGTAATGATGCCGTAGCCGGTGTGGTAGCCACACTCGTGGGCTGCGTTGACGAGCAGCAATTCCGACGTTTCGCGAAGATCGTCGCTCACCTGGCGCACGAGCCGTTCGGCGAATGAATTCCAAAAATCCGCCGGCATTTGGTTGACGAACACGCCGAAAGCCGGAATGAGGCCTTCCTCGTTTCCCGAAACCGTCACTCGGGAGAGCAACTCAACAATTCTTTTCCGATCAATTGCCATGAAAGCCTCCTTATTTCCTCACCACCGCAAATTCGGAGCGGTCCGCGCCCGTGATCATCGCCGATATCTCTCTGGTCGCCCAGGTTCGAGGCGGCGCGTCGAAGAGCGCGGCAAACAAGGCGCTGATGTAGCCCCTGGTTATGTGATTGATGGGTTTCTGTTGCCGGCCCCACTTCTTCTCCCAACCGGCATCGACATGCGAGTGTTCGAGTTCCACAACGCCGGAGTCCGGGCCGGCAGAGCGTATGATCATCTTCCCTAAACCGGTAAAGGCGTAATATTGCTCGGCCAGAGCGATGCGGTCATCCAGCGAGTGAATCTGGTGTTCGCTGTAATAGGTGGAAAGGAACCGATAGAACGAATCCTCGGCGACCTCGGCCAGTAACTTCGGCCCATCCAGCATCCCGCAATCTTCGGCCAGTTGCGTATACAGACTCAGGTAATGATGGCAATGGAGCACGTGCGTGACGCCGTTCAGCATGTGGCGCCCGCGGCGCGCGTCGTAATGGCGGTCAATCATCAGGTCCGTAGTGGTGTATGCAGTCATAGGCGGTCTCCTTAAACCGTGGGGGCATCCTTGCCCGTAATCTCTCGAATGGCAGCGCGAACCTTGGTCAGACTCTCCGGCGTGTCTGGCGCAGTGGCCGCCCTATCGGCCGAAATCATCGTTTTCATCGCGAGCCGCATGGACGCGGTAGGACCGCCGACCGTGCGGGCGAATTCAAAAAGCTTGGTCAATTGTTGAGCCATCAATCCTCCCTGGAGAAATTGTTCGCATGAAACTAAGGGTCACTGAAGTATCGTGGGTGTCCAGCTGTTAAGTGATCACCAAATAAACACTTCGGACGAACTTTCCAAATCCTTTAGGGCCCGTCGGGCGAATCGGCCAATAGCTCTTCCCATCTCTGGCGCAGGAGTTCGCGGCCGGCTTTGGGAAGCACGACGCGGCAAACGCGTTCTCCTTGCAAGCCCTTGATCTCCAGCCCCTGGGGGGTTCGAGCCCGGTAGAAAGGGCGAGGGAAGTCCGGGAAGTAGTCGAGGGTGCCGATCTGGCGAAGTGCGCAGATCCGTTCGGTAGTCCAGGGTTCGTCGGTCTGGTAGCGAAACACCGCGCTGCCATCAAAACAGTCCTCGAGGTGCTCGACGCTGATCAAGCGCATCGGGCCACCTGCCGGACAGCGGCAACCGCGGCCGCAATATCGTCCTCGCTATTGAATCCGGAAACGCTAAAGCGCAGGCTACCCGCGGGTGCGCTACCGATCCATTCGTGGATCCGCGGGGCACAGTGGAGACCTGCGCGGCAAGTAATGCCAAAACTATCGTTCAGAACGATGCCGGCTTCCTCGACGTCCCAGCCGGCGATGCGGAACGAAACAATCCCGAGACGCTCGCCCTCGGCGGGGTCCAGAATCGCGACGCCGGCAACAGACGCCAGCCCGGAACGCAACCCGTCTGCTCGTTGCGCGGCAACGCGGTTATGCTGTTCACCATGGCACGCCAGCCACTCGAGGGCGGCACCGAGTCCGGCCAAGCCTGATAGATTGTGAGTCCCCGCTTCCAGCCGATCGGGCATATCGGCAGGATGAGCCGTCAAATCGCTTCGCACGCCTGTCCCGCCCACTACGAGTTGCTCCAGAACGATTGCCGGTGCGACATAAAGCCCGCCGGTGCCTGTTGGTCCCAGCAAGCCCTTGTGGCCGGTGAATGCTACCAGATCCGCATGGAGGGCGGCCGGAGATACCGCGAGATGCCCTAGGGATTGGGAAGCATCGAGCAGCGTGACTGCGCCTGCGCGTTTCGCTTTTGCGAACCAATGCGCCACTGGAAAGACGCGCCCCGTGACATTCGATGCGTGCGTGAGCACTACCAGACGCGGGCCTCGATTGAGAGCTAGATGAAACTGTTCCGGATCGGGCAAGCCGTCCGGCGTCAATCGGACAATTTCCACTTCGACGCCGCGTTCCCGGCGGAGTTTTTCGAGCGGACGGAGAACGGAGTTGTGCTCGGCGGCGCTGGTGACGACCAGATCGCCGCGTCTCAGGCGGACGCCGTGAATCGCGACGTTGAGTGCCATGGTGGCATTTAGCGTGAAGATGATGCGAGATGCGTCGTCCACTCCCAGAAGCCGGGCAACTGACCGCCGGCAGTCCTCGATGGGGTCTGCGGCACAGGCTCCGGTGCGCCGTATATCAGCGGGCGGTTCCGCAAGCGCTGTTTGGACGGCTTCGGCCACTCCCGGCGCCTTGGGCCAGCTGGTTGCGGCATTGTTCAGATACACCAACTAGAGCACCTGAACATCTTATCGGGTGGTGAAGGGAATTCCCGAACTTCCTAGTGGGACGTCCCGGTTCTATCGATAGCCACGTCAAGGTGCGCCGGGCGGAAGCCCGGCGGCGGGCCGGAAGGCCCGACCCCACGATGGCACTCCACTAGTTTAGCCAGAAATCGCGCGGATACAGGCGGAAGAGCAAAGACTGCGGACCTTCGGCCTTCGTCAGGTATTGTTGATAGGCGTCCAACTGCTTCTCGGGGCCGATCACGAAATACACGCCGCCGGCAACTTGCTGCGATGGGATTCCCATCCCGGGGAGAACGCGTTCGTAGACTTTCGGCATGCGGCGGAACAGTTCTGTGGCGAGATCGGGCCGGTGGCGCAGATCGAGGATGGCGCGGTGGAAACGCTTCACCACATCAGCAGTGAGTCCGTCAGCCAAGTCATCGGCCATGGCTTCGCCACGCTCTTCGTACGGCGATGCGGAGCGGGTGCCATCGAACGCACCGGCGATGGCGTAATCGACGAGCGAAGCGTCGGGCTTCACGTTCTTGAGCTCGCCGATCACAAATTCAAGCGTCTGCGGCAGCAGCGGCGTGCGCTCGGCGTAGTAGTTCAGCCGGCCATCCACCAGACGGACGCGGATGCCATTGCTATAGGCGAGGCCGGCCGCCCAGGTCTTCATAAAGATACCGTGGGCGCCATGGCCCGCGTAGAGATTCGACGCAAGAAAGTCGAGCAGCTTATCGGGGCTGGTGTCTTGCAAGCTGGTCGCGGGCGCGGAATTCAGAAACACGCCGCCTTGCGAATTGGCATTCACCAGGCCTTCAAACACCGGGTGCGTGGCTCGCGGATCGCGGCCGTGCAGCCGCTCGGCCACGCGCAGTCCCGGGCGATAAGTCGCCTTGGTGATTTTTCCGCTAGCGAGCATGGGCGGCAACTCCTGCAGGCCCGCCGTCAGGTTGGCTTGGGACGCGGGCGAGGAAATCAGGAACATGCGCGCGCCGCCGGTGACGAGCAGTGACTGGCGGACTGCTTCCAGAGCAGCCAAAGTTTTTTCGGGGCCGGTTTCCAAATCGCGCCGCATCTCTAGGCAGAGCTCCCGCCAATCGGCTGCCAGGCTGTCATCGGGAATCTCGGGTAGCACCGCTTCGAGGTCGCGCGCTGCCGCGATCGCTACGGTCTTCGAGGCGGCCGGCAGGCTCCCAATGGCGGCGTACTTTCCGTCTTCGATTGACGACAACAGCGCTTTGCGTTGGCTGCGGGAGCCGCCGGCCTTCGCCAGCTCGTCGAGGAACCGATAGACGCCATCGGACCGGCCGTCCATCAACATCCAACGCAACCGAAACACGTTATGCTCGCGCGTCATAAATGACGACGTCGTGAGCAGCAGCGGATTATCCTGGCGGCGCCAGGCGCGCGCGGGGTCGTCCACCCAGGCCTCTTCGGGCATCTGGGTGGTGTTGCGGATCGCGCCGAGCGTTTGATCGACCAGATCACGCAGGCGCGGCAGATTTTCGGTCCGCCAATCGGGATGGAACAGCACTAGCTTCATCCACTCCAAAGCCCGCTCGGATTCCGCGAGGTTGTTCCCTGCACCGCGCACCACCAGTTCGTAGCGGTCCGTCATCGGGTTGATGCGGAAACGGGCATCCAGGCTGAGGATCTCGTTGCGCAGCCGTCCGGTCATGTCCTGGTAGGAGATGGGCTTGCCGTTTTCGATCACGCCGGCGCGCGTCAACAATTGCGGCAGCATTGACAGGTAAACCAGCTGATCTTCGGGCACCCCATCCAGACGAAGGGCGATTCCGGCGGTGGCGCCGGACATGCTGTCGAACGTGGAGTTAACCAGCGGGATGCCGCCCGGCAGCGAACGAGTGGAGAATTCGAGTGGATCATCGAAAGTCAAGGGCGGATGTTCCAGGAATGCAGGGGTCTTGACTTCCGCCGCAGCGGCGTCGATTACCTTCGTGGCGGCGTCGTACTCGGCCTGGTAACGGTCGAGCGCTGCCTGTTCGCTCTTCACGCCATATTTCTCTTCGAGGCGGGTCACTTCGGCGGAGGCGCGCGCCGTGCGTTCCTTCTCCTCCTGGGTAACGAGAGCCGGATCGGGCTTGGCCGCCTCGATCCAAGGCGTGACGCCTGTGAGCTTCCATTGCGCGAGATCCTCCCGCCACACGTTGCGATCGCCCGCAATCAACTTTTCCAAGCTATCCAGCTCTTCCTTCTCGGTGAGCGATTTGCGGAAACCCGGTTCGCGGTTGAGCCGGTAAAGATGCGTGACCCAATCGGAACTGGCGTTGCGAAATCCGAAGCCCGGAGGCGAATTCACGAACTTGGCCAATTCCCGCCGGCGTTCCTGAATGCGGCCTTTCAGGCGAGCATTGAAGGCGGCCAGTTCCGGGGAGCCATCGGGATAGGCAGCGATGCGCGCCAACTCCGCCTGGACGTGGCCGCGCAGTGCCGCAAGGTCCGCATCGTTCATATGGGAAACGGGCACGTCGCGGAACATCACGTAGACCGGGTTGCCCTGGTCGGTATCGGCAAAGGCGTTCACACCCTTGATGCCGAAATCGGCCGTGCGCGTGCCGCTGTTCACCAGGAGGCGGTAGAGGTTGGTATCGGAGTCGCCGCCGACGTTATCGAGGAACAGGCTGAGCAACTCGAAGCCTTGGTGATTCAGGTTTCGCTCCGCGGGCCAGAGCAGGATCACGGAGCCGGGCTGCTGATCGTCGTGTGAGGGATAGCGGACATACTCGATGCGCGCAGCCTGGGCCGGCTGAGGCGCGGGCAGTTTGTCCGCAGTGGTGATGGGCAGTACGGGATGGCGCGGCTCCACGCGGTCGAGGGCGGCATCGATCTTCGCCAGCGCGGTGTCGATCGGCACCTCCTTGGGGAGCGCGGCGATCATGCCCATGTTGCCGGCAAAGTAGTGGGCGGCGTGGAAGCGGCGGACGTCGGCGGGGCGAATCAGGCGCAGCGCCTCAGGCAAGCCGCCGGAAGAAAACGACAGCGGATGCTCGGGGCCGTAGACTGTTTTCCCGGCGGCTTGAAAGAGACGCCACTGGGGTTGATCCATCGAAGTGGTCATCTCGTTATACACGGTGCCCTTTTCTTCGAGCTGGAGCGAGCCGCGGGGGCCCGCACTGACGCCGAAGTTACGAACCTCACGGCGAATTTCCTCGTCGGTGTAATCGGGATGGATGAGCGCTTCGAACGTGCGCTCGAATTCCTCGAAAAAGATGTCGGGCCCCGCGGACGTGTAGAAGTGGTAGCAGGTCATCCACTGCATGGTGTAGGCGCTGGAATTCACCAAAGACATCGGCTCCGCGCTGCCCAGAGCGCGGCCGCGGTTGCCCTTGCCGAGGAGCAGGTGCTCCTGCGTGTGCGGCTCGCCCATGTTGGACGTGGGGTACGTGGTTACCCAGATAAATGCCTGCGGCACGGATTGGATGCCCAGCAGATCGAGCGTGAAGCCGCTGCGAATTTGCCGGAAACGCGCGCCCATGGGGTGTCCGGAGTCATCGAGGTAGACCGCCAGGGTGCGAAAGCCGTTAATGACCTGGCCTTCGAAAAGCGCGGCGTACGTGACTTCGGTGCGCTGGGCCCAGGCGGCTGAAAGAAGAAGGATGGAAAGAGCGAGAAGTCTTTTCACAACTTACTTCAATATACGCTAGTGGTCCGGATCCGAGCGTATGCGTTGCGTGGGGCCAAGCTTTCGGCCCGCTCCGTTGCGGACGCCGGGCAGAAGCCCGGCGGCGGGCCAGAAGGCCCGGCCCCACGGCCGATTAGAGGACTACCGGGTTGCGGGCGCGTCCTGGCGCGAACGCTCGAAAGCGACTACCAGGCGAATCTGATCGTAGGTGATCTCGGGCGGGAGGGCTTCGCGCAGGGGCTTGAGCCATTGCGAGCCGAGGCGGTGAATGGTTTCCGCCACGCGCAGGTGAGTCTCTTCGCCGACCCACTCGATGCGGTATTCCAAGCGGCCTCTCTCCACCAGGTCGGCCACCATGTTGACCACAGTGGATGGTTGGCGCCCGCGGATTTCGGCGATCTCATCGAAACTCTTGCCCTCGGCCAGCAAGCGCATGGTTTCTTCGGCCGGAGAAACCTGGGTGACTTCGCGGACGGCCACCCGCGCGCCATGTCCGAATTTCTCGAAGGTGGCGAAGATCTCGGCGCCGTATAGCTCGGCCTTGCGTTCGCCGATTCCGAACACCGTGAGAAGTTCGCGCAGGTTGGTGGGATGCTTGCGGCAGAGGTCTTCGAGCGATGCGTCGCTGAGCACCACGTAGGCAGGCACGCCCGCGCGCTGTGCAGCGCCGCGCCGCCACTCTTTGAAGAACTCGACGAGTTCGCGGCCCGCTGGTTTTACGGCAGTCGGAACTGGTGACTCGGCCAGGATCTCGGCGACCGGCTTCTCGCGCAGACGCTTTTTCCGGCGAACGGCCACTTCCTCGGCCGGCGGGGCTTTCAGCCAATCGGGAACGTTGCCGCAGACATCGCACATTTCGCAGCGCTGCCACTTGGGCATCTGACCGAAGTGATGGCAGATCTGCAGATGGCGACAGCGGGCGCTTTCGGCGAAGTTGCGTATAGCGTGGTATCGCTGCCAGGCGCGCTCCTTCTCATCGCGGTCCACCAGCTTTTCGATGAAGTAGGCGAGCAGGCCGGCGTCTTTGGGTTGCCACAACATCACGCAATCGGAGGGCAGGCCATCGCGGCCGGCGCGCCCCGCCTCCTGGTAATACTGCTCGACCGACTTCGGCAACGAAGTGTGGATGACGGCGCGCACGGCTGCCTTATTGATACCCAACCCGAACGCGATGGTGCCCACCAGAACGCGGACCTCGTCGTTCATCCACCGCTCCTGGTTGCGGCGCCGTTGATTGGTTTCCATTTGGCCGTGATAGGGGATGGCCGGGATGCGGCGTCCGGCCAGGAAATCGACGGTTTCTTCGACCGTGGCGATGGTGGGGGCGTAGACGATCACACTTTCGCCGGCATAAGCGCGAAGGGCCGACAACAGCAGGCGCGAGTGGTTCTGCTTCTCGCACTGGTGCACGACGTATCGCAAATTGGCGCGATGGAAACTGGCGATGTATTTGTGGGGATCGCGAAGCTGGAGCTGATCGAGGATATCGTGGCGCACGCGGCGTGTCGCGCTGGCGGTGAAGGCCGCGATGGGCTTGCCGGGAAAGTGGCGGCGGAGCGCGGCGAGTTGGCGGTATTCGGGGCGGAACTCATGCCCCCACTCGGAGATGCAGTGCGCTTCGTCGATGGCAAAACACGCGACCGGCACCGTCTGGAGCCAGCCGATGGTATCCTGGCGGGCCAGGCGTTCCGGCGAAAGATAAAGGAGCCGGAAAGCGCCCTGCACGGCGGCGCGCATGATGGCCCGCTGCTCCTCAGGCGCCTGGGTGCTGTTGAGAACGGCTGCGGGAATCCCCATATCGGCCAACTGGGCTACCTGGTCCTGCATCAGCGCGATGAGGGGCGAAATCACCACAACGGTCTTTCCGAGCACAAGCGCGGGCAATTGGTAGCAGAGCGATTTGCCGCCGCCCGTGGGCATGACGACAGCCACGTCGTTGCCTGCCATCAGGCTGTGGATGATGCGCTCCTGTAACGGGCGGAACGAGTCGTAGCCCCAGTATTTTTTCAGGGCTTGGTGGAGGTCCGGCACTGGTGGAAACTACGAGTGTATCAGCGGAACGGCACGGGGCGATTGCGGCGGGCTGGGGGGACGGCACGGTGGACGGGTGGTTCGTACCGCGGGGAGTGAGGAACGAAGCCAATTCGGTGCTAAGGCCTGCGTCCGCATGGGGTTGCGGCGGGCCGCCCGGGCTGAGGAGTGAACTGCGGACGCGCTGGAAGCGTTCCAGTTCGGCGAAGGCATCCTTATAGGAACGCTCGGCGAGGGTGATGCGGCGCTGGAGGCGGCGGAAGACTTCGTCGGCGGCCATGAGGGCTTCGCCAAGAGGCACACCTTCGGAGCGGCTGGAGCGGATGGCGAGGTACTCCCAGAGGTGGGCCTCGGC
Organism: Bryobacteraceae bacterium; assembly: GCA_035516375.1. Classification (GTDB taxonomy): domain Bacteria; phylum Acidobacteriota; class Terriglobia; order Bryobacterales; family Bryobacteraceae; genus PSRJ01. The sequence continues at coordinate 48,844 of DATJAK010000225.1, forward strand.
GCGGAAGAGGCGGCGGAGGATCCACTCGTTGCGGATGAGCGTATCGACCTGAAAGCGTTCCTCGGGGGTGAGGGGCTGGAAGCGGGTGATGTATTCGTACTGGAGTTCGGCGAACCCGCTACCGTCTTCTCCGGTGACGTATTGAGACTCGGCGTCGAGTCCGGATTTGAGGGCGTTGAGTGAAGAGACGGCCTTGCCCTGGGGAGTGCGGGGGCCGGTGCATTTCTGGACGTTGAGGCGGTTGGCCTCGATTTGACGCTGGGTAGCCATGGGATTACTCTCGCGTCCAAGGTAGCAGTGGCGGAGAGGCTGGACAGGCTGGCGGATACGGGTGTCATTGAAAGGGCGGGAGTTGTTGGCGGGGAAGTGTGGGGACGAGTCATGTAGTAGCACGTGGAGATGTCCGGTTTTATCAGCAAGTGATCTGTCCGGTTTGCGTCATAGAGTAACTCAAACGGGGACCGGGGCCCCATGGGCGTTTAACTTAAGCCGGCGCCCGATGGGAAGCGATTCCTAATTTCCGGTAACGCCGTTGTTTCATCCATAGCCTCGATTGCAGTTAATGGATCTGTTTTCGTACGTTCTGGTGGGCGGTGGCTATGTGGTGCGCGATGGCAGGCTGGTGGAGGGAGTGGCCCGCGGCCGTGGCGTCCGCGGTTAGTTCAGACAGGTTTTCAGGCCCAACTGCATCCCAGGCCTCTGACCAGCACCTCGAGTAACCAGCGGCTCTGGTGCCCGCACGCGCGCTGAATGGCTGAACGCATTGACCGACGACGTCGAGTCACTCACGCTCCGGAATTAGCCCGACGGCTGCGGGTGGATTTCGACGAAGTGCGACTCCTGTAACGCGTGTTGCCCGATCGAGACGCCTCGGAGCTAGAATTCAGAGGAGGGTCCTATGAAACATCAAAGCCCGATCCTGGTTAGTGTTTTTTTGCTAGGTACAGTTGTAGGATTCGGTCAGAGCGTGGTGTCCGGGGGTAGCGGCGGGAACTTTAGCAGAACCGCCAGCTTTATGCTGCCGCCGAGTCTGCCACCCGCGGTAACCGGCGCACCCTATTCCGGCGAAGAAACGCAAGAGCTCACCCAGACCTTGAGCGATGGCACGCACATCACGCACCCGATGATGATGAAGCACACAATGTATCGCGACTCGCTCGGGCGGACGAGAGATGAGCGGACCATGGGGATGCCGCCGCGCGCGAACGTGCCACCGCCGCCAACCATGGTCGAGATTAAGGATCCAGTTGCAGGTGTCCAGTACGTCTTGGACAGGGAACACAAAGTCGCCCACCGCGTCACGGTGCAGGCGCAACCACAAAACCTGCAGCAGGCAGGCAGGACTGGAACCTTCTTGCAACTCGGGCCGGCCGGCCCTGTGGTTACCGGCGGTCTTAACGCCGGACCCACTCCTGCTCCGCCCATTGTGGCCAATGGGCCCGCTATCCACCGCCCGCAGGTCACAGTGGAGAAACTCGGGACTCAGGTCATCGAGGGCGTCGCGGCCGAAGGCGAAAGGGATACGACCACGATTCCGGAAGGCGAACAAGGTAATGACCGGGCCTTCCAGGTCACGATGGAAACCTGGACTTCTCCCGACCTTAAGATAGTAGTGCTGCAAAAGAGCAGCGATCCGCGCTCCGGCGAGAGCGTCACGAAGATAACCAACATCAGCCGTTCGGAGCCGGATGCGAGTTTGTTCCAGCCGCCGCCGGATTACACAATTGTCGATGAGACCGGACAGTTCACGATCCACTACAGTAACTGAGTCATTCCACGTTTTCCCAGCCGGCTCAGGCCGCGATTCAGGTACGTGCCCAGGTATTGTTGGCGCGATCGGGCGGCGGCCAGGTCGTGATACACAAACGCTCCCTTCACGAAGAAGTGACACACCACGGCCTTGCGCGATAGTTGCAGATTGCGCCGCTCCGATCCGCCGTGCAACAAGTTGGCCTGCCAGATCAGCACGTCGCCTTTACGGGCGTGGAAATGGTGCGCTTCCAGACCGCGCTCCGCAATCACGTCGCGGATGTGGGGTTCGTAGCGCGCCAAAACCAACGAAGTGACCGATAAGTGTGGCGTTTGGGGAGAATGACCGTGGGCGAACCTCAACATGTCCGTAACTTAGCACCCCAGGGAGCGCCATTCTCCATCGTTTTGTTTCGCATAACCCCCGCTCTTCCGGCTGGATGAGATTTCGCTCTAACGCTATTTCACGGCTGCGAGTGGAGCGCCCTCGCGGATCTCGTCCGTCGCACGGCGCACTACCAGATCGCCGGGATTTAAATTCCCGAGCACCTCAATCAAGTCACCTTCCGTGACGCCCTTTTTCACATCTACCCACTCGGCGCGGCCATCGTGAGCGCGAATCACAAACGTCCGCTCGGTGGTGGTGACCACACTGGTCTTGGGCACGAACAGCGCAGGCCGCGTGCGGCGCACGGGCCACTTCACCGTGGGATACATTCCGGGAGCCAAGGCGCCATCGCGGTTCATCACGTCGAGCTCGACGGCCATGGTGCGGGTTTTCGGATCGAGCGCATG
>DATJAK010000226.1:0-7080 GCA_035516375.1 Bryobacteraceae bacterium
CGCCATCGAACAGGCGTGTGCACCCGACCCGCCGCCGCGGTTAGCTTACGCTTGCCCGCGAATTACTCCAGGTTCACCGTCACCCATCGTAACCGAAGGCATTTGACGGGCGATTTGAGTCTTGCCCAGACTCCACACCTCCCGTCCAAACGCTTCATTCAGCATCATAGCGCTGGCGGTGTACCAGGCAGCAATCGCGCTAATGATAAACAGGTAGCCCGCCAGGATTAGTAGTCCTTCGACCCCGGTGAGCAGAGCGATCGCGCAAATCGTCGAGCCAGCCGCAAGGAACGTAAGCACCGTAACCAGCGACTTATTCTCGGCAACGGCCGCACCCACGCATGCCCAGGTTATCGCCCCGAGCACGATGAACCAATACCCGAGCTCCGGAAACAGTGGGAGGGTTGGGGTGACAACTCGTCCGCTGGATAGCATCAACGTTAAGATACCGAAGCCCATCCAGAACGCGCCCCACATACCATGTACGGCAGTAGCTACACCGTCTCTGGCCTTGTAAGCCCACATTCCGGCTAAGAATTGGGTCAATCCGCCGAAGATAGCTGCAAAGGGTATGAGTAATAGAGTAGTTTGCGTTGACCCAAACCAATGCACCATATGCGCAGCCACCATGAAGGTCGCTCCAGCCAGTCCATAGAGACCGAGAATGGAGGGCGCCGCGATCGGTTGCAGGAACACACGGGGCCGTATGTTCATACTTCCCATCGTTGAAAGCGCCTCCGTTTCTTCGTTAAGCATTACTATTCTCCTTTCAAGAGGTCAGCCTAATCCGACTCCGTTGTACTTAAGTAGCCACCGGCTACTTACGAGTTATCCGTCACGAAGTGGTAACCCTTAGCAGGCTGCTGAAAAGCCCGCCAAACCCACGCTCCCCAAACAGTCGCGGCTCGGTAACTGCCTGTAAGGATGCCGCGTTTCCGAGCCGCGCGCGTAGCAAGCGGTTCTTGGGCCTTTTCCGCAGCCTGTTAGATAGATTCGAGTATGTTGGATTGTTTTGACCTCTCAATTTCAGTGTAAGTCAAAGAGATTGGAGGCAGCCTCTGAAAGCCACTACCGCTGTGAGAAAGTAATCGAATCGAACCTGTTTTTGTGGCAGTTGTGTGAGGTTGGTCGCATCCCGCGAACGATACAACTGAAACTGTTGCGGAAGGTACGACTTAGCGTCACACCTCTGGTCTATGCTGCCGGAGCCACTGGTGTTACCGGTACCGGCGGTTGCGCCGGCGGCTTCCGCGGCCGCCGCGGACCGGCTTTCTTCTTCAATCCAGCCGCGCGGCACAGTTCCGCGAACGAAGTGCGGATGAAATCGCGCAAACGGTGCGCATCGGGAGCAGCGTCGGTATCCGAGGTCAGACCAAAGAAGATCTTGCCATCATAACTCTGCACGGCGCAGCCGATTCCCAGTTCGTATCCGGTGGGGACCTGCGGGTAAGACGCAATCATGCGACGGCCCATGGAATAGAGTGGCACGGGAGAACCGGGTATGTTGGTGCAGATCATGTTCAGCAACGGCAGCGGCAGGGGAATGAGAGGAATGCCCTGCCAAAAGAGGGCCTGGAGCGGCGGCGGCGCTGAACCGAGCCACGCCGCCGCTAACGCTACCAGGTCCGCTGCCCGGGCGCTCTTCATGATCCGGGTCCGCGCCGCCACAGCGCGGAGCATCTCCTGCGGATCTGCGACGTCCAGGGGCAGGGCAACGGGCAGAAACGAGATCTGGTTTCCCAGGCTCTCGCCGTGGTCGTCACGCCGCAGGTTGTACGGACAAACCATGCGGATGAAACGGTCCGTGACGCTTTGCCCGTGCATCTCGGTGTAACGCGCTACGGCGCGCGTCACCACAGTGAGGATTACGTCATTAATGGTAGTTCCGGTGGCTTCGCGGATGGCCTGCACGTCGGCAAAGCTCGCCTCAGTCCAGCAGAATCGCCGCTCGCCGGTGCACGGCCGGTTGAAGGGGAATCGCTCCGCGGAAGCCGCCAGTTCCGGCAACAGGCCGGCCAGTCCTTCGAGGCCCTCGTTCAGCCGACCGGTCAACAACCCCTGCGCCAGCCCCACCACTCCCGCCTCGGCGGCCAGCAGGTTGGTAAGTGCACTCTGCACGGCGCTCGAGAGCGCATCTACCAGCGACTGCTCCTTCTTCGCTTTCGGGCGCGCAACGTGGTATTGGCGGCGGCCAATGACCAGCGAGGCTTCGGGCGTAGGATCGAGGATCGCGTTCCACAGGGCCGCGCCGGAGATGCCATCCGCCAGCGAGTGATGAACCCGGGGGATCAGAGCACCGCGGCCGCCGCTCAGGCCCTCCACGACGTGAACGTCCCACAGCGGCTGGCGCCGGTCCATGACGGTGCTGAGGATTCGTCCCGCAAGCGCAGACAGCTGCGCTTCACTGCCCGGCGGATCGAGTTTCACGGGGATGATATGGCGGCGAACATCGAATTGCGGATCCCATTCCCACGTGGGGTAGCCGATGTTAAAGGGCGGCGCCACGGCAATCTGGCGATAGCGCGGGATCAGGTGCAGTTTGGAATCGATCTTGGCAACGAACTCTTCGAACGGAATCGGCCCGTCAAAAACAGAGACGCAGGCGATATGCAGCGGAATCTCCTTGCGTTCCAGATACAGAAACGCAGCATCCGCACCGGAGAGAGACCGATTCAGAACGGCGCCGTTTTTTTCCATAAATACGACCTGGCCAAGGGCCTACAGGCAGCTGGCGTGGCCTCCGACGATTTCTTCGTCGTTGGAACAATCTTCTGGACCCCCTACGTCCTGGCGGCTGGCACGTTGCCAGAGCTCGAACGCGAGGACATCCAGCGCCTGGTCCTCCAGCTTCGGGGGCGGAGGATCACCCCACGGTGCGTTTTCGCTGAGCTCCTCCGGAATCGGCGTTTCCAAGATTTCCATGGCGGACACTCCTTTTCAGACTCTATCCTCTGAATTGTAGAGTAGGATGGATTTGGTGGAACTGTCAAGGGTGAACGCCGGTGAATGCGCCAGCCTGGCGGCAATGGTAACGAGGCGGGGCTCGGTACACGGCGAGATCGAGGCGCGCGCGCCCTTCACTGGCGCCGTTTTGGGAATTATTCCCGCCTGCCAGATCGAAGACGTGGAACTGGCCATCACCCGCGCCCGCGCTGCGCAGGCGGAATGGGCGGCCCGCTCATTCGCTACCAGGGCCGATATCTTTCTGCGCTTTCACGACCTGCTGCTCAAACGTCAGAACGAGGTGTTGGATCTCATTCAGCTCGAAACCGGCAAGGCGCGGCGCAACGCGTTCGAAGAGATTCTCGATACGGCCGTGGTTTCCCGCTACTACGCGCGGCGGGCGGAAAAGCTCTTGCGCCTGCGTCGACGTAAGGGCGCGCTCCCCATACTCACCCGAACCTGGGAGCTGCGCTCGCCAATTGGTGTAGTGGCGTTCCTGGTGCCATGGAACTTTCCACTAACCCTGGCGATCACCGACGCCATTCCGGCGCTGCTAGCAGGTAACACCGCGGTTCTCAAGCCCGATCCGCAAACCAGCTTCACAGCTCTTTGGGCGGTTAATCTGCTCCGCGAAGCCGGGTTGCCGCAGGACGTCTGCTGCGTCGTGACTGGCGATGGTCCGCTGGTGGGCGGCGCGCTGGCTGAACGCGCCGATTATGTCATGTTTACCGGCAGCACACGAACCGGAAGACTGGTGGCGCGTCAGGCGGCCGATCGCCTGATTGGCTGTTCGCTCGAGCTCGGCGGCAAGAACCCCATGATCGTGCTGGAGGATGCGGACCTGAGCGACGCGGTGGAGGGAGCTATCCGCGGATGCTTTGCCGGCGCCGGCCAGGTGTGTGTCTCCATCGAGCGGATCTACGTGCACGAGTCGCTCTACGCGCAATTTCTAGCCGATTTCGCCAAACGGACGCAGGCGCTCAAACTGGGCGCGGCGCTCGATTATTCCATCGACATGGGTTCCCTGACTTCGGAACGCCAACTCCATACGGTCGAGGAACACGTGCGCGATGCGGTGGAGAAGGGCGCCACGCTGGTTTCGGGCGGGCGGCGCCGTCCGGATTTGGGACCCTACTTCTACGAGCCCACCATCCTTGGGGATGTGCGTCCCGGTATGAAGGTGTATGCCGAGGAGACTTTTGGCCCAGTCGTCGCAGTCTATTCATTCGCGAATGAGGACGAAGCGGTGGCCCAAGCCAACGAATCGCCTTACGGTTTGAATGCCAGCATCTGGTCGCGCAACACCCGTCGCGCACTACGCCTGGCGCGCCGTATCCAGGCGGGAAGCATCAATGTGAACGAGTCGTACGCGGCGGCCTGGGGATCGGTGGATTCACCCTTGGGCGGATGGAAGGAATCGGGCCTGCACCCGCGCCACGGCGCAGAGGGCATTCTCAAGTTCACCGAGGCGAAAACAGTTGCGATTCAGCGGTGGCTGCCGATTGGTCCGGCTCACGGTGTGGACCCGGCTACGCACGCCCGCTGGATGACGCGCCTCGTTGACTGGCTACGACACCTACCCCTGCTGGGTTGAACCGCGTCTCTCAGGCTGCGGGAACCCCGGCGGCCATTTCCCTGCCAAGCGGTACGCCACGATGCTAAACACCATCGGATTAAACACCATTCCGACGTGGGTCGCAGCCACTTCGAAATCCACGTTCGGATCGCCGGTGGTGCAGACATGCCAATCCACGATCCCGTCCGATTTCGTGTACACGGCGGTTTGGCGAACGGTCCTGGGAAGGTCCTCGTGTAGGGATTCCAGAAAACGGCAGGTGCAGGCACCCGTATAGCAGGAGGGTAGGACGCCAGCCCCGTGCCGCTCCACGATCTGATCGCGTACCAACTGGGCCACGTGCAGCACCGTGGGATGGGCCACCAATTGCTTTAAGGGCGCGCCTAGCGTGATCACGGACGCCACCACATCACACATTTGCGACGCCACCGACCGCGCCAGTATCCCGCCCAAGCTGTGGCCGATGACGTGGACTTTCTTCTTCTCGGCGCGATAGGCCTTTCGAATCGTGGCGGTTAGGCGGTGTTTGATCAGCAGGTTGGGGCAATCGGCGTTGAGCCCGATGGCCGAATCGTAGGGAGTATATCCAATGCGGCGTAGCCAGGAGCGAAACTCGGTGAGGTAGAAATCGGTCCCCAAGAATCCGGGCACCACCACCACCGGGGATCCGTCGCCCCGTGGAGCGCCGAATCCCCAGTAGAGAGGTGAAAGGCGCAGATACGCCATCTCCACGCCAATCAACAATTCCTGCCAAATCGGCAGGGGTGCCGTTTCATATGCCTTGCGCGCAACGGAGCGCCGGGATCCCATGGCGACTTCAGTTTATCCCAGACCACACTTACATCCAAGCGACTGTTTGTTTTAGTCCATTGGGCTGCGCCGTTTAGCAGGCCGCCAACTTATATTACGTGGCGACGGCGGTTTCGCGATGCGGCCGTGCTGCACGCTTGTGAGGCTTCGGCTTGGCTGCTTCGTGATGGGTAGCGGTGGCTCCGGCACCGCGTCCGGGTTTCGCCATGAGATCCAGTAGGGCCTTTTGCGCCCCTACAAACCCGTCCACGGTCTGGCGTGTCAGATCGGTGAGGCTGAGGGCGGGCAACGGGTTCAACACCGCGAAGGCATGGCGCATGGTTTTCACGTTAGCCGTTGCCTGGTCGGTTGCGACGTCCAACAACTTCTTCTGGGCATCGATGAACGCCTCGGCGGCTTGCCGCGCGAGTTCGGTTACTTCGGTTTTCTTGCCGGCATGCCGGCCGTTGGGTGCTTCCGTGGCATGGGTGGTCTCTTCGGCGATCACGTCCAGGAACTTCTTTTGGCTGCGCACGAAGGTCTCCATGCTTTCCCGCGCCAACTCGGTGAGGTCGTCACCGGTCGGTCTCTCGCCCTTTTTGGCGCGCTCGATCCAGGCGTCGGTCTGCTTAGTGGCTAGGGCGAGGAAGCGCAACTGCATGTCGATGAAAGTATCTACACCGCGGCGCACGATTTCGGTGAGGGCGGTTAACGGCGGTGCGACGCCAGTGCGCTCCTTGACGGCTTCCAGGAGAATGTCATTCTGTCGCTGGGCCAGGTTCAACAGCACGCGCTGAGCTGCCAAGAAATTCGATGTTCCTTCGCCGGCGATCTCGGTCAGAACCTCCTTGGGAATGGTTTGCGCGGCCGTCAGGCGCTCCCGTACCGCGTGGAGGGTGTGTGCATTCTGCCGCATCACCAGGTCGAGCAGAGTGCGTTGTGTGGCAAAGAAGCTTTCCGTTCCTTGCCGGACCCACTCCGTCAACTGGGAGAGGGCCGATGGCTCCGGGGCCCTTGGGCCGGAGGGTCGTGTCTTGCTTTTGGTTGCCATATTTACTCCGATGCTGCACTGCAGCATCCAGTACAACTATAGATCTTCAGGTCTTTTTCTGTCAATATAGAAAATAGGAGCAGGGCAGTGCAGCAAAAGCCTCCAGTGGTGATCCGCAAATACGCCAACCGCAGGATGTACGACACCTCGTCGAAACGCTACGTCAATCTCGATGACATCGCCGGGCTGGTGCGGCAAGGGGTGGACGTGAAGGTGGTGGACGCGCGCACGGGTGAAGATGTGACCCGGGTCGTGCTGACCCTGATCATTGTGGAGGACGCCAAAGACCAGCCCACCGGGCTGCCGTTGGAACTGCTGCGCCAGTTGATTGTGGCCAGTGACCGCGCCGGGCAGGAATTCGTCATGTGGTATTTGAAGTCGGCCTTCGACGCGTATCACAAGGTTCAGGAGACGCTGGAAACCCGGATCAGTGACGTGCGCTCCGCCGCGCTATCGCCCTTGAACCTGGTCAAGAGCCTGTTGACCGGTTCGGAGCCCGCCGAAAAAGATGGCGAGCTGGAACAATTGCGGCAGCGCGTGGCGGAACTGGAAGAGACTTTGCGCAAGCGGAAGAAGTAGCCCGTAGGGCAGATGGGATGAGAAGGCTGGTCTCAGCGGGATAGCGTTAAGCTTCCCAATAGAGAACGCACTCAAGGTGCAAAAGGAGACCAGCCGTGAAGAAGAATAGCAGATCCGTGGCCGGACAGGCTAGCAAAGACAA
>DATJAK010000227.1:0-28863 GCA_035516375.1 Bryobacteraceae bacterium
GTTGCCACTTAGAATGGACGTGACGCGCTCCTCAGGCATCGGGGGGCGGCCAAGAAGTGGATACCTGCCCTGCTTGCGCGTGTAGTCCTCGCGCGACCACCTGGCGTCATAATCGATCACGCGCGTGTAATCGGCAACTTCATAGTGCGGCCAGTCTTCCGCAAGCCCGTACGTCTGGCCGATTCTTGAGGACCAGCCGCTGGCAGAATAGCGAATGACCTTTAGATTCGTACCGCCCATAGCTTTGAGGCTGGCCTCCAAAACTGAACGGACGTCCTTGACCGTCTGTCCCGATACGCCGCCTGCCATCAGGCACAGCAGAGTGGGGACAACGCCGAACCTGCGTTTCATGTAATCCTCCTGCACGTTGCGGTGGCGGGCCACCTGGAAGTTGACGATAATCGGACCGTGTCGAAGCCCTATTGTACCTGTGGCCCTGCCGAGCCGTTTCAACCCGCAACCTTGACTCGCATGGTGACTCGGGATAGGGTATGGAAAAACATGTTCACTCACACATTGCGCTTCTCTGCTGTGTTCGCCATGCTCCTGACTGCCGCGCCAGGTTACAGTCAGCAAGCGGCACCACAACCGGATGGCCCCCAGATCCTCGACGTGCAAGGCGGCAAAATCCGCGTGGTGACGGTCGCCAGCGGGTTGTTTCATCCCTGGAGCCTGGCATTCGCAGACGCGCGCACGATTCTGGTGACCGAGCGCAACGGGCGCCTTCGAATGATCCGCGATGGCGCTCTCTTACCGGAACCGGTCTGGACTTCGCCCTCATCGGCGGGCGAAGGCGGAGATGCGCTGCACTTCGTGGCCCTCCATCCGAAATTCCCAGAGAATCAATTGGTGTACCTCTCCTATCCCAAGCGCGATGGTGAGCGGTTCACCCTGGCCGTCGTGCGCGGGCGTCTGAGCGGCACGAAGCTCACTGACGTTCAGGAAATTTTCGTGGCCGACGCCTGGGAGACCGGTGGCAATCTTGCGGGAAGAATATTCTTCACGCCGGATCGGATGCTGTATGTAACCGTCGGCGACCGCGACCGCCTGTGCTGCACCGGGACCGAGGACAACAGTCTGCGCATGAAAGCGCAGAAGCTGGATAGCGACGTAGGCAAGACGCTGCGCTTGCGCGACGATGGCACCATTCCTTCAGATAATCCTTTCCTCGGACGCGACGGAGCCAGACCGGAAATCTTCACATACGGCCACCGCAATGGTTACGGCCTGGCCGTGAATCCGGAAACCGGCGAGTTGTGGCAGGCCGAGATCGGTCCCATGGGTGGGGACGAAGTCAACATCCTGCTGCCCGGCCACAATTACGGCTGGCCGCTGGTATCGACTGGGCGAAATTACACCGGCACGCTGGTTTCCGATCAGCCCTGGGCGCGGCCCGGAATGGACAATCCGCGCATTCACTGGGTTCCGTCCATCAGCCCTTCGAGCATCATGTTCTATACCGGCGACAAGTTTCCAAACTGGAAGAACAACCTCTTCGTCGGCGCGCTCACCACCCAACAACTGGTGCGGATTGCTTTTCATCAGCCTTCGCAAGCCGAGCGGCGGGAAGGCTTGCTGGCGCCCCTGCATCAGCGCATTCGCGACGTCCAACAAGGGCCGGATGGCTATATATACGTAGCCACGGAGCGCAGCTCCCAAGGCAACACTGCCGATGGCACCGTGCTTAGGATAGAACCGGCAGATGAATAACTGGTATAAAATGAGCCTCTACAGATCAATCGAGTGCTGGCCGAACCGTTGGTATCAACGTCGCGCCGCTGCTCGAGGAGGAGTCGAACTATGGCATCGGAATTGACCCGACGAGAGACTTTGGGATTAGCGGCTGCCGGCATTTTCGCGCTGGCCGAAGCGGCCACGCCTGCTCTGGCGGAGGGTGAACAAGACATTCCTTTCACCGACTATCCCGAAAATTACAGGCCGGGCGGCGGTCCGGATGCCGCCAACCGTTTCCTTGATATCCGAACGATTGACGGGCATACTACGCCCAATGACAAGTTTTTCTTCATCCAGCACTACAATCGCCCGGAGATCGATGGCAGCAAGTATCGGCTGAAACTCACCGGGATGGTGAGCAAGCCTACGGAGCTCTCGCTCGCTGACATTAAAGCGATGAAGTCCACGGAACTGGTGAACGGCTACGAGTGCTCCGGCAATAGCAGCCGCATCTTCGACGGCCTATCTTCCTGTGGACGCTTCACGGGCGTGCCGCTGCGCGACGTGCTGAAACACGCCGGCATCGGCGAGAGGGCGCGCGAAGTTGTGTTCTTCGGCACCGACCGTGGAATAGAGGACGTTGTCTTCCGTCAACAGACGTTTAAGCTGGAGCAGCAGTTCGCGCGCAGCATCACGCTGGAAAACGCCCTCAAGCCCGGTCCCCTTCTGGCGTACGAGTTGAATGGCCAGCCTCTCACACGGGACCAGGGCTTTCCCGTCCGCCTGATCATGCCCGGCTGGTACGGCGTAGCCAATGCGAAATGGCTGTCTGAGATTCACCTGCAGGAAGACCGTTTTGTCGGAAACTTCCAGGCCCGCTGGTATCGCAATCTGTGGGGCGTCGGGGGTACGGGCGCCGATGCCGATCCGAACGTACAGTGGGTGGAAAACGAAGTCACCCGCATGCAACTGAAGTCCGTGATCTCCCGCGTTCGCAAGACCACCGCCGGATACCAGGTCTTTGGCTTCGTCCTGAACGACGGCACCCCGTTAAAGTCGGTGGAAGTGAGCGTAGATGGCGGCGCCTGGCAGCCGGCTACGTTCGATAAGCGCAACACACAATACTCATGGAAGCTTTTCACGTTTGACTGGAAAGACGCGAAGCCCGGTGAACACACGCTGGTCTCGCGCGCTACCGACAAGGACGGCAACGTGCAGCAGACCGCCGCTGACCTGCGCCGTAAGAAGACATTCCTGGAGGACAATGGCCAGTTCCCACGCAAAATAAAGATTGCCTGACCAGCGGAATAGCAGACTTTTCCCAGGGTGTTCCCTGTCGATAGCAACAAAAAGATCTCGCCCGTCTAGCCAAAGTGAACATTAAGAAATACGCCATATGAGGTATTTTGTCCTTGGAATACAGTGATGTTTTGGCGAATCCTGCTGGTCCTACTCAAATCCGGCCTGACCGTGGCGTTGTTTGAAGCCTCGCGCCCCTTGGTCGAGGCTATTGGGGTTCACCTTAGTCTGGTTGGCGCCGTCTCTAGGGCAATCTCGAAAGCTACGGCTATTCCGATTCAGGAAGCGGAAATCCTCTTCCTATTGGTATTCATGGCGGGGCTGCTTGAAATCACAAGGATCGCTCGGCAGTTGATGGTTCGTTAAGATCCTCCAGTGAGCCGGCCGCCGCGCTCCGCTCCACTTCACTTCCCTACCAGGTGGTCGACGTCCCGATTATTCTCCTGGCAGATGTATTCGATCAGTTCGCCCTTGAGCAGGGAAGGGTGGGTGGTGAAGCTCCAGGGCTTCGAGAAAGTCTTGGGATCATCGATGGTGTGTTCGATGGTGAGATGGCCGAAATTGGGGCGGGAGATGCGTTCCGTCACTTTCATTTCATTCGAGTGCGGGATGCCCGATTCGTCAATCCAGCTGATGTCGTTCTGTCCGACGGTTTCAACAACCAGGGTGTCGCCTTCCCAGTGCCCGATGGAATCGCCAAGCCAGGTTTCGACCACCTGCGGGTTATGCGGACGCCCGTCCAGGAAGACCTTCCGCCAGATATGAGCTCCGCCTTCGTAAACGATCACGAGCAGATCTTTGGTCTGGATGAAGCTCCAGGGATAGGGCGTAGTGCTCATACGCGGAACGCCGGGGGGCAGGCACCGGGCCTCGGGATCGTCCTTGCTCAGAGACGCCCTACGTTTCTGATACAGCGCTGTGGGACCACCGGGCAGCAACGGAACATCGACGCCGGCGCCGATCATGTCGACGTTTTCGCGAATCGCATTGGGCTGCCAATTTCCGGAGAGATCCGGATGCCCATCGGCGGCACGGGGCGTAGGACCGGCGGGTGGCCAGTTGGGGTCCTGCCTCGGGGCAGCCGGCGGGCGAGTCCTGCTCAGTTGCAGGTCTTGCGGTTCCCGTGCGGGGGCAGGCTGTGTCTGAGCCGCCAGTGTGTGCGCAAAGACGAGGGAGCAGAAACAGAAGATCGGTGCGATTTTCATGCTTGTATCAGGATAGCGCTATCCGGCAGCGCGACAGGTATTCCACCCCGCTGGGATTTGGCAAACTATCCATGTGCCGATCGAGGATTCCAGCGTGTATCGGAAGCAACTGGAGAAGCACGGCATCGCTTTATTACCGGGTGTTTTCCCTCTACAGGCGCTGGCGGCTTTGCAGAGTGCGGCCACCGCGTGTTTTCAAAAGGCCGAGGGCGAAGGCTGGCAGGCCTTCCCCGAGACGTATCGCTACAACCCGCTTTCCCGCTCGGTTCTGCTCACGGCACTCGAAGACTTCGGCTGTTCCGTCGCGCAGTTATCCGCTCCGCTCGCCATTGCCGGGCTGGACGCACTGGTGGTCGAGGTGCTCGGCGGCTCCGTGGCATGCCGCCCGGAACAGGCATGGGTCCGTAAACGCTACGCGCCGTTCCATGCGCCCGCTGGGTATCATCCGAATAGCTGGCACCAGGATGGAGGGTTGGGCGTGCGCTTTCCCCCGCAGGCCGGACCGGCGATTCCCATGACGCGCCTGCTCACCTGCTGGCTGCCGCTGGATCCCTGTTGCGGCGATCGTCCGGTGCTGGAGTTCGTGCGGTGTCCCTTGGATCAGCTTCTGCACTATACCGAGCTCGACGACGCGAGCCTGCGCCGGCAGTTCGCGCCAGAGCAATTCTGGGTACCCGAACTGCAACCGGGCGACGGGCTGATATTCCAGAACGGCACCCTGCACCGGACCTTCGTCACTCCGCAGATGTCTCAGGATCGGTTGAGTGTGGAGTATCGGTTCTTTCCAGTGTGATGGAGGTTCGCTAACTAAAGGGTTTCTGATCTGCCGTGTCACCAAGCCCGACGCACGCAGAAGTTTCGAATCGTGGGCAATCCGTTTAGCGCACGACGCGGCGAAGTCACAAATTGCGCGTAGCGACAGTAAAACTGGCACCACTCCGACTCTAATCTCTAGTGCCTCAATACACCGGCAAGTACGCCGTTCAATGAATCCTGCCAAGCGTGGGCGATCATTCCAGGGCGAACACTTCCGCGCCAATGGGCCAGAATCCCGAACATTGCTCCGTACAGGCCGATTAGAATCATCATCCGGAACCCTTGGTATGCGTGAGCCGCGCCGAATGCCGCTGCAGAGAGGAGAATGCCGGCGGGAACGTTCTTAGTGAGGGCCATGAATTGCCGTTGCAGATAACCCCGAAAGATCGTCTCCTCGCAACTCGCCGCACGTACAAGCCCCCAGACACCATCGGGCTGTCTCGTCGCATAACTCTGAAGGTTCCCGATAAACCGTGCAGCTCGGCCAGCCGGGTCTATCGCCGGCTGAAAGCTGCAACCTATGGCTGGAGCGTCAGGGTACTATTCCCGGCAGAGCCGCCGTAAATCAGCTCGACTGAATTGATCTTGCCCCGGTGTTGGAAGAAGATCAGTCCTGCCGCGGGAAGCACCCGCTCGCCTTCCGGCAGGGCGGCTTTCTGAACGCGCTGTTCCATGGCTCGCCGCAACTCGAATGGCATATGGACCGGCGGCGGCGGAGTGCTATCCTGACCACCGCCACCGCCGATGCTCGTCTTCGATTTTTCGGGTGGAGCCGGCGGAACCCATTCCGGATCTGTGAGGGACTTGAACACCAACGCGTACGGCTGCGCGGGCAGGGGTGTCTTCTTCCCGTTGATGCGGAGCGTAAAATCCTCAGTGGATAGCTTGAGGCGCGCTTCCGGCGGCCCGAAGAATCCCACTTCAACCACCACATAGTCTTCCGTCAAAAAAGTCGCGTCCGGGGTGGGTACGCCGTGAGCTGCGAATTCGGCCGCGACCGTAACAGCGCCCACCTTATCCTGCGCTTGATAATCGGCAGGGGTTGCTCGCGGGGGCATGCCCTTGGCTTCGCGGGTCTGCGCCTCCTTGCTTTGCGCGTCTTGCCCACGTGCACCCGGGCACAGGACCGCCGTTAAAGCGGCGACGATTACAACACACTTTAGAGATCGCAGGGAGGACTTCATCCTTTCACAATCTATCATTCTCCAGAGTGTTTCAAGTTGCATGAGGTTCCCCGCAACGCCTGGCGCTGGCTATTCAGAAAACGAGAAAGATTTCGCGCACATC
Source organism: Bryobacteraceae bacterium (assembly GCA_035516375.1). Lineage (GTDB taxonomy): Bacteria > Acidobacteriota > Terriglobia > Bryobacterales > Bryobacteraceae > PSRJ01. Next base: position 6,282 of record DATJAK010000227.1, read on the forward strand.
TGCAAACGCTAAGAGAAGGGCACTCGTGGTCACGGTTACAAGAATGAATTGCGCTCGCTGAAAAAAGGCCCGATGCGTGATAATCGATCGATTGCCGGACCAGGCCGCTGTCCTAGCCGGTAATTGCGAGCTACGTCCGCGAAGAATCGCCTGAGTGCTCCCGGGTTACGAAGTACGTGGAGGTTCGCGTTGTAGCTGCACCCACTGATCGCGCGGTGTTGCGATCAGGCCTGGCCGCCAGAAGACCTTGTCCAGCTCGATCACTGGCAGCCCCGTGATCTCGCCCCAGTGCAGCGCGAGGGTCGTCTTGCCCGAAGCTCCAGGACCAAAGGTGACGACGCGCTTCATTGGCTGGACTGAATGTCGTGGTACGAGGCAGCTTGCTACTTGCCAACCATGTGTTCGGTACCGCGCGAATTCTCGCAAACGGTCTCGATGAGCTCCGTGTCCGGGATCAGGTTCAGGTTGATTTTCGCGGTCCACGGCTTGGTGTAAGCTTTGGGGTCGTCAATCGTGATGCTGATCTCCATACTGCCGATGTTCCGCCGGCGGAAGCGTTCGGTGACGTGCAGAGCTTCGGTCTGCGGCCGGCCCATTTCAGTGTCGAGCCAGCCCCGGTCGTTGAATCCGATCGTATCCACTACCATCGTGCCACCCTCCCACTTGCCGACCGAGTAGCCTTTCCAGGACGGCTGCGGGTCCTTCGGCAGCGGGCGACCGTCGGTGAAAACTTCGCGGAAAACATCGTTCGACGAGGTTTCGTAGAGTATCACCAGTTCGCGCGGCATCTGAATAATCTTGAAGGGGTGCCCGCTATGGGTTTCGACCCGTGGGACCCCAGGAGGCATGCACTGCGCCAGCGGGTCGTCTTTATGGACCGCTGCCTGCCGCTGGTCGGCCAAGGCCTTCGCCCAGGGCTGGTACGGCGGCTCTGCCGGTTTCAGATCGGCCGCGAGGTCCATGAAATGAGAGGTGTCGGCCGGCTTCCAAATTCCGGAAAGATCCGGCTTCCCGGCGGCCGTTTTCGGCGTGGGAGCTGCTAAGTCGGGTTTGCCGCCAGGCGTTCGCGGGAGCCCCGCAGTTGGGTAGCTCAGCCATTGCGCGGGCGCCGCTGGCACCAGGGCGATAGCCATGACAAAAATCCGCGACAACGTGCTCATACGCCCAATCAGTATATGAAATAACCCAGTGCAGCACACTCGGCAATCGCCGCCGGGCCACCGATTGCGGCGGAGGTGCACCCGCAATTACTTCGCTCGCCCAGTGTATATAGGCCTAGTTCCTAGCGCGTGTCTTCACCGCTTGCTATTAGTCATTTACGCGGGTTCGATAAGCCCCCGTAATCTGAAGGTGTAGGCGGTTGACAAGGGTTTCCATAATCCTTTCGGTACTGATGAAGCCAGGCTTCGTATCTTCGTCGCCGTCCCAGCTTTCCCTCTCGGCTTCGAAGCGCCGCTGATATTCGTCCATTCCCGAATCCTCACCCAATGTCTCCTCCGATGGAGCGAGAGCACGGTAAAGATACTGCGTCACAGCATCATACGCCTCCGTCGTTCCCGCAATCTCAGAACTTGCTTTAGCCGTATAGCCCACGAGTTCCTCGACTCGCGGTTTGAAGAGTGTATACCAGACGATGTCGGTATCACCCTGATTCGTTGGGCGAGGGTCTTCCATCATGAGAAATTCGGTTGAGCGAATAACATCATCTTCGAGTTTTCGCAATTCTGGCACTTCCGTGCAAAGCCTTTCGAAAAGCGGAAGTCGATATTCTGACCCGTATGGCTTGGGCGGTGTTCCAGCAGGCAGCGATTTGGCGATTTGTGGTTGCTCGCCTAAAGGCTGTGGCGTTGTCTGTTGTGGGACTTGCAGAGGGGCGCCCTCCGCGAGATCCTCTAAGCCATTGCGAAGCTCCGTCCAGTTGCGTACGCCAAATGCGAATTCGCGCAAAGCGTCGATGCTCACGCCGGCATTATATGCCTTACGTAAGAGCTGCATCGCCTGCCAATCGTTGAAATATTGCATTCGGTTACGCAAGAGCCCCCGCAACAGATAGAGGTCTCTTTCATGTGGGTTCGATCGAGAACGCTGGTTTACTAGGCAGACGGCTGGAATCTTGTTGAACCCATATTCGGCGGAATCCTGAGTGCACGTTCCGTCGTTACGGTACTCGACGTATTGCCGAGCGCACGTCTCCATCGCATCCAGGATTTCCTCGACGGAGAAGTTCCCGCGCCACCTGTCGATACTTCGCTTCCCAACCTCTGTTAACTTGCACCCTGGAGTCAGCGATTCCCAATAATGCCCTACCTTAGTCAGAGCATCGTCAAGCTGCTGTCGGATCTGGTAGCGCTTGTGTAGGTGTGCTTCAAGTTCGGAATTGGGCGAATTAGTAGGCGTAGTAGGTGCCTCAGTTGCGACGATGTCGCCGAATTCTGCCTGCAAGGCACCGCTGATGGCCCGTCTCCAAGGATACGCTCTCCCCAGCTTCGATGCGCTGGACCGTTCGGACTGTCGTGTCACTGGCGCACGCCAAGTCCGCCTGTGCCCAACCTCGGGCCAATCGTAACGACCGGATTCGCTGGCCATCAGGCAACATAATCCCCACTCCAAAAACTGCTCAGCTTTACTCTACCCCACCAGTCCCATTGGCATGGCGTCTGGCGCACGACAGACACCCGACAGTTTGCCGACTGGGTGAGAAGGGTGGATTCCGGGAGAGGAAAGAATTGGCTGCGAGGGGGCCGGGACTGAACTGTACGTATTGATACTAAACCAAGCGCCAGCCGCGTTGTACCCCCGGCCGACTTCGGCTCGCCATGGAGCAAACTCTCCCCGCCGGGCCACCGATTGCGGCGGAGGTGCACCCGCAATTACTTTGCTCGCCCGGTATAACCCTGCGCGATCGTGGGAATCGCTATGATCAGGTTTCGCGCGCTTGGGGTTCCCCATCCGCCGTAAAACACGATGCCGAAGAGCGTCCTCTTGTCGCGGCCGCCGAAAAACGTGCCGTGCAGGCCCTGCGGGCCCGGGATGCTGCCGGCGAACTTGCCGTCCGGCGCGAAGACATCCACCGACTTGCCCGTCGCAACATAGACGCGGCCCTGCTGATCGACGGCCGAACCGTCGCCGCCTTCACCGCCCTGGAGTTTGCCGAAATCGCGCTGATTGGTCAGCGAGCCGTCCGGCTTCACGTCGAACGCGAACACCACTGCGCCGTTCGTGACATAGAGGGTCTTCTCGTCGCGGCTCAGGATGATGCCGTTGGCGAGCGGAACATCTTTCCCATATTGCGAGACCACGCCTTTCGGATCGGCGTAGAACACTCCGCTGCCCGCGGCGCCCGTAACCGAGAAGTACACGCCACCGCGCGCATCGGCTATCAAATCGTTCACGACGACGCCGACGCATTCGAGTGGCTCGCCATGGAACGAATTTGCCAGCATCTTCCGCTGAGGCTCCAGCTGTTCGATGGCCGAGCCGAGCCCGCGTTCCGCGACGAACAGCGCCCCGTTCTTGCTACGCGAGACTGCGCCGCCTGTGTTCGTGTCGCGGTAGACGATCTTGGCGAGGCCCGTCGATGGGTCGAGTTGCATAACGTTGCTCGCGTCGTTGTTGGCGAACAACACTGTGCCGTTGTCGCCGGCGATGGGGCCGTCAACGTTATTGCCCTCCCACGACCAGACGACTTTCCACGACTGCCCTGCGGCGAGAACGCCGGGAATTGCGGCCGTGGGTGGAAGGGCCGGAGCCGGCGGCGCTGCGTTCGCATTCGCCGACTGGCCGGCGCCGGGAATCGAGAAGGGCTGTGGCGGATTCTTGCACTTCGCGAGCACGTTCTTGATTCCGGGATTCTGCCAGCTTTGCATGCTGCTGCCGCGAGGAAACGAAGACGCCGGCGCCGAAGCTGAAGGATTTTGGGCGGAGACAACCGCAGCCGCGCAGCCAACGATTAACGCGAGCGCGATTCGCGATCTCATTCCTTGATCCCCTTCGATTTCACGTCCCAGTTCGAATTGGTGCAGAGACTGCAGTTCTTGCCGACGAACATGGCGCCCGCTTTCTTGTCGCCTTTGAACGTCCACATGAGCCAGTTCGACGCGACATTGGCGAACTCACCGCCGCCCGGATGAAAGTACGTCGCGCTGTGGCCGGCGTTGTGCCGCGCTCCGTAGAACGCCGGCACGTGGTTGATCGCTTCGAACGTCGCCGCCGACGCCGCCATCAGGAAGTCCGGGTCGCTGCCGTTGAGGAGCAGCACGGGCCCGTGCAGTTTGGGCAGTGAGTCCGAACTGGGTTGCGGCGACGGACGTCCGCCGGGCGCAGCGTTCTGTATGCCGGAATTGAACACTCCGATCGTCTTGACGCGGGGATCGGCACCGAGCGCGATCGAGAGAAATCCTCCGCACGACGTACCCATGGCCGCAACTTTGTCCACAGCGATCTTGCCCTCCAATGGCGAGCCAGATCGAGCGTTTTCTTTCTCGGCCCAGTCGATGGCGGCGCGCATATCATCGGCGGTCTCCTGGCGTCGCGCTGCGCCTTCTTGAGGGACCGTGCCCACCACCAGGACGCCATGCGAAGCGATCGTGGTGAGAAAGCCCGAGAAGTGCGTGCTGTCGATCGCACAACCGCCGTTGCCCCACACCATCACAGGCAAGGTGTCCTTCTTTGGAAACGCGTCCAGCGTCGTGGGGCGAAAAACGAGATGGCCGGGCGAGCCGAACGCGCGTTCGGACGTGACCTGGTACGACCCCGGTTCGGCGAGCGGCGCACCTTCAACAGGCAACGCCCGCTCGATCATTTCGCGAGTGATGCCGGGCGGTTGCGCGAGGCATACGCCGGCACCTGTGAGCAGCACTGCGGCTGCAGCAACGATGGTCTTATGCATGAGTCGTCTCCTCCGCGAACCAGGATATCAGCCCCGGCCCTACGGTATAATCTGTGGCATGAAAATCGGGGCTCTGTGGACTTATCTGGCTGCGCTTGCCCTCGCCGTTTGGGCCGCCGACGCACCGCCCGCCCAGCCCGCTGCCCCCACTGCGAACGACACCGCGCACATTCTGGTTGATGTTACGCGTGTCAACATGCTGTTTACTGTCACCGACAAGAATGGCCGCTTCATTACCGGTCTCGACAAAGACGATTTCGAAATCATCGAGAACAAGAAGCGCCAGGCCGTTCAGGAATTCACCGCCGAATCCGATTCGCCGCTGCGCCTGGCAATTCTGGTGGACACTAGCAGCAGCATCCGCGACCGCTTCCAGTTCGAGCAGCAGGCAGCCATCGAGTTCATCACCAGAGTCGTGCATGCACCCGCCGACAAAGCCATGGTTGTAAGCTTCGATTCCTCGGCCGAGTTGGTCTCCGACATGATCGGCGACGCCGAACGGCTCAGCACAGCCGTGCGAAACTTACGCCCCGGCGGAGGAATCGCCTTCTACGATGCGATCTATTTCGCCTGCCGCGACAAGCTGCAGCAGGATCAGCCGAAGGACAAGTTCCGCCGCGCGATGGTAGTCCTCACCGATGGCGAGGACAACCAGAGTCGCTACACGCGAGACCAGGCGCTTGAGATGGCGCAGAAAGCCGATGTGGCCATCTACGTCGTTTCCACCAACTTCACACATGCGGAGACCGACGGCGATAAGGTCGTCAAGTATCTGGCGCAGGAGACCGGTGGCCGCGCCTTCTTCCCTTTCCAAGTGGAGGACCTCGAGCAGTCCTTCGAAAACATCGCCAACGAACTGCGCCATCAGTACAGCATCTTCTACCGGCCGGAGCCTCTCAAGACTGACGGTCTGTACCACACCGTGGATCTGCGCGTGAAAGGTCACTCTGGACTGGTGGTGCGCGCCCGCAAGGGCTACTACGCTCCCAAGATGTGAGTGTCGTTTCTTGGCGCCAGGGTACGCGAATGAGCCCCACCAAACCCGTCCAACATGCAACCCCAGAGGAAATCCACCGTCGGCGGGAGAGCGGCGAGGATCTGGTTCTGATTGACGTGCGGGAACAAGAGGAGATCGCGATCGCTCGACTCGGTGGGGCGCTAATCTGTCCGCTGAGCCGCGCTGCGGAATGGATCGACCGGCTTCCAAAAGACCAGCCGCTCGTCATCTTTTGCCATCACGGGATCCGCAGCATGCGCGTGGCGATGGCGCTGGCGGAACGCGGCCACGAGAACGTGACCAACATGTCCGGGGGAATCGATCTGTGGTCTACGGAAGTGGATGCAAGTGTGGCGAGGTACTAAAGCCGACGCGAATAGGCCACGCTTGCCGCCAGGCGATATACTGCCTTGCGGGGCCAACCAGGCGCCGGAGACGTAACCGCGATGAAACCTAGCTACCTGCTGCTGATCGCTTCCGCCTTTGCTTTCGCCGCCGATGATCCCTACGCTGCGGCGCTGTTTCAGAAGAGCTGCGCCGCCTGCCACCAGGCGGGAGGCGAGGCTGCCGCGCGCGTCCCTCAGATATCGGTGCTCAAGACGCGAACGCCGAATTCGATTCTGCGGACGCTCGAAAGTGGAGTCATGAAGCAGCAGGCGGCCGTGCTCTCCACAAACGAGCGGCAAGCGGTGGCCAACTGGCTTGGCACACCAGTAACCATGGAAAGGCGGCGTGAAGAGATCTCGAATTCGTGTCCGGCGGGCGCAGCTTGGAAGAACAATCCGGGCTGGTCCGGCTGGAGCCCCGGTTTGGCGAACACCCGGTTTCAGTCCGCGCCAGATGCCGGGCTGACCGCCGCCGACGTGCCGCGGCTCCAGCCAAAGTGGGTGTTCGCATTTCCAGACACGACTCTGCTGCGATCACAACCGGCAGTCTATCGCGGGCGCGTGTTCGTTGGCGGCCAGGACGGCAGCGTCTACTCACTCGATGCCGTCACGGGTTGCGTGCACTGGAGCACCATCGTCCAAGCCGAAGTACGGTCGGGCATGACCGTCGCGGAAATCGCGGGCAAACCTACAGTGTTCTTCGGCGATTCCTCGGGCTATTACTACGCGCTGGACGGTGAGACCGGAAAGCAACTATGGAAGCTGCAACCGGAGGAGCACCCTGCCAGCAAAGGGACCGCTACGCCGGTGTTCTACCAGGGGCGTTTGTATATCGGTGTATCTTCGCTTGAGGAAGCCCTGGCGGTGGCGCCGGGCTATGTGTGCTGTACATTTCGCGGCAGCGAATCGGCCATTGACGCCGCCACCGGGAAGCCGATCTGGAAGCGGTACATGATCGACGAAGCGGCGAAGCCGCAGCGGAAGACCAAGCGCGGCGCGGCGGTAATGGGTCCTTCCGGCGTCGGTGTGTGGACCGCCCCCGCACTCGACCCGGAGCGTGACACGATGTACGTTACAACGGGCGACAATTACTCCGATCCGCCCACGTCTATGAGCGACGCGGTCGTGGCGCTGCGGATGTCCACGGGTGAAATTCTGTGGTCGAAGCAGCTCGCGGCAAAGGATTCCTGGAACGCATCTTGCTACCTTGCCGGTGGTCAGAACTGCCCGGATTCCGGCGGCCCCGATTTCGATTTCGCGGCATCCTCCATTCTGGTGCAGCTTCCCAATCGACGGCGTGCGCTATTACTGGGGCAGAAGTCCGGCATGGTGTATGCCATCGATCCGGATCGCAAAGGCCAGATCCTGTGGCAAGCCCGCGCCGGGAAAGGTGGAACGGTGGGGGGCATTGAGTGGGGCGTAGCCGCCGACGGCCGCAACCTATACGCCGCCCTCTCCGACGTCGATTTTAAGGTCGCTCTGCTGCCCGGTACGAACGACCGCCAGTACCAACTCGACCCCACCAAAGGCGGCGGGATGTTCGCATTCCGCATCGATAATGGCGAGCGAATCTGGCAGACACCGCCCCCCGGCTGCGGCGCCCGGCCTTCGTGCAGTCCGGCGCAATCGTCCGCCGTAACCGGTATTCCGGGCGCCGTCTTTTCAGGCTCCGTGGACGGCCACTTGCGAGCCTATTCCACCGAAAGCGGCAAGATCCTCTGGGATTACGACACGACGCACGAGTTCCAGACCGTCAACGGCGTCCCCGGCCGTGGTGGAGCGATCGATGTTGCGGGTCCAGTGGTGGCGGGCGGGATGTTGTACGTGGTGTCCGGAAACGCGGCTCGCGGCGGGCTACCCGGTAACGTGCTGCTTGCCTTTTCGGCGGAGCCCTAACGCGACCGCCATTCGCCCCTCACGGCGGCGGTAAAGAACAGGGATAGAGTCATAAAGGTGACTGCATGAGCCTGCCGGAAGCAGCACTCCGAACGCTGGCGCTACTCAGCACTGCTCTCCTTCTTGGCACTCCAGACCGGGTGTTGAATGGCCAAACAAAGACAGTGGCCTCAACTCAAGGCGGTGTAGGCGTTAAGCGTATGGAGATCGAATCGTCAGCGTGGAACGGCCGGAAAACCATTCGTCAGAGAATGGTCATCCGGGCTACGAGTACGGGGCATGCGGCAAAGGATCGTAGAGTAGACAGCGACGCCATACGAGAATTGGTGGCCCTCCTGAACGCACCGCCATTGCCATTGAACCTCAAGGCGTTAGGCATCAATCAGGACTGGTTGCGCCAAAATGGATTCAACGACGAAGCCGGGTTTCTTAAAACCGTTAATCAGTACTACAGCGACAGCGTCATTTGGATGACGATGCGGAATTCAGGCTTGAACTTGTGCAAGAGGACGGTTCCAGGATCTGGTTACGGTCTTCTCAATCTCATGCGTACAGGATTCCGTGGAGAATCACTACTCCGACGAAGGAATTCGAGACTTACAACGCCGCCGTTAGCCAGGCAGTCATACGCCGGCTCCAGACGGATTCGTGAACCGCTTACGGATTGGCGGTATGCCGCACGGCCGGGGCTTCAGCTATGAAATCGGGGCGACGTCGACGCATTTTCCGCGGTAGCGGAACACCCTACTGCAACACGTTGGCGGAAACTGGGCTCGCCGGAGCGGAGCCCTAACTCGACCGCCATTCAAAGCGTTCCGACAAGTGCGCAGTCACCAACAGAGAGGGCATACCCGATAGCCGTCAAAATCGCTGGCGCATCCCGACCCGGCCCAAAGATTCCCATTTTCCGCATAGCAATCTCGACAGAGGCGGGGCGCTCGGTCTACGCTTCGCGTTTTGCAGGAGTCATCCTTCCCTCGTGCGATGAACACGCAATCTGGGATACTTTGCGATCCCGCAAGCCTGGTGCTCTAGGGGCGATGCCAAGCCAGTTCGAGACCTCATGCGCGATCTGGAAAGCGTTAATCGCGGCGACCCTTGAGCGAACCGTTTTCTCCATTCGATCGAAACTTGTATAATCCACACATGCAAGGAATACCCTGGAGATCAATTGGGCTCGGCTTGCTGTTGCTCATCTCGGCCTACTCACAAGGAGGGCGGGAAGTGCAGTCTCCGCCACCTGAAAAGTCGAACCCGCCTGTCAAAATGGAGCAGCGCGGGCGCATCCTTGGAATCGGCGGTGTCTTCTTCAAATCCGCTAATCATGATCAGATGCGTGAATGGTATTCGAAGCATCTTGGACTCGCTGACAAAGGCGGAGGCGTGCTGCTTCCGTGGCGCGAACGCGACGACCCGCAAAAGGAGCACGTTACAGTTTGGACTGTTTTTCCCTCCTCCACTGACTATTTCGATCCCAGCCACGCACCGTTCATGGTCAACTACATCGTGGACGATCTGGATGCTTTGCTCGACCGCTTAAAACAAGAGGGAGTAAAGATTGACGCTAAACGAATGAATGAATCCTACGGTCGCTTTGCCTGGATCTATGACCTGGATGGAAATAAGATTGAGCTCTGGCAGCCGCCGTCCGCAAAGCCCTAACGGCCCTCCACTACACTTACTCACTCGGTTTTCTATAGCTACGGTCCGTAGTCGTAGAATGGCCGGAAATGCTTTGCGCCTGGTCATCTCTATCCGCATCGGCGGATTCCGCCATCAGTCGCCCAGCGTTTGCCGACCTCTTTGACTGTTCTTTTCCGCATCGCTCCTGTGTCACGCGCAAACCGGAAAGTGGGCGACGCTCATGTTGGATCTGCAGTAAGTGGACGCCTCGACATGGCTCGATCCGCGATATTCGGTATTACTGAAACTTCTCGGCGCTTGACATCGTTATAGCCTCAGATATTTAATGGTCCAAGCTCAATTCCGGAGGGATCCCTTGGCTGTAACACGCAGAAGTTTCTTTAAGATCGGGACCGGTGCAGTAACCTCTGTGCTTGGCTTCAATCTCGAACTCGCCCACGCGCAGTCTCGGGAACTGAAAATCGCACGCACCACCGAGACGCGCTCCACCTGCCCTTACTGTGCCGTCAGTTGCGGAGTCATTATTCATACCCTGGGAGACAAAGCGAAAAACGTCACACCGCAAGTCGTGCATGTCGAGGGCGATCCCGACCACCCCATCAACCGCGGCACCCTCTGTCCCAAAGGCTCCTCCCTCCAACAGGACATCGTGAACGAACGCAGGCTGCTCAAACCGCAAGTGCGACGCCCTGGCTCGGATCACTGGGAAAACATCTCGTGGGATGCAGCCATCGACGAGATCGGCCGTCTCGTGAAGAAGACGCGCGACGAAAGCTTCCTGGAAAAAGACGCCCAGGGCCGAACCGTTAACCGTTGTGAGGGCATCGCCTTCACCGGCGGTTGCACCGATACGAACGAGTTCAATTATCTGGTGGTCAAAAGCATGCGCAGCCTGGGGGTCTGCTACCTGGAAAACCAGGCCCGTGTTTGACACGGACCGACGGTCTCCAGTTTGGGGCCCACGTTCGGTCGCGGTGCGATGACAAATGGCTGGATCGACATCAAGAACACCGACATGATGTTGATCATGGGTGGCAATCCGGCTGAGAATCACCCTTGCGGTTTCAAATGGCCGGTAGAGGCCAAGCGCCAGCGCAACGCCAAAATGATTGTGGTCGATCCCCGGTTCACGCGCACGGCAGCCGTCGCCGACTTGTTCTTGCAGATTCGCACCGGCACCGATATCGCCTTTCTTGGCGGCCTCATCCACTACGCCATCGAGAACAACCGCATCGCGCGCGATTATCTGATCCATTACACCAACGCCGCCTTCCTTGTCCGCGAAGGATTCAAGCTACCTGAAGACGGCCTTTATTCGGGCTTCGATGGGGCCGCCGGCACATACGATAAAGCCACTTGGAATTACGAAGGCCAGACTTCCGGACCTGCCGCGCTACCGGCCAGCCCCGCGTATGATCTCACGCTCGAAAACCCGCGCTCTGTCTTCCAGCTCTTGAAGCAGCAGTATTCCCGCTATACACCCGAAATGGTCGAGCGCATCACCGGCATTCCTAAGGATCAGTTCCTCAAAGCGGCCGACCTGTTTACGAGTATCCGCAAAGATGGTGACATGAAGAAGGCCGGCACCATTATCTATGCGGTGGGCTGGACGCAGCATAGCTCGGGCACCCAAACGATCCGCACCGCGGCCATGCTGCAATTGTTGTTAGGCAATGTGGGCCGGGCAGGCGGCGGCGTGAATGCCCTGCGCGGCCATTCCAACATTCAGGGCGCCACCGATATGGCCGGCATTTTCGATATTCTTCCCGGCTATCTCAAGATGCCCGCGCCAGCCGATGCGACTTTGAAAGCATATCTGGACCGCACTACGCCCACGGTGTCGAAGCCCGGTCCCTGGGAATCTTGGAACTACTGGTCCAATACGCCCAGATTCGCCGTGTCCTTCCTGAAATCGATGTATGGCGACGCCGCCAAGAAGGACAACGACTGGGCCTTCCACTATCTGCCTAAGATCGACCGCAAGTATTCCTGGGCCGAGATTTGGGATGACATGTACCAGGGTCGTGTCAAAGGCATCTTCGCCTTCGGCATGAACGGAGTGGCCATCGGCCCGAATTCGCATAAGAACATTAATGCGCTGAAGAAAGCGGATTGGCTGGTGGTCTGCGAAATCTATCCCGACGAGACCAGCGAGTTCTGGAGATCGCCCGGTATCACAGCAGATCAGATGAAGCAGATCCAGACGGCGGTCTACCGTCTTCCCGGCGCGGGCTTCGCCGAAAAGGACGGCACCTTCGTCAACTCGGCGCGCTGGCTGCAGTGGAAGAACGCCGCCTTACCGCCGCCCGGCGAAGCGAAGCTCGATCAGGAGATTCTGGCCCGTATTTTTCTTAGAGTGCGTGAGCTCTACCAGAAGGAAAGCGGCAAGTTCCCCGATCCGATTTTGAACGCCGCGTGGAGCTACACCGATCCGCACAATCCGTCGCTGGCCGAAGTGGCGCGCGAGATCAACGGCCGGGCTCTGGGGGATGTCACCGATCCCGCTACAAATACCGTTATTAAAGCTGGACAGCAACTCCCCGGGTTTGCCTTCCTCCGGGATGACGGCTCGACTGCTTCGGGGAATTGGCTCTACTGTGGTTCCTGGACCGAGGCCGGGGCCATGTTACAGCGGCGCGGTACGGAAGATCCCTCGGGCCTAGGCATTTATCCGAACTGGGGCTGGTCGTGGCCCGCTAACCGGCGGGTGCTGTACAATCGCGCCTCCTGCGACCTTGACGGCAAGCCTTGGGACCCGGATCGACGGCAGGTTTGGTGGAACGAAGCCCAACAGCGCTGGGTCGGCAACGATGTTCCCGATTTCAAAGCCGATTCGAAGCCCAAGGATCACATGGGGCCGTTCATCATGAACCCGGAAGGCGTGGGCCGCATCTTTGGTCCGCTGGCCGCCTTCGCCGATGGCCCCTTCCCGGAGCACTACGAGCCGACGGAGAGCCCCGTCGACAACCCGCTCCATCCCAAGCAGTCCCACAATCCTATGGCCAAGCGGTTCAAGTCCGACATGGATAAGATCGGCTCCCCGGCCGAAGGCTACAACATCATCTGCACCACCTACCGGCTCACGGAACATTATCATTACTGGACCAAGAACAATCCCATGAACGTGCAACTGGTGCCAGAGCCGTTCGTGGAGATTCCCGCCGAACTGGCGGACGAAATGGGCCTCCGGGGTGGTGAGAGGGTTAAGGTCTCCAGCGCGCGCGGCCAGTACATCGCGAAGGCGATGGTGACCCGCCGCATCAAAGCCATGACGATCGATGGCAAGAAGATCTATCAGATCGGCATCCCCATCCATTGGGGTTATCGCGGCATCGCCGAGGACGCTGGCAAAACAGCACTGACCAATGTCAATCTGCTCTCGCCCGCGGTCACTGACCCAAATGCCAATACGCCTGAATTCAAGGGCTTCCTTGTAAAGGTGGAAAAGGCATGAGTTCGGCGACCCTGCGCGTGCAAAAAATCTCGGGGCACGCCGGCCCTGTCCCGGGCGAGGGCACCCAAAGGCAGCAGCAGGTCGCCAAACTCATCGACACCACCACTTGTATCGGCTGCAAGGCCTGTGAAGTGGCGTGCCTGGAGTGGAACGATCTGCCGTTCCGCGAAACCGTGTTCGACAACACCTACCAGACCATGCCGGAAACGGAGTGGAACTACTGGAACCTGATCAAGTTCAATGAGCACACCCGCGAAGATGGCAGCTTCCAGTGGCTCATGCGCAAAGACGGTTGCATGCACTGCGCCGATCCCGGATGCCTGGCCGCCTGCCCCGCCGATGGCGCCATCGTGCAATACCAGAACGGCATTGTCGATTTTCAACAGGAGAATTGCATCGGCTGTCAGTATTGCGTCACGGGATGTCCGTTCAATATTCCTAAATTCAATCCTCACACGAAGAAAGTCTTCAAGTGTACGCTCTGTTCCGACCGCGTGGGCCAGGGGCTCGAACCGGCCTGCATCAAGGCTTGCCCCACCGGTTGCTTGCACTTTGGAACCAAGGACGACATGCGGGATCTTGGGCAAACCCGTGTGCAGCAGCTAAAGGATCACTCGGGCTTTCAGAATGCAGGCCTGTACGATCCCGCGGGCGTGGGCGGCACCGGCGTCATGTACGTGCTTCACGATATTACGAACCCCGAAGCGTATGGGGGCTTGCCTTCTAATCCGCGGGTGCCTTGGACTGTGCGCCTTTGGAAAGGGCCGCTCAAATGGCTAGGGAACGCGGCGATGATCGGTGGCCTGATTGGCGTGACCATGCACTACCTGCGCTTCGGCCCTAAGCAAGTCGAAGACAGAGGAGACCGGCCATGATTCAGCGTTATACGCTCATCGAGCGCACTATCCACTGGGTCGCCGCCCTCACTTATATCTACGTGCTGCTCACCGGTCTGGCTTTCTATTCCCCGCACCTGTATTGGATCGGTACCATGCTCGGTGGCGCTCCCACGTCGCGCTTCTGGCATCCCTGGATAGCGCTGCTCTTCTTTGCAGCCATTTTGTGGATGTTGCGCGTGTGGCGTTCCGACATGCGCATCACCAGCATCGACCTTAGGTGGGGGCAGTCGATTGGCAAGTACATCCGTAACGAGGACGAAGATCTCCCGCCCGTCGAACGTTTCAACCTCGGCCAGAAATACTTTTTCTGGGTCATGCTTTGGGCCGGTGTCGTCCTTCTCGTCTCTGGCGCAGTCCTGTGGTTTCCGGAACGCATCCCTTGGAACTTCCGCGGTTTCCGGTACGCCGCGGTCTTGCTGCACGTGTCCTCGGCATTGATCACGATCGGGGCGTTCATCATCCATGTCTACATGGGTACGGCGATGGTACGTGGCGGATTCACTTCCATTATTCGCGGCGTAGTCACGCCCGGTTGGGCCAGGCTGCACCACCGTCTCTGGTACGATCGCGTAACCGGCCGATGACGCCAAATCCCCGTTCCACTTGGGACCGCCGTATCGAGCGCGCCGCGGAATTGGAAAAGGAGATCCCGTCGGCCGCCGAGCCTCTTCGCTTCTACCAGACGATTGCTTGTTTCCAACGGGAGATTTTTCGAAGCGCTACCGCACGGGCCGCGCTGCTTTCCCAAATGATGCCACTCTTGACGCTGGTGGAACGCACCGGCCCGGCTCCTCTGGCCCAAGCCGCAACCGACCTCTGCCGCAATCCGGCCGCCTGGCAAAGCCTCTTGGACGGCGCTCCCACCGAACCTGCTCACGCCTTCTTCTCCCGGGTTCTCCGGCAGCCGCGCGCCGAATACGCAGCTGCGCACAGCGACATCGCGCTCAACGAAACGCGCACGACTTGCCCCTTTTGCGCCGAGCGGCCGGTGGCCGCCGTTTTCAGGCCGGAAGGCGAAGGCGGCAAGCGTCACCTTTTGTGCTCACTCTGCTTCACCGAATGGGAGTTCCGCCGACTCCTTTGTCCCAACTGCGGCGAGGAAGACCGCGACCAGCTGCCGGTTTACCGGGCGGAGGAATTGCCCCACATTCGCGTCGAGGCCTGCGACTCCTGCCGGCACTACATTAAAGCGGTCGACCTCACCGTCAACGGCCTGGCAGTTCCCGAAGTAGATGAACTGGCCGCCGTCCCTATGGATTTGTGGGCCGCAGAAAAGGATTACGAAAAAATCACCTGCAACCTGCTCGGCTTTTGACGCTCTGGCGGGAAATCGACGCCGCGGGACGCGCACCGCGGCCGCGGAAGAATCGGCTTGCCTCCAGAAGCCCATTGCACGCACGACCCCCGCACATCGCCTAGTTCGAGCGGTAGCATGTCCCGGCCCGCCGGTTGACCAAGATTACGCGGACGATGTAGCTCACTGCAGGAAGATCTGCACTAGGTTGCTGGCACCGGTCCGCCCCGTCAAAGTGAGCGGCGGGACAGCGCCCTGCGGCAGTTGCACGTTGACTCGGAAAACCCCGTTGAGGATGCCTGCCGCGCTTCCGGCGTACAGAATAGTCAGCGGTGTTCCTTGACTGTCGACCACCTCGAACTGATTCAGTTCCTGGCTGAGCGCCACGGCCGAAGCAGCCACGGATCCGTCCGGAATAGTGTTGGGCCAAATTGCCCCGGTGCCAAACAAGGACACAACGGAGCCGGCGGCCGCCGGGTTGGATGCCGTGTTGTAACTCCCATCCTGGTTCAGTGCCGCGGCGTGGACGCCATCGGTAGTGAAAATCCCCAGCGATGGCGCGAGCGGCACCGAATCAAGAGATAGGCTCCCCGAGGGAAGCACGACCTGGAGCTGCACAGGCCCCGGGGATGAAATCCCGAACGGCACCTGAACGTTGATCTGGGTCGGACCCACATACAGCAGCGGAGCTGGCACGCCGCCGATCAGAACCTGCACGTTCTGCGGCGAGCCATCTAAATCGAACCCGAACAGCGAAACCAACTCTCCGGCTCCCAGGCCGGTATTGAGCGCAAACGATGCCGCGTTGGCAAACGCCACGATAGCCGGCGTGTTGAACGCGTAACTGGGGGGCAGCGCCAGTAGAGCACCTGCGCAGCTGAGCAGCAGCAGCCGGCTGCTGGAATCGAATGCCGGCGGCGCAGATACGACTCCCAAGGGGAACCGGAAGAGGGCCAGCGGCTTCGCGCCGGACGAGTCCAGCCGTAATACGAAATCGGCGCCCGGATCGGGAACACCCGCGAGAGTGGGAAACTGCGCCGAAGAACTCGTGCCCGCCAAATAGGAATTGCCGGAAGCATCCAGCGCGATGCCGGCGGGGTTGGCATCCGCCGATTGGCCCAAATCGGTGGAGTACAGAACGGTCGATCCATCGGAGCTCAGCCTGGCGGCGAAAAGACCGGGCGTGCCGAGCGTTGGCGGCATATTGGAAAAATGCATGAGGACAGGAGCGTACCGCCCCAGCAGATCCACGTTGCCGCTCGCATCCTGGGCCATCGTAAATTTATCGATAGCCCCGTAATTGGCGCCCAGGGTGGCCGACCAGAGCAGCTTGGAGCCGTCGGGCCCCAAACGCGAAACGTAGCCGGATTCCACACTGAACGCCCCGCCCTGCACGCCCACCGCAGTGACCGCGCCCGTGCTATCCGCCGCTAAGCCCTCGACCTCGGCGTTCGTGGATTCCCTGGTGAGGCAGGTGCTTCCGCCGACGCACGAACTGCTGCCGGTTCCCAGGAAGGTACCGTAAGCAAGTTTGCCGGCCGGCGAGATCTTGACCACGTAAGAATAGAAGACGGTGTTCATGAAAATGTCGGCGCGTGGGCCTTGGGTTAGGTATGCTCCAGTCGTCACCGGAAAGTCGGGTTCATCGGTCGAGCCGCCGACGTAAACGTTTCCCGCAGCATCAATCGCGATGGCGGTTGCGTATGTGGCATACCGGGCGAGATTGGAGACCTGGCTCTGATGCCCGCCCAGATACGTAGCAAAGAGAATTTTCGAAACTGTGGGATCGACCTCCAGGACGAACCCGACCGTTCGATACGGTGCTTTTTGCGACACGATCGGGTTGACCAGATTGAAATCGTCCGCATCGGTGTTCCCGGCGATCCAGATATTGCCCGTCGGATCGACGGCCGCAGCCAGGGGCACATCATTGCCACCGTCGAGCGGCCGCAATGGCTGGAACTGGTTCGAGTTGGGACTGGTGACCGTCAGCAGGATCTGCGTATGTGGGTTGGGGCTGGAGAAGACTGGAGTCGTCCCAGAATCAATCCCAGCAGCCAGACCCTGTGCGGCGTATGAGCCTGCCAGCAGCGTGCTTCCGCCAGGCAGCTGGATGACGCGGCTGTAATTTGCAGGTTCCAATATGCCACTAAACGCCGGGAATTGAAGCTGGACCTGAGCCACGGCCAGCGGAGCAAGGACAAATAGAGCAAGTTGTGGGAAGACCTTGGCGGACATGACGTAACCTCACAGGGCTCGTATAGCATTTCACACTCCGTGGCAACGGGCCTAGATATCACGTGAAATCGGGTTGGGAAAGCGAGTCATCCAGCTACGGCCCCGTGGCGCGCCGGCTCGCTCAGCCGTTCGTACTACGATGCGGCATCTCCAGATGGTTCTACTCAACCGTGAGAGACCGGACAGTCACAGTGCTGCCGAAGCATGGACCGATCGCCACCGGCGCCTCGATGCTTCCCCAGTTCCCAGAGCGCTCAAAGCGGACTTTCCCATCGACCAGCACGCGCATCGAGTTCGGCAATTTCCCAGGCGATATCGTGCCATTGGTTGACCTCGATAAAACCCTCATTTTCGGCATCCCACCATTGTCCCGTGGCGGGATCGTGCACCTTGAGTTGCCGGATCGAGCACTCCCAGTTGAAGATGACTTCGCCGACGTGCCAGTAAAGCCGTAGGTTGGTCGAGTCAGTCTTGGCCACTGTCTTGACAGTGAACGGTGGCCGGAACGTCTTGCAAGTGACGGCGACGGCCATCACGTGATCGCGGCTCGCACCAGTCAGCTGTATGCCATCTGATGTGTGCTCAATAACGCAGCCCATGAAAGGGATCATCGAAGACAAGAGACGGATTTCTTGCGTGTCACGAAGTTCTGCAGTAATAACGAAACCGCCAGCATAGCAAGTATCACCGGCTTACAATAGACCTGTACCCGCGCCTCCATGCCATCCGCTCCGGACATCAGCCTCATTCTGCCGGCCTACAACGAGGCGCGCGTGATTCCAAGGACCATCGCCGATGCCGTGCACTACTTTGACAGCCGCGGGCTGCGCTACCAGGTCATCGTGGCGGCGGACGGGGTTGATGGCACGCGGGAGGTGGTGCGCGAGATGGCGCGTGACAACGCGGCGCTCGAAGCCATCGGTCACGAGGAACGCCGCGGGAAGGGCCGTGGAATTCGCGAGGCGGTGGAACGGGCCTCGGGCGCAGTGATCGGTTACGCCGATGCCGATAACAAAGTCCCGATCGATGAATTCGATAAGTTCCGTCCATGGCTGGAACAGGGAGTGGAGGCGGTGATCGGCACGCGCCGCGGTGGCGCTCAAATTGAACGTCCGCAGCCGCTCTACCGGCGCGTGGGTTCGCAGGGATTTCTCTGGTTCATGCAAACCGTGGTCGGCCTGCCGGGCATCAACGACACGCAGTGCGGATTCAAGTTTTTCCAGCGCGATGCCGCCAAAAAGCTGTTCGCGCGGCAAAGGATCGACGCCTACATGTTCGACGTGGAAGTGCTGGCCATCGCGCGGCGGCTGGGATACCGCATCCAGCAGGTACCGGTTCGCTGGCGCGACGACGCCGACAGCCGGCTCGATCTGATCTCCGGGAACCTGCGCAATGTGCGCGATATTTTCCGTATCGGCTTCGATCACCGCTTCGGAGGGAGAACCTCGTGAAGGCGTTCGTGACGGGCGCCGCCGGTTTCATCGGCAGCAATCTGGCCGATCGCCTGTTAGCCGAGGGCCACGAGGTGGTGGGCTTCGACAACTTCTCCACGGGCTGTGCCGAATTCCTGGAGCGGGCGCGCCCCTGCCCGCAGTTCCGGTTGGTGGAAGGCGACCTGCTCGATTTTGAGTGTCTGACCCGTGCCCTCGCCGGCTGCGATTTCGTGTTCCACCTGGCGGCCAACGCCGATGTGCGGTTTGGCCCCGATCATCCCCGCAAGGATCTGGAGCAGAATACCGTCGCGACATCGAATGTTCTCGAGGCCATGCGGGCGAGCGGTATCCGGAAAATCGTTTTCGCTTCCACCGGCTCGGTCTACGGGGAATCCGAGGTCATCCCAACCCCGGAGACTGCGCCGTTTCCGGTGCAGACTTCGCTCTACGGCGCTTCGAAACTGGCGGCGGAGGGCCTGATCTCCGCTTATTCGGCCGCCTATGGATTCCAGGCTTGGATCTTTCGGTTCGTGTCGATCCTCGGGGAACGTTACACGCATGGGCATGTCTTCGACTTCTACAAACAACTCCTGGCGCATCCCAATCGCCTGAAGGTCATGGGGAACGGCCATCAGCGCAAGTCGTACTTATACGTTCAGGATTGTGTCAGCGCGCTGCTGACCGCCATCGCCAAAGCCGGCGCGCCGGTAAACATCTTCAACCTGGGCGCCGATGAGCACTGCGAAGTCAACGATTCGATCCGGTGGATTTCAGAACGGCTGGGTCTCAAGCCGGAGCTCGAATATTCGGGCGGCGAGCGCGGCTGGGTAGGAGACAGTCCGTTCATCTTTCTCGATTGCAGCCGTATCCGCGCCCTCGGTTGGCAGCCACAACTGACCATCCGGGAAGGGATCATCCGGACGCTGGATTTCCTGGAACAGAATCGCTGGGTTTTGGAGAAACGCCCCTGAAGCCTCTCAAGACGGAAATCGCCTTTTCCACGCCGTGGTTCGAGCTTCTGGGCAAGACCATCCGGGCGGACGAAGCGCCTTACTACTCACTGAAGCTGCCGGACTATACGTCGATCATCGCGCTCACCGAGGATCAGCGCGTCCTCCTCGTACGGCAGTACCGGCCGGCGGTGGAACGGTACACGATCGAGCTGCCTAGCGGACTGGTGGACCCGGGCGAGTCGCCGGGCGTGGCCGCGCAGCGCGAACTGCTCGAAGAAACGGGGTACGAGGCCGATGAGGTGGAAGTGCTGGGGCCAATGACTACCGATAACGGGAGGTTGGCGAACCGTATCTGGGCGTGTTTTGCAGCTGGCGTTCGTGTGGTTCCGGAACGCAGGCCCGAAGCCGGCATCGAAATCGCAACTCTCTCGCTACCCGAGCTTTGGCGGGCCACCGAGGATGGGACCTTCGACCATGCATTGCACGTGGCCATCCTGCTGTTGGCCGTGTTGCGCGGGAGGTTGACTATTGCACGGTAGCGTCCAGCTCGCCTTTCGCCAGGCGGACGTGGATGCGCGATCCCGCGGGAGCTGCGCCGGCATCTTTGAGGATTCCGGCGTCCTGCGAGACGATGGCATACCCGCGCTCCAGAATTCGTAATGGGCTGAGCTGGGAAAGCTTGGCTCCCAACGGTTCCCAGCGGCTGCGAAAACGGGCGAGCTGAGAGCGCATCGAAATGAGCGCCGCGGCCTGCGCCCTCTCCATGCGGCGGCGGTCAGCAGCCAGTCGAGGTCGCATATCGAACCGCCGCAGCCGCACTTCGAGGGCGCGGCGCGCCCGTTCGCGTTCGCTGACCGCCAGGCGCAGGCGCTCGCGCATGCGGTACTGCTGCTCGTCAATGCGCTGCTGCGTGCGCCCGATGCGGCGGTGCAACACGCTGAGTGCGCGTTCGATCCCCTGTTGCCGCAACCGCCGTTCGAGCATCGCCAGACGGTAGCGCAGCCCTTGCGTGGCTTTGGAGCGCAGAGCGGCAATGCGGTCGAGCAACTCATCGCGGGTCACGACCGCTATTTCCGCGGCTGCGGAAGGAGTGGGCGCGCGCACGTCGGCCACGAAGTCGGCGATGGTGACATCGGTCTCGTGCCCCACCGCGGAAATCACCGGGACCGCGCAACCGGCGATGGCCCGCGCCACGGCTTCTTCATTGAAGGTCCACAAATCCTCGAGCGATCCTCCCCCGCGCCCTACGATCAAGACGTCGGGCCACTTCGTGCGGCTGAAGTATTCGATGCCGCGGCACACTTCCTCCACCGACCCTTCACCCTGCACCAGAGCCGGGAATAAGCGGATATGCACTCCCGGAGACCGCCGCGCAAGAATCTGGATCAAATCAGCGACGGCTGCGCCGCGAGGCGACGTCACGATGCCGATGCGTTGTGGAAAGCGCGGTAACGGCCGCTTCCGCTCAGCGGCGAAGAGACCCTCCGCGGCAAGTTTCTTCTTTAGCTGCTCGAAGGCCAGTTGCAGCGCGCCGAAACCCTGCGGCTCGAGCATTTCCACCAGCAACTGGTATTCGCCGCGTGCTTCGTACACATCCAGACGCCCGCGCGCCAGCACGGCCAGACCGTCCTGCGGCTTGATCTTCCAATAGCGGTGCGCTGAGCGGAACGCCACGCAGCGCGCTTGTGCCTCGCGCTCTTTCAGAGTGAAGTAGTAGTGGCCGCTGGCGGCGAGCTTTACTCCCGAGATTTCGCCCGAAACCCAAATATCGGGGAACTCGCTGTCGAGCACCGCGCGGATGGCCGCATTCAGCTCGCTGACGGTAAAAATTTGCCGTTCGGGCGCCAGTTGGAAATCGAGCGCGAATTGCTCCACCGAGCCATGGTACCAGTGGGGCCGATGATCGGCATATGCGGACTGCCGATGTTTCGAGCTACAACACTCCGGCCAGCTGGAGAGCTTTGCGTGCGCTGGTGCTCAGCGGAATCGCGGAAAGATGATCCGCGGCGAACCACCGAAACGAACGTCCGCGCGGCGAGGCGGAAGCGCGGTTCACCGCCAATACATACCGATGATGGGTAATGCTGTGCCGCACGGTGCCGATGGCTTCACCCACTCGCGCTTCAGGGAGATGCTCCGGCGTGGGCAGTTCCCAGAAACCCGCCATGCGCCGCTCGCTGGCTTCACGCTGCCGCAGCAGGACGCGGCCCCTCCGGTCGATCACCAGCAGGGTGCCATCCACGCGTACCGGTTCTATGCGCCGCAATTTCACAGGCAACTGCGCGGCCGTATCTTCCGCCCGCGCGCGGCACAGCGACGATAGCGGGCACAAAAGGCAGAGCGGATTGCCGGCCAGGCAAACGGTCGCTCCGAGCTCCATCAACGCCTGATTGAACGCTCCGGGGGTTGCAGGGTCGAGCCAGCGCTGCGCCACCTCGCGGAAGCGACCGCGCGTCCGCGGCGCAGCGATATCGGAAGCGTCGTTTTCCATGCGCGCCAC
>DATJAK010000228.1:0-18104 GCA_035516375.1 Bryobacteraceae bacterium
CGGGTCACCCAGCCAGGTGTGGATGTTCGACGGCAGGTGCGGGCTTCCATCGAGCGGAATCACGCGGGCATCGTGAATCGTCTCCATCAGGATGACCACCTGTTTCGCCGACTGGAGGATCTGGAAATAGCTGTTGTAGCCAGCGCCCAGCCTGGGCGCGCCAAACGAGATGCAGCGTTCGCTCAGGGATCGGTCTTCGGGGCCGGCGGGAAGTTGGTTCCGGGCGGCATTCGCTGCAGCCCGAATCTTCTCGGCGGCCGGTGTCGCCGGGGGCAGGCGCCCGTCGGACGGGTCGGTGATGAGCGAGGTTCGGTTGTCCCAATCCCGGCTGACCAGCCAGACCGAGCTATAGTCGCCGGTCTCGCCGTCGGTGCTTTTAAAGCCCGACTTCGTTCCTTTGACATTCGCCAGCACGGTTTCGAAAACCTGGTCGCCGAACGCGGCATCGGAGTTCCCATTGTCAAAAAGTTGACCCGCCTTCTGCTTCAGCGCGGCAACTTCCTGCTCGGTGAGATACTGCCGATCTGCCACTGCCTTCGGCCGTTCGAGCGGTGTGACGTTGTTGTTCGCCCAGACTCCTTGCAGATCCGGCTGACCATCCGCGGTCCGGGTCGTTGTCCAGGTCCCGGTTGCGGCAGTGGTCTTGGCGGGTTTCGCATTGATCGACTGAGCTATGGCTTGCCCTTGGACCAGCGATAGAACAACCGCTATCGCCATTACGAAAGTGAGAGTTCGAAAACGCATCGCGCCCTCCAATTTGTATCAAGTATATGCGTTATCGGAGGTCATGGGGTAGCCCTCCATGGCTAACCGGGCGCTGTTTCTATTTGGTCAGGTTGTAGATCAAACCGTATGGATCTCTGACGTAACAGCGCGGGAAATCCGGCTCATCCTTGACGACCTGGCAGCCCATGGTCACCAACCGGCGTTTGGCGTCCTCGACGCTGTTCACCGTGACTTCCAGAACCGGCCCCAGCGGCGGGCCCTCCTCGATAAACATGTTCATGTTCTGGCCGTGGAGGCAGATCATATTGGGCAGTTCGTCGGTTATTTCGAATCCGAGCTGCTCGACGTAAAACGCTGCGGCACTCTTTGGGTCTGGCGCCTGAATTAGAAAATCGGTACCAAAGCTATTGGCCATGGAAGCTCCTCCAGTCAATATTACGACTCGACGGGCGCGTTCGAGAATACTTACTCTTCTCGTAACGCCACTATCGGATCGATGCGGGTTGACTGTCGAGCGGGCAGGTAGCACGCCAGTAGAGCGAGTGCGGTTAGCAGCACTGGCGTGCCGACCAACAGCATGGGGTCCGCGGTGCTCGTGCCGGAGGTCCGGGAGATCTCGGCCAGCACCGCGCCTAATACACGGATTCCCGAAAGCGCGGCAGCCATCCCGATGACCGCGCCCACCAGAATCAACACGGCGCCTTCCTTCATCACCAGGCCGAGCACATCGGCACTGCGGGCTCCGAGCGCAACGCGGATTCCGATTTCTTTCCGCCGCTGGGTCACCGAGTAGGCCGTCACACCGGCCAGGCCGGCCGAGGCCAGGATCAACCCAAATACGCCGATCACGCCGTAGGTCCACAAGGCCACCTGAACGGGGAACAACAGGTCGTCGATTTCATCGGTCATGAGGCGGGCGTTGAACGGTGTCAGACGGTCGTCCAATGCGGAAATTTCGCGCCGTACCGGGCCCAGGGCATCGGCGCTGCCCGGCGTTCCGCGCACGATGAGCGTGAATCCGCGCAAACCAGGCCGCGCGAAATCGGCCGGATGGAGAGGGAGGTAGAGCACCGGAGGCGCATCCGCCGCGACCAGCACGAGGCCATCGCGCACATTCTTGGCGACCCCCACCACCTCCAGGATTTGCGTCTTCCCCGTGAGGCGGGCTCGATCGGGCGCGCCGCTCGCCACCACGGCGAATGTGGCCACTTCCGCGCCCAGTTCGATGCGGCGGCCCACCGGGTCTTCTCCCTTCCAGCACAGTTGCGACAGCTTCTCGCTGATGATTACGGCTGCCGGGCCGTTGGCTTCGTCCTCCTTCCGAAAGCCGCCGCCGCGCAGAATCGGGATGCCCATGGTGGCGAAGAAATCTTTCCCCACGGAATGTTTGGTTCCGATGTGAATCGATTTGGATGCACCGGTTTCCACGGCGGCAAACGTGACGCGCGGCTGGCCCATCATGGTCATCGGCACAGTGTCCGCGAGACTCGCCGCGGTGACGGCGGGCAGGTTGGTGACCCGGTCGAGCAGCTTGGGCAGGAAATCGGCGGCTTGTTCGCCTGAGTAGCCGTCGCGGATCGGGTCCACCGAAATCAGCGAGAGACGGGCGGGGTCGAAGCCCACGTCGCCTCCCACCATCGAGCGATGGCCAATCACCATGAATCCCATGATCATCAGGAGCGCCAGCGATCCCGCCACTTCCGAGAGCACCAGCAGGTTGCGCAAATTCCAACGGCGGCTCCTCCGGATCTGGACTTGGCCGCCTTCCTTCAGGGCGGGCGTCAGATCGGGCCGCGTGGCCTGAAGAGCAGGCGCCAGGCCGAACAGCAACCCGGTTAACACCGTCAGACCAATCGCGAACGTAAGCACGTGCGCATCGGGTGCGAAGTTGAACGTCATGGGCATCGGCGTTGGAAATTTCTCCCGAGAGCCGAAGTGCATCAGCCAGGTCGCGAACACAAATCCCAACACGCCGGCGCCGATCGCCACAATCATGCTCTCGGTTAGCAATTGGCGGATGAGGCGCGCGCGGCTGGCCCCAATCGCCAGACGCACCGCAATCTCTTTGCGGCGATCCACGGCGCGGGCGAGCGTCATGTTGATCACGTTGGAGCACGCGATCAGGAGGATCATGCCGCCCAGCAACGTCATAAAGCCGGTGACCACGGGAAGGTCCTGCTGGCGGATGGGCAGCAGCTTGCCGCCGGGCAGCAGTCGAACGCGCCGGCCTTTCTGATCGCGGTCGGGGTCGCCGTTTTCCTGCTCGAGTTGCCGCGCCATGGCATCCAGCGCGGCCTCTGCGCGCGCCGATGGGACACCCTGGCGCAGCCGGCCCACGAAGTGGAAGATGGCCCGGTCATGCCGCTCGATGGCTTGATCAGCCACCTCCGGCGCCACTCGCGCACTGACCGATGCCGGCAGCCACAAATCGGCGCCATACACCATCGGCGATGCGCCCTGAAATTCGCGCGGCGCGACACCGATAATGGCGCACGGCTGCCCATTCACGCGCAGCGTTTTGCCAATCACGTGCGGATCGGACCCCAGATGGTTCTGCCAGTAGCGATAGCTGATCACGACGTTTGGCGAGCGGCCGGGTTGCTCCTCTTCGCGGGCGAAGAAGGAGCCCAAGGCGGGTTGCACGCCGAGCGTAGGAAAGTACGAAATCGAGACCAGGTGCCCCCAGATCCGTTCCGTGTGCTTGCCATCGGCGACGCCCAGCGGCACGGGCGCGGCATAGGCCAGCGTGCCGGTGAACAGATCGACCCGTTCGCGATAGCGGCGGTAATCCGGATACGCGATGGGCGATTCCATGGTTACCAAATCGCCCGGCCTCACCGCACCGGGGACATCACGCCCGATGAACCCGTTCAGCTCGCTGTAGGCGGATGTCGCCACGCCAATGCCCAATGTCAGTGAGAGGAGCGCGACCGCCGTGAAGCCGGGAGAGGCTGCCAGTGTGCGCAGCCCATAGCGGACGTCTTGCCGAAGTTCACCGAGCAGCATATCCCCTCCAACTCAAGGTGGTTCCGCGCGTCTCCCGGACAGAGACCATGCCTGTTTTCGACACCGCAGCAAGCCGGAATGTTTCCGAATTGGAAGAATTTCGAGGTCTGCGTCCACAAATAACGAGGCGTGTTTCGCTGCCTTCTGTGGGGTAGACCGTCGTCTTTCGCGGTCTGCCTGGGCGTGCGAAGCGCGCCTCTGCGCCGCTGTGCGGCGCCGGCAGACGACGGAAACCGATCGTCTGCCCCACAGAGCTAGACTGCATTCTGCATCGCGCAATCGATTACTTACTGTTCGTGCAGGTTGCCGGAAGGCCTCACCAGTGTTGGGCGGTTCTCTGGTTCATCTGGTTTGCGGCGGGCTTCGATCACGAACATACGCTGGCGCATGTCGTAGTATTCGGAGGTAGTCACGACATACTCCGGCCGCGCCGGAAGGATCTTTTGGATTTCCTTCTGGGCGTTTTGGATGCGCTCGGTGTCCATGGGGTGGGTGGAAACGAGGCGCGCCATGCCACTAGGCTTCTGGCGATTGAGCGCACCCAGTTTTTCCAGAATGGTGATTTGGCCGGTGGGGTCGTATCCGGCGGCGTACATGTATTGCAAGCCCAGGTAGTCGGCCTCGGCTTCGTCCTTGCGGGTGAAGCTCAAGAACGTCATCGGCACGGCTACGCCGGCTCCCACGCGGACAGCCGCTCCGGACCAACCGCCCAGTAACACGCTCAGGGGAATGGTCGCGATATTGGCCAGCTCGGATTTAGTCTCACGGCGGGTGGAGTGGCGCGCCGCCACGTGGGCGATTTCGTGCGCCAGGGCGCCGGCGAACTCATCTTCTTCTTCGGCTATCTGGATGAGGCCGGTGTTCACGAACACATAACCGCCGGGCAAGGCAAACGCATTGGGGTCATCAGACTCGATGACGCGGAAGGTAAAGGGCACCTTGGCGTCGGAGTTGCGGACCAGGTTCTGGCCGACGCGATTGACGTATTCGGCCAGCAGCGGGTCGTCCAACATTTTCCCTTGCCGCGCGACTTCCGCCGCCAACTGCTTGCCCAGGGCGATTTCCTTTTCGAGCGAATAGAAGTTGATGCCCTTGCCCACATCGCGGTTGCCGATCTGGTTCGGGTCGTCCTTCTTGTTGTCGGCAGCATGGACGGGCAACAGCAGCACCGCCGATAAGATGCAGAAACCGAGAAGCCGCACCACTCGCTCCATAGATCATTCTTAGCGTATCGTGGAAAGCATGGAAATGGAATTGGCTTCCGCCACCACAGGTGTGAATTCGGTGCCACTGTGGGAGCAGTATCGAGACCAGTTTCCCGTGCGCGAGCATCTGGTTTACCTGAACCACGCCGCGGTGGCCCCGCTTTGCCGGCCCGCCGCCGAGGCGATGAGAGCGCTGACCGACGACGGCCTCCGCTTCGGCGCTTTGCATTACGACCAGTGGATGGCGGCGCACGAAGGGTTGCGGGTCGCCGCCGCTAAACTGATCGGGGCGCACCGCTCGGAAATCGCCATCATCAAAAACACCTCCGAAGGCATCAGCACGGTGGCGATGGGGCTGGATTGGAAGCCGGGCGACCGGGTAGTGACGTTTGCCGAAGAATTCCCGGCCAATTACTTTCCCTGGAGGCGTCTGGAAGAGCGCGGGGTGGTAGTTACCTGGCTTTCGGCCAACGACCCGCTAGATCGCATTGACGAGGCCTGCCGCGGCGCCCGCTTGCTCTCGATCAGCTTTGTACAGTATTTAACCGGATATCGGGCTCCCCTTTCAGCAATTGGTGAGATTTGCCGGCGTAACCAATGCATTTTCATGGTAGATGCGATTCAGGGCTTGGGCGCGTTTCCGGTTGATGTGCGGGCTTCGGGTATCCATGCGCTGGCCGCCGACGGTCACAAGTGGTTGCTAGGGCCGGAGGGCTGCGGCCTATTGTTTGTGGAGCACGCGCTGCAAGAACGCATCTCGCCAATCGAATTCGGCTGGTACAACGTGGCCCGCTACGCCGACTATACGGCGCATGATCCGACCCTGAAAGCGGATGCTGGCCGGTATGAGTGCGGTACATTGAATACAATTGGTTGCTACGGGTTACGGGCGGCAATTGAATTTCTGCTTGAGGTTGAGATCGACCGGATTAATCCAGTTGTCACAAACATCGCCGGCCGGATTGCAGCCGGGGTCGAAGCCAAGGGGTACGAGCTTGCCCTCGAGCGAACACCCGAAACCGCCTCGGGCATCGTGAGCTTCCGCAAGCCGGGAACCGAGGCGCGCGCGATCGTTCACCAGCTGAAAACTCATAACATAATTGCCGCGCCACGGGGCGAATGGGTGCGCACGTCGCCGCACTTTTACGTCAGCCCCGATGAGATCGACCGGATGTTAGAGGTACTGCCGTGAGAATGTGGCGCGGCGTTTTGGTTCTGCTTCTGGCCGGATGCGCGCTGGCGGCGGTGCCCACGCCGCAGAGTCATTTCGGGCACGAAATCGGCGCCGACCGCACGGTTCTCGATTGGGACCAGGTGGTTAGCTATTTCCAGGCGCTTGCGCGTTCGAGCAACCGGGTCCGGGTGGAAGAACTGGGAAAGACCACCGAAGGCCGCCCCTTCCTTGCCGTCACCATCGCGGAGCCGGAAACCCTGCAACACCTCGACCGGTATCGCGAGATCCAGGAGAAACTGGCCGACCCGCGCAAGACATCCCCGGCCGAGGCCGAGAAGTTGTTCGCGCAGGGCAAGGCGGTGGTGATGATCACCTGCTCGATTCATTCGAACGAGCTGGCTTCCACGCAGACCGCCGTCGAGTTCGCATACCGGCTGATCACCGAAGACAAGCCGCATTTCCGCGCGATTCTGCGGGAGACGCTTCTCATCCTGGTACCCTCGCTCAATCCGGATGGCGTTGACATCGTCACCCGCTGGTATCGCAAAACGCTCGGCACCCCTTTTGAAGGCACCGATCCACCGGAGCTGTATAACCAGTACGTCGGGCACGACGACAACCGCGACTGGTACATGTTCACGCAGGCGGAAACACAGCTCACGGTTTCCAAGCTGCACAATGTCTGGCACCCGGAAATCGTCTACGACGTTCATCAGCGCGGCCCGTACGCAACGCGGATGTTCGTGCCACCCTGGCTCGATCCCACCGAACCCAACATCGACCCGATCATCATGCAGGAAATCAACATGATGGGGACGGCCATGGCCTCGGACTTAACGGCGGCCGGCAAAACGGGGATCACGATCCACGCGGCCTACGATTTCTGGACTCCGGCGCGCCACTACATGAGCTTTCACGGAGGGCTGCGGATCCTGACCGAGTCGGCGAGCGCGCGGCTGGCTTCGCCAATCGAGGTCAAGCCGGAACAGATTCTGCAGACGGAGCTGGGATATAACCCGCGCGAACGTTCGTGGAATTATCTGGAGCCTTGGCTGGGCGGGACCTGGCATCTGCGCGACATCGTCGATTACCAGCTCATCGCTTTCGAGTCCTGTCTGTATAACGCGGCGCTGCACCGCGAGGAGTTATTGCGCAACTTCTACCGCATCGGGCAACGGCAGGCGGCGCGTACGGAACCGTGGGGATTCGTCATTCCGGCCGGGCAGCACGATCCGGGAGCCACGCGCAAGCTGATCGAGACGCTGCGCTACGGCCAGGTCGAGGTGGGTAAGGCGGCGGATGGCGCAGCGGTGATTCCGATGCAGCAGCCGTACAGCGGATGGGCCAAGGCGCTGCTCGAACGGCAGCACTATCCCGAAGACTTTTTGTACCCGGGCGGGCCGCCCAAGCGCCCCTACGACGTGACGGCGTACACGCTGCCGTTATTGATGGGCGTGGAGGTAGAAGCGGTGAAGCGGCCGGTGGCGGTTTTCGGAGCGTGGCAGGCGCCGGCGCGCGGTGCGGGTCCGGTGTTACCGGCGGCCGACACGGATTCCTGGGTGACGGTGAACCGCGCCTGGAAGGAAGGACACAGCGTCTGGAGGAATCCGGCTACCGGCGATTTTTCGCTAACGGCGCGCGAAGGCTTTCGCGAGCTTCGGCGTCCACGGGTGGGGCTCTACCGATCGTGGGTACCAAACATCGACGAAGGCTGGACGCGGTGGCTGCTGGAGCAATTCGGCTTCGCCTATACGACCCTGCACAATGCCGACATCCAGGCCGGCAACTTGAACCGCAATTTCGACGTGATTGTGTTCCCGGACCAGAACGCCGGCACGATGGAGACCGGGTATCGTCCGGGCGCGATGCCACCCGAATTCAGCGGCGGACTTGGGCAAACCGGAGCGGAGGCGCTCCAGGAATTTGCCGGCGCCGGGGGAACTCTGGTGTTCCTGAACCGCGCGGCCGAGTGGGCGATCGAGCGCCTCAAGCTGCCGGCGAAAACCGTCACTGGAGAAAAGGGCTTCTACTCGCCGGGGTCGTTGCTCAACGTGCGTCTGGATACTCGCAATCCCATCACGCGCGGTTTGCCGCAGGATCTCGCCGTTTGGAGCCAGGAAAGCCCGGCGTGGGACACGCCGTTGCCTGTGGTGGCGCGCTACCCCGACTCGACGGTGCTGGCTTCCGGTTGGTTGGAGGGTGAGAAAGTGATCGCGGGTAAAGCAGCTTTGTTGGATGCTCCGATGGGCAAGGGTCACATTTGGCTCTTCGGCATGGAGCCTCAGTACCGCGGCCAGAGCTATCTGACGTTCAAGCTGTTCTTCAACTCGCTGGTGGAGTAGCGCGGGCCAGCCGCTTGATACCGTCACGAATGGTCCGTTCGCCGAGGCAGGCGAACCCGAGCACGAACTCCCCGCCCGGCGGCTGGGTCAGATAATACTCATCCGCGCTGGTCAGTTGGACGCCGTTGCGAGCGGCACGCTCGCCGATTCGCGGGTCGTCAAACCGAACCATTACGTGCATGCCGGCGGCCTCGCCGCGCGCGGTTGCAGAAGCACCGAAGTGGCGCTCGAGCGAATCGAGCAGGGCTTCCCGGCGCAGGCTGTATAAGCGGCGCATGCGGCGGACGTGGCGTTCCAGATGCCCTTCGCCCAAAAAGTCAGCCAGTGCAACTTGCTCGAGGACCGCGGTGTGACGGTCGGAAAGCCACTTGGCGCGCGTAAAGGCGGGCGCCAGCTGCGGCGGAGCGACGATGTATCCTAGGCGCAGGCCGGGAAACAGGATCTTGGAGAAGGTGCCGATATAAATGACGGCCGCTCCGCTCGCCATGCCTTGCAGCGAGGGCAAGGGCGGGCCGCTGTAGCGATATTCGCTCGAATAGTCATCCTCGATGATTACGGCGTTGCGTTCGCGGGCCCAAGCAATCACTTCCAGCCGGCGCGGCAAGGTCATCGAAACCCCGGTGGGGAGCTGGTGAGACGGAGTGACGTAGACCAATCTTGCGGAGGGTGGAAGATGGCGAATGGCGATTCCGCCTTCATCGATCGCAACCGGATGTACGCGCGCCCCATGCGCGGAGAAGACGCGCTGTGCGCCGCGATAGCCGGGATTTTCCATGGCAACGTCGTCACCCGGCTCGAGCAGCAGACGGGCGCACAGATCCAGCGCTTGCTGCGAACCGTTCACGATGATCACCTGCTCGGCTGTGCAATGAACCGCCCGCAACCGGGAGACGTACTTCGCAATCTCCGCGCAAAGGCGTCGGTAGCCGCCGGATCGCTCCGCATAGTCGAACACCGCGTGATTCGGCGTTCGCAAATGCCGCATCAAAAGCCGCCGCCACAGCGGAAAGGGAAAATGGGGAAGGTCCGGAACTCCCGGCGCGAAGTTGATTACGCCGGCACGGGCGCGAGGACGGCTAAAGTCAGCCTTTAACCGCGCGCCATAGCGGGAGAGGCGGACAGGAGGGCTCTCGAGCGGGCTGGCTTTCGCCACGCGCTGCACGGCGAGTAATTCATCGGGAAGGTTGCGGCACACGAACGTACCCGACCCATGCGCCGTTTCCAGGTAACCTTCGGCAAGGAGCTGCGAGTAGGCTTCGGTTACCGTGCTGCGCGAGACCTCGAGAGTGAGCGCGAGTTCGCGCGTGGAGGGCACCGGATCGCCGCGGCGAAACCGCCCCGTGAGAATACTGTCGCGCCATTGTTTGTAGATCTGGCGATGCAAGGGAGTGGATGAAGTGTGATCGAGGATCGCGGCGAGTCGCATAGTGGACTGCTCAAGAATATCAAAAGTGGCTCTTTCTTCCAACCAGTTGAATGACGTATAAATGGGAAAGTATGAGCTCCTTTACTCCCACCGACCGGACTCGCGTGAGGCGCCGGCCGCAGCGTGCGGTCTACGACCGCGACCAGGTCTATTCGATCCTGGATGAAGCGTACGTGTGTCACGTAGGTTTCACTGTGGAGGGGCGCCCCATAGTCATGCCGACGGCATTCGGCCGCGCGGGCGACTCCATCTATCTCCATGGCTCGGCCGCGAGCCGGATGCTGCGTTCCCTGGCAGGCGGAATCGACGTGTGCGTCACGGTGACCCTGGTGGATGGCCTGGTATTGGGGCGGTCGGCGTTCCACACGAGCATCAACTACCGCTCGGTTGTGATGTTTGGCAACGCGCGCCTGGTAACGGGACGGGAAGAGAAATTGGAAGCGCTGCGCACGTTCACCAACCACGTGATTCCGGGACGCTGGGAAGAAGTGCGGCCGCCGACCGATGAAGAATTGGCTGCGACCTCGGCGCTGGTTCTACCACTGGAAGAAGTGTCGGCCAAAGTGCGCACCGGCGGGCCGATCGATGATGAGAATGACTACCCATTTCCGGTGTGGGCGGGCGTGGTTCCAGTGCGGGCGGTGACAGGCGAGGCGACGCCGGATGGTCACGTGCTGGCGGGAGTTCCGGTTTTCGATACGGCCAGGTTGCGGCGGTTTGCGGGGAAGTGAGCGGGGCGGCCGTTCCGGACAGTCGGGGCGCCGGGCGGAAGCCCGGCGGCAGGCCGGAAGGCCTGGCCCCACGTCACTTCTTGGCCTTGGCCTCTTTGTAGGCGTCGCGGATTCCCTGCGCCTGGCGGGCGTGCGACTCCACATGTTGCGCGCACGTTTCCATCAGCGAGGCGAGGGTCGTAGAGCCGCGTTCGGTGTGATTCCCGCCGCGCGCGAAGGCGGCTTCGGGAAGTTCCTTCACTAACTCGTAGTTTTCCGCGCGCAGACGGCGAAAGGTTTCGAGCGATTGCTTGGGCTTGCGGCGGGCGTAATCCAGATTCTTTGCCCAGGCATCCTGATCGAAGGCAATCAGGGTTGGGTTCTCTTCGGCGACCACCTGGCGCATGCGGTGCCCGTATACCAGTTCGCAGTCTGCCAGGTGCGCGACGATCTGGCGGATGCTCCACTTGCCGGGTGCGGTAATGAAATCCTCTTCATCACCGAAAACCCCGGTCAACACGACCGCCAGAAGCTCCGGGCCGCGGCGGAATCTCTCCAAAAGTACTGGTATCTCGGGCATGATTCGTTCAATAGTAGTCGGCACAGCTCAGATAGTAACCACAGGTTTCACAGAGAAGCTTGCATTTGCGCTCCGTCAGGCGCGTGGAGCATACCGGGCAATAGAGCATGGGCTCGTCTTCCTGTTTCGGGGCGGTCGGCTGGCCAGTCTCAGATTGGCTCACGAAGCACCGATTATAACGCGCGCCCGAGATATGCAGTCGTACAATAGAAGGCAGACTTATGGGATCGAGAGCGGTAGTGCTGGCGCTTGCGCTGGCGGTGGCAGGCTGGGGGCAACAGAAGAATTCAGATCGTCCGTTGCACCTCGACTATCGAGGAACGCGCGGGGCGGTGGCGGGAGGGACGGAGTTCGCCACCGATGCCGGGATGCGCATGTACTATGCCGGCGGCAACGCCGTGGATGCCGGTGTGGCCGCCATGCTGGCCGCGTCGGTGACGGAGTTTTCGCACTTCGGCTTTGGCGGCGAAGCTCCCATTCTGGTGCGCACGCGCGAGGGCAAGGTCTGGGCGATCGCCGGCGTGGGCACGATGCCCAAGGCCGCGACTGCCGATTTTTTCCGGCTTCACAAACTACAGCCGGATGAAACCACGGGTCCGCCGGAAGAGAACGGATTGAAGGACTGGGTGCCGGTGGCTGGGATTCTTCCCGTGCTGGTGCCGGGAATGGTGGAGGCCGGCCTGGTGACGCTGCGCGAGTTCGGCACCAAATCCTTCGCCGAAGCTGTAGAACCGGCCATTGAATTGGCGGACGGGTTTCCCATCGATGAGTTACGGACCTCGAGTATTCAACGCAGCCTGAAGTACATCATGAAGTGGCCGGCATCGCGGCAGGTGTATCTTCCCAACGGCCGCGCTCCGCGCGTGGGCGAGATTTTCCGCCAGCCGGAACTGGCACACACGCTGCGCTCCATGGTTGAAGCCGAGAAGAAAGCGCTCGCCGCGGGCGCCACCCGCGAGAAGGCCATCGACGCGGTTCGCGACTATTTCTATCGCGGAGAAATCGCGCACAAGATTGACGAATTCTCGAAGCAAAACAGCGGGTTCATCCGTTACGAGGACATGGCGGCGTTTCGCCTGGCGCCAGAAGCTCCGGTCTCGACCACCTTTCACGGCTACACGGTGTATAAGCCCGGTTTCTGGAGCCAGGGGCCGACCATGATCGAGGCGCTCAACATCCTCAACACTTTCGACCTGGGCGAAATGCGTCTGAATTCCGCCGACTACATTCACACGCTGGTGGAAGCATTGAAGCTGGCCTACGCCGATCGCGACACCTATTACGGCGATCCGAAATTCACGCAGATTCCAGCCGACCGTCTGCTTTCCCGCGAGTACGCCGATGAGCGGCGCAAATTGATCGGGCCGGAAGCGTCGCAGGAATTCCGCCCAGGGCAGATCGGTCCGCACCCGCCGCTGCATCCGTCGCGCTCGGAAATCGCGCGCTACAAGATTGACGACGCCTTGGCCGCCAAAGACACGACTTGCATCGACGCCGTCGACAAGAACGGCATAGCGTTTTCGGCCACACCATCCGGGGCGTGGATGCCTTCCTACATCGCCGGCGACACCGGCATTCCCTTGACGCAGCGGGCACAGAGTTTCCTGCTGGTTCCCGGGCATCCCAATGAATTGGCCGGAGGGAAACGGCCGCGGGTTACGCTAAGCCCGACGCTGGCGGTGCGCGGCGACAACACCGTGATCGCGCTTTCCACGCCGGGAGGCGACAACCAGGAGCAGGCGCTGATCCAGGTGTTGTTCAACGCCATCGAATTCGGGTTGAACGCGGAATATGCCGTCGAGATGCCCCGCTTCCAGACGCGGCATTTGGTGGCGAGCTTTGATAATCACGCGATGAGCCCCGGCGACCTGCTGCTGGACGAACGTACGGCGCCCGCCGTGGTAGCGGAACTGCAGAAGCGCAAGCATCACGTGGAGATGCGCGCGCCCAACGACAGCGGCGCCGCGCCTTCGATCATTCGCTTGAATCCCAGCGGCATGATTGAAGCGGGGTCGGATCCCTTTTACTACCGTGCCGCGCGCGCATGGTAGGACCGCTATTCGACGAGCCATCGTCATTTGACCGCGATGCGCTGGCCGCGCGTTTGCAAGACCTAGCCGCGCAGGGCGTCTATATCGGCGGCAGCTCCTGGAAGTACGAAGGCTGGCTGGGGCAAGTCTACACGCGTGAACGCTATCTGGCGCGCGGCCGGTTCTCGCGCCAGCGTTTCGAAGCCGAGTGCCTGCGCGAATACGCCGAAACCTTCCCAACCGTGTGCGGCGATTTCGCCTTCTACCAGTTCCCCAGTGACGATTTCTGGCGCAAGCTGTTCGACCAGATACCGGAGAGCTTTCGGTTTGCTTTCAAAGTGCCGGAACAGATCACATGCAGAGTGTTTCCGTCGCACGCGCGTTACGGTCCGCAAGCGGGCCAGGAGAATGAGACCTTCCTGGATAGCGCGGCGTTCCGTGAAATGTTTCTACGGCCGCTGGCGGCTTATCGGAAGCAAACCGCTCTGCTGATTTTCGAATTTGGCACGTTCAGCCGGAGTACCTTCGCGAGTTTGGGGGAATTTCTGGACCGGCTCGACCCGTTCCTGGCGGCCTTGCCCGGGGAGTTCCGATACGCGGTGGAGATCCGCAATCCGGATTTTCTCGACAAAGACTATTTCGCGTGCTTGCGCGGGCATGGTGTGGCGCATGTTTACAACGCGTGGTCGCGGATGCCGGAGCTGCGATACCAGATGTCGATTCCCGATTCGGTAACGGCGGAGTTCCTGGTGTGCCGGGCGTTGTTGCGGCGAGGCCGCGTCTACGAGCAGGCGGTCGGGTTGTTTGAGCCGTACCGGGAAATTCAGGATCCGAATCCACCAGCGCGCGAGTCGATGCGGATCTTAATTGGCCGGGCGCGCGAGGACAAGCGAATGCTGTTTTTGTTCGTGAACAATCGCCTGGAGGGCAACGCGCCGCTCACTATTCTTTCGGTTGTGGAGCCGTAAACGCGGCCCGAAATGGCCCATGCTATACTTTTGGCTTCACGCCACCACGCGGGCCCGTAGCTCAGTTGGTTAGAGCGCTACCTTGACACGGTAGCAGGGCGGTTGTTAAGGTCTTTGAAATGAGTCGGGAGACAGGAATCGCTGCCCATTAACGCCCAATTCCCGCATGCTTTTTTGGGCTCGTAGCTCAGTTGGTTAGAGCGCTTCCTTGACACGGAAGAGGTCCGCAGTTCGAGTCTGCGCGAGCCCACCATTGTTCGACACTTCTCTCTCTATGTACTCCGATCCGCTTCATTAGGCTGGAGGCCTTGCAGGACCGATTCCGCGTTGGCACACAATCCCACGTCAGTGTTCGCCGCGAACGGCTTTTCTGGGAATATGCGGCGGCGCGCGTGCCCCCCAGTCAGTCTACGAATGTGACGCATTTCTGCGCCTGGCTGCGTGCCTTGGGCGCGTGAAGTTCCCTTCCAAACCGTCCATTCCGTTCCGCGTTTTCTCAGTCTTTCCAACAACGTGGGGAATCTGCTCTTCGCTCGACGGACAACCCCAGTGGCCGTTTGAGATAGGGTTTTGATACGGTTTTGATACAGCTGGGAAGCAGGTGGTCTCCTTCCCGGACGCATCTGCTGTGGATTTCAGTTGCTCGCGGACCGGCAAACATGCCGTCGAAAGGTGCCCACATTAAGTGCAACCGGCTACCTCTAGATTTCACCGAGCCGGTATGTCAATTGGTGGGCTTGCGGCCAGCCGACGCGCACAAACACGTCCAGAATCTCCATAAGCGCGGCGTGGCAATCGAGGCGTTCACGCAGCATCGGGCGATACTCGGCAAGGTGACGTTCGACCATACAAACGATAAGTTCCTCGCCGAGCTGTTCGTAATGATAGCCATGGGCGCTGCTGGCCTTGACCACTTCGGCGATGAGCAAGAGCACCCCCGGCGGATCGACCGGGACAAAGTGGACAAGGGTGTCGATCACTGAGTGGGCCGTGTGTGGATGGCCCATCGAGGCGAGCTTCTCCAGGAGCGGTTTCGCCAGTTGATAGAACTCAGGATTAACCTGGATGTCGACTGGGGGGGTGCCGCGCACCGCACCCGAGTTCAGGTAAAGGCGCATGGCGATTTCATCGATGTTCTTGAGGTATCCGCCGTAACGTTCCTGCTCCTGCTTCGGGAGGGTATCGAACGGGCGGCCGCCCAAGGTGGCGTCCATCGCGCGTGCGACCGCGAGAAGTGCGTCCAGGATGCGTTCGAGCAGACCGAAAGCTCGTTTCCGGATTTCCTCGTCTTCTTCCAGGAGCCAAGCGCTGAGGTCGAAAATCACGCGGCTGAGATCGCGATGATACTCATCGGGTGCGCCTATCAGTCGTTCAAAGACGGCAAGGCTGGCGGCTTCCTGGCGCCAGATGCCGAGGCCGGAGAAGATATTGCAGCATTGGTCTCGGACGTCGGCGACGCCCCGCCCTTCGGCGGGCATGCGGTCGAAGACCTGCAGGGCGCCATCAAGACGGCTACGGAAGTTGGGGATAATGCTTCCCGCGCGCTGTTTGAGGC
Source organism: Bryobacteraceae bacterium (assembly GCA_035516375.1). Lineage (GTDB taxonomy): Bacteria > Acidobacteriota > Terriglobia > Bryobacterales > Bryobacteraceae > PSRJ01. The sequence goes on from DATJAK010000228.1 coordinate 15,723, forward strand.
GATCCTCACCGATGAGGAGGCGCATGTCGATCACCTTGAGGGACAGCTACATGCAATCGGTGAGATTGGAATCGAAAACTACCTCGCGCAATACATCCATAAGGGCGAGAAAGAGTAATGTCACCGTGCATCATCACCGAGCGCATGACTGCGCCGTGTGAGCGGTGCAGCCGGCCAGCGAATCCGGTCCACATGCCGCGTCTCCAGGCCGGGATCTATTGTGCCGATTGTTGTCCGGTATGCGGGGAACATATCGACACTGTGTCCATGGGTAGGGAGCCTGTTACTTGTTTTGCGATGACGATGTCGGGAGCAGCAACACGATCTCTCGTGCGGCGTCCTGCATCTCGTGGCTTTGCACGTAAGGATCCCAGGACTGGCGAGGATCCAGCTGTTCGCTGACAAATTCGTGCAGAAAGTGCGGCTGATAGTACGCATAGACCCGCGCGCCGAACCGAAACAGATCGGATGCCAGGCTCCGAAAGCGGTCGATGCCGCGTCGTTCCCACTCCCGCACGAGTTCCAATCCCTCGTCGGCGAGATCTGTCGCGTCATGGACCTCCGCCATGACGGTTTCTCTTACGGCCTGAACCGATAACCGGCGTGCCGCGATGTGGCTGAGCACGTGCCGCGCTTTGAGGCCAGCCTCCGCCGCTTCGGCATCCTCCTGTTCGTGCGCCTTCACCAACCCAAGCGCGCGCCGCGCCGCCTCCCCCGCTGCCAAGTCCGACTCAACCGTGTTCTCTGACACCTGGATATTCGCAAGATTCATCCAAACGACCGCGAGGAGATACTCGCGCTCCGGCGCGTCCATAGCCTCAGCGTGCTCGAGAACGGTTATGGCGTCGACCAGGTCGGCAATGGCGTCCGCGGTCGCCGGCGGATTTTGCGCGGCAAGGACTAATGCCCGGTTCTGATGGGCAATTGCTAAACGTTTGGCGAAACGCGCATCGTCGCGGAGCGGTAGTGGACCGAGAAGTGCCAGTGCTTCGTCGTAAGCGCGAAGCGCCTGCTCATGGTGCGCCGGGCCAAGACGCGTGAATGCTTCTGCGCGATTGAGCCAACAGGCGGCCAAGCCGTACGCGTGAATCGGCATTTCCGTTGGCAGCCGGCGTCGCAGTTCGAGCGCACGATCGAAATAGAGAAGCGCCTCCGCGTCGTTGCCCGATTGCGTCAGACGGATGCCTTCCTGCATGAACGAAGACGCCTGTGCATCGGTATCTTCAATCTCCCGAGGCTCCAGAATTCTGACGCGTGAACTCACAGCTCCGCCCAGTGCCGGATGAGGTTGTGGTAGATGTTGGTCAGTTTTCGGACCTCCGGGTCGTTGCGGCCGAGGCGGTGGACCAGTCCCTGGATTGCGTTGTCCATGTCGAATGTCATCCGCCGCGCCAGCGGGTCCCTGATCATGCTCTGCAACCAGAAAAAGGAGCAGATGCGTGCGCCTCTCGTGACCGGAGTCACCAGGTGCAGGCTGGTCGACGGGTAGAGGACGAGATGGCCCGCCGGCAGTTTGACCTGGTGAGAGCCATAGTAGTCGTCAATCACCAGTTCGCCGCCATCGTACTCCTCGGGCTCCGACAGGAAAAGGGTGACCGAAAGATCGGTGCGGATACGCAGGCCGGTAAGGCGGTCACCCCGGATGCAGTTATCGACGTGCTCGCCGAAGAACTGCCCCGGGACGTACCGGTTGAACAGCGGTGGGAAGATGCTCAGCGGCACCGCCGCCGATACGAACAAGGTGTTGGAGGCGAGCGCACGGAGAATGCGCTCACCGAGTTGCCGGGACGTCTTGCCGTCGGGGGGCAGTTGTTCGTTCTGTTTCACCTCCGCCGATTGCGCCCCCGCGGTCGAGCGGCCGTCTTCCCAGGCTTCAGCGGCCATGGTGCGGCGGAAGTCCGCCACATCCTCTTTGCTCAGGACCTCCGGGATCGAGATCAGCATGCGTGAACCGATTACGACTTATTTAAGTTAAAGGCCAAGGTTAGATAGACCGCACGGCCGGGCGCGACTTTCACGAACGGTTGCGCGCTCTGGTACAGCGAGTCGTAGTAAGTCTTGTTCGTCAGGTTCATCCCATAGACTTTCAGGCTCACGAACGAGTTGATCCTGTGCTCCACGAAGACGTCGAACCGCCAATATGAAGGTAGGAAGGTCGGGTTCGGTGCGCCGGGAAAGGCGATACCTCCGTTGGCGGCGAGCAGCGAACCGCCCTCGATCTTAGACGCGTAGACGGTCTGCCCACCTAGCTCCAGCCGTCTCGTCAGCTGGTATTTAGTCAGGAGGTTGAACGATTGGGGTGCGATGTTCGCCAGTTGCAGGCCCACGTTTGTCGGCACGATCGACTTGGTCACCTTGGGGTCCATCGTTACGACGCCCCCC
>DATJAK010000229.1:0-5398 GCA_035516375.1 Bryobacteraceae bacterium
CACGTCGCGTGTCAGAGAAATCGCCTCGCACTCCACATACACCCCGCCGTCTCGCTCGGCAAACCGCCAATACGAATTCAAACGCCACAGGAAACCGTGGTCGTGACCTGGCGGCAACTCGCGATCGCCATCCAGCTCCGCAATGCGCGTCGAGTACGACCGGCTGTACCAGCGATGATCGTCGAGCTCGGTGTAGTGCACGTCGTGGTACGTGTTCAAGACCACCGTGAGAATCTTCTTTTTCAGCAGGCGCATGAAGATGTGGTAGTCGTTGCCGTCGCGGCTCACGAGCTTCGAGTCCACCACCTCCGGCTGGTAGTAGCGCTTGTGGTTGTCATAGTCCTCCATAAAGCGAAGCGTCTGCGCCACCGTCACGCCGGGAAGGAACACGGCTCCGATCCAATCGTGAATCAGGCCGTCCGGAACCTGGATGTCTCCCTTCCCGATTACCGGTTCCGAGAGTACCTGCCCCTTCCGTACGCGCGCCATTCGCTCGGGCGCGCTATCCACCCACAGGAATCTTCCTTCCCGGATCCGCGTTTGCATGCGGTCTTCGGCACTCCGGATGTTCTGGTCGAAGGCTTCCGCCGTCTTGGGTTGCAAATCTACCTGAGCGACGCCGGATAGCAGAAGCATCCACGCGCCCAGCAGGAACGGCGTTCCCGGTTTCACCATCCCATTCTCCCGCGGTTAGCATGTAGGCAGGACGGAACGCATGGACAAATCCGGATTTCAGGAAGCCGGCCGCGCGCAAGTCAGTTTTCTCGCGCCTCTGGAAAAACGCTGCCTGGTGTGGCTGGCCAGGCACACACCCGCGCCGGTCAACTCCGATCACCTGACTGCGCTGGGATTGATCTCGCTGTTAGGCGCCGGGCTAAGTTACTGGTACGCCCGATCGGATCGGCGTGGACTGCTGCTGGTGATTGTCTTCCTGGCCCTCAACTGGCTGGGCGACAGCCTGGATGGCACGCTCGCCCGTGTGCGCAACCGCCAGCGCCCGCGCTACGGCTTTTACGTCGACCATGTGGTGGATGCCTTCGGAACCTTCTTTCTTCTCGGCGGCCTCGGCCTTTCGGGATACATGAGCGAACGCATCGCCGGAGGCCTATTGGTTGCGTACTTCATGTTGTCGATCGAAGTGTACCTGGCCACTTACACCATCGGCACGTTTCATTTGTCTTTTTGGAAGTTCAGTCCCACGGAGCTGCGCATTCTGCTGGTGATCGGCAACATCGCCTTGCTGTATCGCCCCATGGTCCAACTGTTCGGAGAAACCTACCGGCTTTTCGACGTCGGCGGGATAGTAGGGATCGCCGGCATGGCGCTGATGTTACTCTCCGCGGTTGTGCGCCATACCATCTTTCTTTACCGCGCCGAGCGCCTCCCGTGAAATTCCGGGGCTTTCTGCACCGCTGGCTGAAATTCAACACTGTCGGCGCCATCGGGATTGTGATACAGCTTGCGGTTCTGGCCTTGCTGCGCGGCGTCCTGGGTCTGGGCTATCTGGCCGCCACCGCTCTGGCAGTGGAAGCGGCCGTGCTGCACAATTTCGTGTGGCACGAACTGTGGACGTGGCGCGACCGCAAACATGCCCGAGCCACGGTTTTCAAGCGGCTTCTGCGATTCAACCTGACTACCGGCCTGGTTTCGATCGTTACCAACCTGGTGCTAATGCGCCTGCTGGTGGGAAATTTTCACATCCAATACCTGATCGCGAACCTGCTAAGCATCGCGGCCGGCTCCCTGGCGAACTTCTTCCTGAGCGATTGGTTCGTCTTCGCGCGCCGTTCGAACCCCTGACCCTCCGCTTGCTGACGCGCGCGGTTCCTTGTCGGGACCCAACAGAGCCGCGACCGTCAGGGAGCGGTCACTCGCTACTCTACAAATTCTTCCTCGCCGCCCGCCGAAAGGCTGATCTCGCCCTTCTCTTGCAGTTGCCGCGCGATGGCGATCAGCTGCTGCTGCGCGTCCTGCACGTCTTTGATGCGCACCGGCCCCAACGCCTGCATGTCTTCCACCAGCATCTCTGCCGCACGGCTGGACATCACCGAAGTGAAATGCTGCTTCAATTGCGGGCTGCTGCCCTTGAGCGCCAGCGTAAGGATCTTGCGGTCCACCTGGGCCAGCAGTTTTCGCAGTGCGTCCTGGGTGACGTTCTGCAGGTCCTCGAACGTGAACATGAGCTGCCGGATGTTCTGTCCCAATTCCGGGTCGTCGCTACTCAACGACTGGAGGATCTCTTCCGACATCGGCCCTTCGACGCGGTTCAAAAGTTCCGCCACTGCCCGTATGCCGCCGCACGGCTGCAGATTGCTCCCGCCGCCGATGCTCAGTTTGCTTTCGATCAGCTTCACCAGGCGATTGATGATCTCCGGCGAGACTTGATCGAGCGACGCCATGCGCCTCACTACCTGGCCGCGCAATTCCTCCGGCAATCCGCCCAGGAGCTTGGAAGCGTTCGCGGTGCCCACATGGCACAGGATCAGCGCGATGGTCTGCGGATGCTCGCGCACCACGATTTTGGCCAATTGCTGCGGGTCGGCCCGGCGTAGCACGTCGTCGTTCGCGGGGATATCCCCCTCGATCGATTGCAAGAGGCGATCGGCCATCCGCTTGCCATCGTTCGGCCCGAACGCCGTGAGCAGGACCGAAGTCGCGTAACCGAAGCCCCGCGGCTGCAGCGCGAAAGGATTCTCCGCCACCGATACGAATTCCTCGAGCACATCCTGACGGTCCTGATCGCTCAATTTGCCCAGCAGGCTAATCTCGCGGGTGACCCCATGGACCTCATCTTCGGTAAGCTGGCGCAGAATGGCAGCGCTTGCCTCGTCGCCCACGCTCGTCAGCAGAATGGCTGCTTTGCGGTATCCGTTAGCGGTTTGTGTTTCGGTAGCCGGCATGCTGCGGGAGAGGGAGCAAGTTCGATTCCGTTCCGCGGCGGATATAAACAGCCACGGGTTTCAGGCTTCACGCGCCGTCAAACTTTTGACGCGTCAACGTGGGGCCGGCCATTCGTGGCCGCGGCCGGCCTTCCGGCCGGCTGGACCCGCTGGAAGGCGGGTCCGCAGCGTGAAAGGCTGCCCCACAGCTCTGGCACCGAACGTGCTTCGCTCTGCCTGATGCTTCCCGGTCTCGAAGTGTTCTCCGACGTTCCCGTCCGTCTCGAGCTCCGCATCGGCTGCCGCGGTAACACTTTGGATGGCATCGCCCGGCTCTCGACCGGTGACACGATCACGCTCGACCGGCCGGCGGGCGATTCGCTCGATCTGTACGTGGGCGATCTCCTCTTCGGCGCGGCTGAGGTAGTCGTCGTCGAGGACCGGCTCCACGTTCGCATCACCGATCTGTTCCTCGCGCAACCCGCCGAAAAGAGCGCCGCCGCGTAGCACACCATGGATCCCACTTCCCCGAAAACCACCGAAATCCTGCCGCAATCCGTGGCCAGCCTGTCCGTGCCCGTGCACGTCACCGTTGCCGGGACGACGCTGCCGCTGAAAGAGATCTGCCAGCTTGCCGCCGGTTCGCTGATCGACTTCGGCCAGCCTGCATCGCAACCGGCTGACCTGGTAGTGAACGGCAAAGTCCTGGCCCGTGGAAACCTGGTGGCCGTCGAAGGGAACTACGGACTGAAAGTGAGCGCGCTATGTCCAAAGTGAGCTCCCCGGGCGCCGCGGCGGACGTTCCGTTCGATTTTCGCCAGTCCTCCCAGATTTCCGATGCGCAGCTCGAAGCCGTCCGCGCCTTGCACGAAGCCTTCATACATCGTCTGTGCGAAAGCCTGTCAGTGAACCTGCTGGTCGAAGTCAGCGGTACCCTTGCCGGGTTGGAGCAGGCTGTTTTCGCGTCTCTGGCTGAAACCATCTCCACACCGGCCTCCCTGTTGTGCTTCGCCATGCAGCCGCAAGAGGGATACACGCTGGTGGAAGTGGGCCCGTCGCTGGTCGCGCCCATTTTGGACTGCGTGTTAGGCGGCAGCGGCAAAATCACGTTTGCGCTCGAGCGCGAAATCACGGATATCGAGCAGGCCATGCTCGAACCCTTCTTCGGCATCGTCGCGCACGAACTGCGCGAAGCCTGGCAGCCGGTCGCGCCCATCGACTTTCGATTCGCCGGCGTCGAAACCACGCCGCAGGCATCCGGCAGAATTGCCGCCGGAGACGCCGTGATTGTGGTTGCCGCCGATCTGCGCATTGGCGAAAATGAGGGCCGCATCCATGTGGTGATTCCCGCGCTCACGGTGAAGTCGCTGCGCCAGAAATTCGAGCCCCGCTCCGAAGCGCGCAAGCCGGTCTCGCGCGACGTGGAGCACGCCATCGAGGAGAAACTGGCGGCCGGGCTGAAGCTCAATCTCGATTGCGCTTTGGTCGGCTCCAGCATTCGATTGCAAGACCTGCTGAACCTGAAGCCCGGCGACATCATCGATACGGGCATCGCCTGCGACGGAGCTGCTACGATTCTGGTCAACGGCATCCCCAAATTCTCCGGGGAAGTGACCGTAGAAGGCGCGCTCCAGGCCGTCGTGATCCAGACAGCCTGAAATTGCGGAGTTACGGCTCGATTACGATCTGGACGCGGTTGCTCTCTTGCCCGTCGGCCGTCAGGTAGAGCGCCGAAGTCCCAAGGTTATTAATGGCCGGAAGCTGCACTTCGACCAGATAGAAGCCCGACGGATACCCCGGCGCCAGCGTTGCCTGCGATACCTCGATCGGCGCGCCATCCAGGTAGGCTTTTACGCCCGCCACCACCACCGGCGGATTCGTCAGCGGCGTGGGCAAGTTGATGGGCCACTCGGGCCGCACCTTTCCCAAACCGGTCGCCAGGATCTGGATACGTCCATTCGAGTGTGCCGTGTTGCGCGCATCGAGCAGCAAGCCGCTATCGGCATCGTAGATCATGGCCGCGCCGTCGCTGCCCACGAAGATTGCCGGCGATACGGGCTTTACCGGCAGCCCCAGAGTCACCCGGCCGTTGTTGGTCTCGAGCGACAAAGAGACGCTCGGCCCCACCGCTTCGAACGGCACCTGGATCTGCGAGTTGTTCCACAGCGGGTACTGGAGGGAGCCGCCGCTGACGGAATTGACCTTTTCGCCAAGAACACTCACCAATGAGCCGGGGGAAGCCGGGCGGGTGCTGAAATCCGCGGTGTTCACCAGGCGCAGCTCCAGAGCGCGATGCGGGGCGGCGGCACCGTAGAGTCCATAGCCGTCCATCGCGACATAGAGTTGAACTGCCGCGGGATCAAGTGCCACGTCCACGGCTCGCACCGGCGGCAGGCCTTCGGAGAGATTCGTCCAGGTCAGATTATCGGGCCGGGCGCCGTTATCGAATTCGAAATGCGTCCAGTAGACGCCCTTATCGGTAGCGACGTAGACGGCGTGCGAGTTCGGATCGGCGGTGA
>DATJAK010000230.1:0-37160 GCA_035516375.1 Bryobacteraceae bacterium
CTTGCTGAGCGCATCCATGGCCGATCCGACTGGTTATGGCCGCGTGGTCCGCGACGCGCAAGGCCATGTCACCGCAATTGTCGAACAGAAAGCCGCCACTCCCGAGCAGATTGCGATTCGCGAAGCCAACATGGGCATCTATTGCTACCGCGCTGAGCTCTTTTGGAAACACGTCGACAAGATGCGCCCCGACAATCCCGCCAAGGAGTATTACCTCACCGATATGGTGGGGATCCTGCGCGCGGCTGGACATTCGGTGGAAGCCATCGAGCTCGCCGACGCCACCGAAGCGCTCGGAATCAACGACCGCGCGGAATTGGCCGAGGCCGACCGCATCCTGCGCGAGCGTAAGCTGCGGGAAGTGATGCTGGCGGGCGTGACTATCCAAAAGCCCGAGACCGTCACCATCGACCCAGATGTTTCGATCGGAATCGACACCGTCGTGGAACCGTTCGCGCAAATCCTCGGCAAGACGCGGATCGGGGAAAACTGCCGCATCGGGAGCTGCTCCATCGTCGAGAACGCCGAGCTGGCCGACGGCGTAGAAGTCGGCGCATTTACCCTGGTTGGCGATTCGCGTGTGGAGCGCGACGCGCGTGTCGGCCCGTTCGCGCGGCTGCGCTACGGCAACCACGTCGGAGAAGGCGCGCACATCGGCAATTTCGTGGAACTGAAGAAAGCCCGGTTAGGCGCCGGCGCCAAAGCCAACCACTTGGCGTACCTGGGAGACACGGAAATCGGAGCCGGTACAAATATCGGAGCTGGCACCATCACCTGCAATTACGATGGAACGCATAAACATCAGACCACCATCGGCAGCAATGTCTTCGTGGGCAGCAATTCCACTCTGGTAGCTCCCATCGAGATTGGCGACGGCGCGTACCTGGCCGCCGGCTCGGTGATTACGGAGCCGGTGCCGCCCGATGCGCTGGCGCTGGGACGTGCCCGCCAGGCTCTGAAACCGGAGTGGGCGAAGAAGCGCCGGGCGAGGGAGAAGACGGCGCAGAAGAAGTGACCTGCTCCGCCGCAAGCCGTTCGCAGCGCAACCGGAATTCCGCCAGCCGTTCTTCCCATCGAGGCACCCGGTCAAACCGCTGTGTGATTTCCGCTCGCGCCCTGCGGAATAATTCCAGGTCCATCTGGTTTAAGCGAACCAGCTTGTCATACAGGTCCGTGCCCCACTGTTCCTTCAAATGATCCTGGCGCTCGCCCGGCAGCGGCTTTGCGCCACTGGATACGTTTTGCGGAATATATTCCAGCCGGATCGTGGGAAACGCCGGCCGCAAGAAATACTCGGCAGCCACCAGGCTCTCATCGAACATGCAAACCAGCCCGGGGATGGCCATGTGCTGCAGGATCTGGGTGGCTTTGTCGAGATCGTGCTCGTTGGCCGGACGTGTGAACGCCCCGCGATTGGCCAGTTGATGCACCTGCACGTCGCTTACCTGGTGCGGAGCGGTATCCAGCAGGCGTTCCAGAAATTCCCGCGCGTTCTCCCGTAGCGATTCCGTCTTGCTCAGGTACGTGTAGAAGGAGTGCAAGCGAGCTAGCGGATGCCGTACGAAACAGCAATCGAACAACACCACGCGCGGAATCTCCGGCTTAGGGTATCGCAGATGGTGGCTCGACACCGCTGTAACCTCGGGATGCGTCTGAAGGTACCCCTCCAGATCCGATCCGATGAGCGTCGCATCGGCATCCGGTCCGTGCAATGTTACGAAACCTGCACCGAATTCGCGATCCAGAATCGTTTCGATGGTGGTGCCGCCGTTCTTGAAGATGTGATAGTGGACCACCACGTATCGCATTCCCGGCAGCCCTAACGTGATGTGCGTCGGCATCTGAATTGGCACCCCTAGCGAGTGTAAACGTTTCTATCGCGCGACAAAACTCTTCTGTAGGGCAGACGATCGGTTTCCGTCGTCTGCCGGCGCCGCACAGCAGCGCAAGGGCGCGCTTCGCACGCCTTGGCAGACCGCGAAAGACGACGGTCTGCCCCACGGAAAACAAATTTAAACGCGTTCGGTCTTCACGACAATAGGCTGCGCAGAAGCACGGCCGGGTGGGTTGCGGGGACGCCTGACAACTCCTCAACCTGATGCCGGCAAGACGTGCCGGGCGCAACCAGAACCTCGCCCGGCTTCATCGCGCGCGCTGCCGGCAGCAGACGGCGCTCCGCAATCGCACGCGACACCTCATAGTGTTCCTTGGCGTATCCGAAGGACCCGGCCATGCCGCAACAGCCCGCATCCAGATCGGAAACGGTCGCAGAAGGGATCCGCGAAAGCAGTGATACCGCCGCGGGCAAGAGCCCCATCGATTTCTGATGGCAGTGGCCGTGGAGTAGTATCTTCGTGGGCCCGGCGCGCAGCGGCAAATCCAATCCGCCCGCGAATTCCTCGAAAGACAGACACGCCTCAGCCACGACTCGCGCCTTCTTCACATGCTCTCCCCGCAACAGCGAGGGCGCATCTTCTTTCACCGCCGAAAGGCAGCTCGGTTCGCAGAAAACAATCTTCTCGCCCCGGCTGGCGATGGGAAAAAGCGCATCGGCCAGCACAGCCGCATGCGCGCGCGCTTCCGCGAGCAGCCCCTGCGAGATGAGCGGGCGCCCACAACAGCCTGGCCGCACCACGCCGACTGAGCAGCCGCCCCGCTCGAGAACTTCCACTGCGGCAGTTCCGATCTCTGGCTGGTAGTGATTGAGGAACGTATCGTTAAACAGTGCAACCGGCTTGCCCGACTTTGGGCGCGGATTGCGCCGCAACCACCTTTCGAACGTCACCCGCTTCCATGGCGGAGGAACCCGCCGCCGGTCGACCCCCAGCAGTTTTTCATTGCCAACCCGCGCCGGTCCGCTGGCCGAGATCCAGTTGGCCAGCGGCGCGAACCGGCTGCCCCAGCGCGAGAGCTTGTGAATATTGCCCAGCGCCCGAGCGCGCAGCGGCGTCCCATGCCGCGTCCAATAGTCGGCCAGAAATTCGCTCTTGAACCGCGCCACGTCCACACCTACCGGACACTCCGCCTTGCACGCCCGGCACTCCAGGCACAGATCGAGCACCTGGTAGACGCCATCGTCTCCCAATCCGCTCTCGCCCAACCGGCCCGTCATCGCCAGCCGCAGCACGTTGGCCCGTCCGCGCGTGGAAGCTGATTCTTCGCGCGTGGCCATATACGACGGACACATCGTCCCTGCCAGTTTCTTCCGGCAGGCCCCCACGCCGCTGCACATTTCCACCGCGCCGCCCAGTCCGCCGTACTCGGAGTAGTCGAACCAAGAATTCGGCCGCGGCGTCTGGTAGTTGGCACCGAATCGCAGATTCGAGGTCATGGCCGGCGCATCCACGATCTTGCCGGGGTTGAACAAGCCCTCAGGGTCGAAGGCCCGCTTGATCTGGCGGAACGCTTCGTACAGCACCGGCCCGAACATCTGGCGCATGAACGGGCTGCGCACTAAGCCATCGCCGTGCTCGCCCGAGAGCGCGCCGCCGAATTCCAGCACCAGATCCGCCACTTGCGACGCAATGCTTTCAAATTTCCGGACGCCTTCTTCCGTCTTCATGTTGACCACCGGGCGCACGTGCAGGCACCCCACCGAGGCATGGGCGTAGATGCCGGCGGTGGTTTGGTGGTTGTGAATCAGTTCGAGGAAGCGCCCGATGAATTCGCTCAGCCTCTCCGGCGCTACCGCCGTGTCCTCCACGAAAGAAATCGACTTCGCATCCTCTTTCATGGCCATCGAAAGGCCCAGCGCCGCTTCGCGCAGGCTCCAGATGCGCGCCTGCTGCGCGGGGTCGGTCTCGGAGTGGTAATGGTAGCCGAAGCCGCACGCCCGCAGATCGCGTTCGAGCGCCTCCAGGCGCGGCGGCAAATCCTCTTTTCGGTCGGCGTAGAATTCCACGCACAGCGTCGCCGCGGGATCGCCTGTGATGAACATGTTCCGGATGCGATCGAGCGCTACGTTCTGCCGCGTTTTGTCGAGAATCGCCTTATCCATCACCTCAATGGCGGAAGGCTTGTGGGTGAGAATCACGGGCGTGGCCGCCAGAGCTTCCAGCAGATCGCCAAACCCGATCACCATCGCGGCCTTGGCTTTTGGCAGCGGCACCAGCCGAACCTTGGCTTCAAGCACTACTCCTAAGGTCCCTTCGGAGCCCACCATGATCTTCGCCAGGTTTACCGGCTTCGCCGGGTCAGTGAACTCGTCCAGGTTGTAGCCACCCACGCGGCGCACCACCTTGGGATAGCGGCGGTCGATCTCCGCCGCGTGTTCGGCAGCCAAACCCAGTACAGTCCGGTAGCACGCCGCTTCCAGAGTGTCTCCGGTGGGAATCTCGCTCCGTGGAATCTCACGGAAATGCGCCACGCTGCCGTCCGAAAGCGCCACCGTCTGTTCCAGAACGTGATCGATGGTTTTGCCGTACACCACGCTGCGCGCGCCGCAGGAATTGTTGGCCATCATGCCGCCCAGCGTGGCGCGGCTCGCCGTGGAAATATCGGGGGCGAAGCGCAAACCGAGCGGCGCCAGCTGAGCGTTCAACTCGTCGAGCACGATGCCCGGCTCCACGCGCGCCCAACGCTCCTCAGCGTTCACCTCGAGCAGACGGTTGTAGTATTTCGAGATATCGACTTGAATGCCTTCGCCGATCGCCTGCCCCGCCTGCGACGTCCCGCCGCCGCGCATCGTGATCGGGCAACTGAAGCGTTTGGCGATCTCAATGGTCCGCAAGATGTCCTGGCGGTGCTTGGGAATTACCACTCCCAGCGGCTGGATCTGGTAAACGCTGGCGTCGGTGGAATACAGGGCGCGGGAGATGGTGTCGAAGCGGACTTCCCCTTCGATTTGACGGCGCAGCTCGCTCTCGAGCGTTCCCGTTTCTAATTGGACCAGGGCGGAAGTCATACAGAAGTAATACTGTAGCGCGAACCTCTGCCTTACCGAGCCGCGACCGTAGGGAGCGGAGGCCTGTGGGCTTTCCCTACAGCAAGGGCTATTTCTCGGAGCAATATCGCGTTCCAGACCTCAAAATCGATAAACTGGAGCAGTTTCCTCTTCCAATCGCACCGTATTTGGAATACTATCGAGGCATGAAGAGAATATCCACATCTCAATGTCTGATTTGGCTACTCGTTCTGGCGCTGAGCTGCTTCGTGGCTTTCGCCGCGGACGAGGCTCCAGGCAAGACGATCAAAAAAGTGAATGCTCAACCCACATCCACCTTGAAGGGCGTCGACCTTTTCAAGGAATACTGCGCCGTGTGCCACGGAACAGACGGGAAGGGCGCGGGACCAGCCGCGGATGCGCTCAAGAAGCATCCCGCGGATTTGACCCAGTTGGCAAGAAAAAACGGTGGGACGTTCCCGGAACTGCCTGTGATGAATTACATCAAGGGAGCCGACACGTTAGCATCGCATGGCAGCCGGGATATGCCCGTTTGGGGATCGATTTTTTCCCAAATGAGCCAGAACCAGGACCTGGTGCAGGTTCGTGTGTACGCGCTGCTCAAATACATCGAGCAGTTGCAGGCCAAGTAAATTACACCGACTCCCCCACGATCGCCGCTCTTGCCGAACTACGAGCGTGAGGGAGTGCAGCGGCCTGTTAGGCGACAGGATTATTTCAGATGAATGACGGTTTGTCAATTAATGCAGCTTCCCGCCCCGTTAGTCAAAATCCACACAGCTTTAAGTCTCGGTAGCCTCCCGGCGTGCCAAACTGATTTCAGCGGAGGGTTCGTGCGCCTGATACGGAGCAGTCCTTGTGGGGTCGGGCCTTCTGGCCCGCCGCCGGGCTTCTGCCCGGCGCGCCGCACGCGTCAATGAGGATCCTGGTCCTGAACGGAGGCTCCAGCAGCTTCAAATGCTGGTTCCACGACCTGCGCGACCCGCTGCCTGTCGAAGCACCCCATCCGATGTGGCAAACCGAAGTTCCCTGGCATGGCGACCAGCCTCTCGCGGATGTCCTGCCGCCCGTGCTCGAAGGCTTGTGGACCGGCGCCAGGAAAGCCATCGATTCCCCGCGGGAGATCGACGCCGTAGGCCACCGCATCGTCCACGGCGGCAAGGCCTATCGCGATGCCACACAGGTGACCCCCAAAGTCCGAAACGCCATCGCGCGGCAAGCCGAATTCGCGCCGTCGCACAATCGCTTCGAATTGGAAGCGATCGACGCCGCCATCCGCACGCTCGGCCCCCACGTGCCGCAAATCGCCGTTTTCGACACCGCCTTCCACGCCACGCTCGAGCCCGCGGCTTATGTCTACCCGGTGCCGCACGGATGGTTGCGCGATGGCATCCGCCGCTACGGTTTTCACGGTATCAGCTACCAGTACGCCACGCGCCGCGCAGCGCAGTTACTCGGAAGACCCGCTGAATCGCTCCGCCTGATCCTGTGCCATCTCGGAAACGGCTGCTCGCTGGCCGCCGTGCGAAATGGCAAAAGCGTAGACACCACCATGGGATTCACACCGCTCGAAGGGCTCATGATGGGTACGCGCTGCGGTTCCATCGACCCCGGCATCCTGGTGTACCTGATGCGTCATTGCGGGTATCAGGCCGATCAACTCGATGAGATTCTCAACCGCGAATCGGGCCTCAAGGGAGTGTCGGGCTTGAGCGGTGATATGCGTGAGATCTTAAATGCCGCTGCTCAAGGCAATGCGCAGGCGCAACTGGCCTTCGACATCTTCGCCCACCGTGTGACGCGTGAAGCCGGCGCTATGCTGGCAGTATTGGGAGGCGTCGATGCAATCGTATTCACGGGAGGCATTGGCGAAAACTGCCCTGCGCTGCGCGAACGCGTCTGCCGCCAGTTTGCCTTCCTCGGCCTCGAGCTCGATTTCGGCAAGAATACGGTAGCCGTGGCCGACCAGGACATCGCCGCACCGCAATCGAGTGTCCGGGTGCTGGTGATTCACGCGCAAGAGGATTGGGAGATCGCGCGCGAATGCTACCACCTGGTGAAATGATGCCTGGCGATCTCTGGCTGTTCCGCCATGGTGAAACGGAGTGGAGCCTCTCTGGCGCCCATACTGGAAAAACCGATCTGCCGCTGACCGATGCCGGCCGCGCGCGAGCGGCAGCGATGGGCCGCTATCTCAAAGGGCGCCGTTTCGCCCTGGTCCTGACCAGCCCGTTGTCGCGTGCTCGCGAAACCTGCCGCCTGGCGGGTTATGCGGATGCGGCGCAGATTGAGCCCAAGCTGCTCGAGTGGGACTACGGCGATTACGAGGGCCGCACCACCGCGGAGATCCGCCAACAGGCGCCCGGCTGGTCTTTGTGGGCCGATGGCGTTCCGAATGGAGAAACCGTGGAACAAGTCGGCCAGAGAGCGCGCGCGGTGATCGAGCGGGCCGCGGCAGCCGGTGGCGATGTGGCGCTATTCGCCCATGGCCATATCCTGCGCATTCTGACGGCTTGCTGGCTGGGCCTCGAACCCAAAGGCGGGCAACTCTTTGCCCTGGGCACGGGCTCTTTGAGCATTCTGGGCTATGAGCACGAGACGCGCGTGATCATGCTGTGGAACGAAGACGTGGCGGCGCGTATGACGCCGCCACTCGGTTAGGGGGCAGTTACTTTTGAACAGCCGGAAGCGCGGTCTGGTCACCCGTATTGATGCACGTCGGGTGGCCGAAGCCGCCGGCGCTCTTACCCGTTCCGCCATTCGGATTGGCTGTAATGTCGTAAATGATATTGTCCGGACGACTCAAGTCTGTCGAATTAACGCCCCCAACCCCCAACAGATGATCGAGCCCGAGAGTGTGCCGCACCCGCCAGGCAATCATGTGATCGGCGCAGGAAGTGTCGCCGCTGACGCCCAGCCCGCCGAGTACCTTCTGCCCCGTCCCGTAGAGTGCCAGGCCTCCCCCGAACACATTGACGCCGCCAATCTTCTCGCCAACCATAGGATCGCCACTGGTCCCGTAACTCTGCGAAGGACCCTCATAGGCAACGTCGGTATCCACCGGATTGCTCGCCTGCAAACCGTACAGGCTGCCGCCGGGCTGCACTGCCGAATACAGATTCGCGGTCGATAAGGCCAGTCCAGCGGCCGCACCGGAACTGTTGCTGGCAGACGACGAATCCAAACTGAAGGCATTCGCCGTGTTGGCCTTCTGTGCCGATATTGCGCGGCTCCCGGGCCACTGTGCGCCGCGGTTCACTCCGGAAAACGCCACCGCGCAGACCACCCCGTCCCGATCCACAATCGTCGCCCACATATTCATGTTCAGCCCGCTAGTCTCCGCTCCGACGGCCGACACCAGAGCGCTTTTCAGCGCGTTGTAACCCGGTAGGGTTTGACATGCATTGTCTGAGGAGAAACCGCCGTCGCCGTTGTCTTGCGGTTTGTCGGCTAGCGCTGGAACCAGTGCAATTGTCATCGCCACTAACGGAGTGGCGACACGATAGAACAATCGTTTCCGAACCATTTTGACTCCTTATGATGTTTTTTCTATGAATCGCGGCGCTGCGCGTTTGTTAGCTAGGTGGGATTATACACGGATTCTGTGAGAAGCCAATTATTGTGTTCCGGCATCGGTGACATAACTCACACCGATGGGAATCAGGGCAGTTACCGAGCCGCGACCGCTAGGGAGCGGAAGCTTGCCAAGTCCCTGCTGTAACTTCTGCCGCGCGACTCAATTCGCTTTGGCCGCGGCGCCTCGGCCCAACGCGTCGCGGAACTGCGCCGTGTCGGTGTATTGCTGGAACTTGACGATCTTACCGTCGCGGAACTTGAACACATGGACGAACTGCGCATCCACTCGTTTCCCCGTAGCTTTGTAAGTTCCTCGATAGCGGCCCAGGCTGATCACCGTGTCACCGGAAGGGAGAATCTCTTCCGGAGCCGCCGCGAACGAATCCCAATCGCCCCCGATCCGCATGAAGACTCCCGCCAGGATGGCCTGAGGCCCGATGTACGGATTCTGATCGGCATAGACGAAATTCTCGGCTTCGTTCCATTCGATCTGCGCATCCATGCCGGCCAGCACGCTGGGGACATCTCCTCGCGCGAAGGCTTCATACATGGCTCGGACTCGATCGGCGTTGTCTTGCGGCATCTCTTTCCTCCCAGTTGGACTCTGCTATTAGATCAGATTTCGCCCCCATCGTGGGCCACCGCTGCCAGCCGTGCGAATCCCAACCATCGGTCAAATCGAGGTTGCTGAAATTGATATTGCTTCTCGGATAGCCTTCAAGTACTATCTAAAGGTACTAAACCAAAGGCCTAGCCCCATGGATTACCCCCGTCTGATTTCCCAGTACTTCTCAGCTAACAGTTGCCGGTTTTGGTGGCCCGCCAGTTTCTTCCTTCTGCTCGCGATCCTTGTAATCCTGGCTCCCGTAGCGCTGGCATCGTCACCAAGTTCCTATGTAGCTATTCAGGATCTGGCCCCGCACGCCGCGCCGCCGCCCCCAACTTTAGGTCCAGCCGGTACCAATGTCACCGACCCGGTCTTCTTCACCCGCATCGCCCGCGTCACCGACGCCAACACGCTCGGAGCAGCTTACGTGAACCGCTCCTTCATGACCCCGAGTTCCGCCGAGCAAAACACCTGGAACACGAATTCCACGCGGTTCTATGTGCAGTTCGATGGCGGCTGGCTGATCCCCTACGGTTTCGACCCGACGACTTTATCGAGCTGGCGCCTGCCCGATCCCACCAGCAGTTACGGCGGCCTCGTGCTCACCAATATCAACGGCGCGACTTTCAGCTTCAACAAACCTACGGTCCTTTATGGCGCAGTGGGCAGCGGCCTGGGGCAATACGATTTCAGCACCAACCAATACTCGCTTCTGCTCGACCTCTCGATGGTAGCGAGCACTTCCGGTCACATCGGGGATGTTTCGACGAGCGTCAACGAACAACTTGCGACGTACTTCGGAGGGGCCAGCCAGGATGACGACAACTACGTGATCGTCTACGACCAGCACTCGCTTACCTATCACGTTCTGGACACCATGAGTTCGACCATCGACGGCGCTCCCTTGCCGGCGCCTCTCGGGTGGAAACTGCACAACGCGAGACTTGAGAAATCCGGGCGCTTCGTCATCATGACGCCCGTGAATGTGAGCTCCATTGAAGTGTGGGACACCCAGACGAATGCCGTGTACGCCATTACCAACCGGCCGGAAGGCCATCACGCGGCGGCCTACGGCGCATACCTCAACCAGGACACCTTGCCGGGAGATTACGGTCCGAATTGGCTGGGGCGTCCGCTTTCTTCCACAGGACCGGGTGATCCCGCAGCTCTATTGCCTGCCAACGCTCCACCATATTGGTCCGATGACAGCCACCTTTCGTGGAACAATGCCAACCTGGATGGATCCGCGCCGGTACTCATCTCCACCTACCACTCGCAGGCGTCGGCCGCTGGCGGCCTGCTCGATGGCGAGATTTTCGCCCTGAGCGCGGCCGGCAATGCCACCAGCGTCTGGCATTTCGCGCACCACAACAGCATCTATAACGGAAACTTTTGGGATTCTCCGCGCGGCAACGTCTCGCAAGACGGCCTATTCTTCATGTTCACCTCCAACTGGGGCAACTCGGTCGGCACCGATCCGTACGGCCAGAATCGCGATGACGCATTCATCGTCGAGTTGGCGATGAAGAGCGGCGGGCCTCCGACGGCTCTGAGCTCCGTCACCCTCGCTGCCAGCGCTGCAACCGGAGGGCAAGCGATTTCCGGCACAGCCTATCTCGCCGCCGCATCCGCTTCGCCTACGCCGTTGGTCTTCACCAGCAGCAATCCCAACGCCGCGCAGGTAGGCGCGGTGACGATCCCTGCCGGCGCCACGTCGGCCGCATTCACCGTCCAGACCAGCCCGGTCTCCGCGGCAACTCCCATCCAGATCACGGTGACGGCAGGAACATCCAGCCGGCTGGCGTCGTTGACGGTTCTTCCACCCGATTTGAGTTACTTCACGCTCTATCCAACTTCCGTTTCCGGCGGCCAGACAACGACCTATAACTACGTTTACCTGACCGGCGCGTCCGGGCCGGGCGGCACAACCGTCACCGTCACGAGCAGCAACCCAGCGGTGGCAACCGTAACTTCTTTTGCCGTTGCCGCGGGAGCGACTTCCGGTTCCTTCGCCATTAAAACGTCTTCGGTATCCGTTCCAACGCCTGTACAGGTCAGCGTTACCGCTGGCGCAGTGACGCAGTCGGCGACTCTGACGGTCACCCCGCCTGACCTCTACTACTTCACGCTGTACCCGGCCAGCATCAGCGGCGGCCAGTCGAGCACTTATAACTACGTGTACTTAACCGCGCCGGCGGCCGCGAACGGCACTGTAGTCGCACTCAAGAGCAGCAATCCGCTGATCGCCGCCGTTCCGCGCAGCATCACCGTTCCCGCAGGCGCCACTTTCGCGGTCTTTTCGATTCGGACGACGGCTGTGAGCGCACCCACATCCATCCAAATCTCGGCCAACGCCGGCAACGTGACGCAGTCGCTCAACCTGCTGGTGAAGCCGCCGGATCTCTACTACTTCACTCTCTATCCGGCCACCATCACGGGAGGCCAGACCAGCACGTACAATTACGTGTACCTCACAGCAACTGCCGCAAGGGGTGTCGCGGTCACGGTGAGCAGTAGTAATCCAGCGGTGGCTAGAGTTGCGAATTTTACCATCCCCGCCGGGCTTCACACCGGATCATTCGCTATCTACACTAGCGCAGTGACATCCCCAACTCCGGTCCAGATTACAGTAACCGCCGGCTCGGTCAGCGAAACCCTAACCGTCACAGTTGTCCCGGGCGGCTGATCCGGCTCGCCGGCTGGTATGCTCATCACAAGGCATGACACGGCGCGGACAGATCTGGGCAGCGGCAAGTCTTTCCGCGTGCCTGAGTGCGGCGTTTGCGTTCAACCTGCCCTTTCGCGAATACCCCGGCCAGGAGTACAGTAACTTTCCGCTGCCGCCCGATTACCAGGAAAAGACCGAGTTCGTTTTCGCGCGCCTGATGTACCCGGACGGCTTCGGCCGTTTCTTCGGTTTCCGTGGGTCGATGGACTGGCGCGAGGGTTATACGAATTGGACCAACGACTATCCGCGCGCGGACCGGCACTTGCTGGTCGCGATCCGGCGCTTGACCCGGATTCATGTCCGTTCGGTAGAGCAACCCGTCAACCTGGACGATGGCGGGGACGTCTTCGACTGGCCACTTCTCTACGCGGGCCGAGCCAGCGCCTGGCGCCTCACCGACGCGCAGATCGTTAAACTACGTGAATACCTCGACCGCGGAGGCTTTCTGATTTGCGACGACATTTGGGGCGATAGCGAGTGGGAGAGCTTCATGGAAACCATGGTGCGCGTTCTGCCTAAGAGCGCGGTGATAGACCTCGAAAACGAAGACCCCGCCTTCCACACCGTGTATGACCTCGACCACCGCTATCAGATCTCCGGTCAGTGGTCGCTGCGTTCAGGCATTCCATACCTGAATGGCGGCGTGATCCCTCACTGGCGCGGAATCTACGACGAGCGCAAGCGCCTTAAAGTGGCGATCTGGGTGAACAACGACACGGGCGATTCCTGGGAGTGGGCCGACGCACCGGAATATCCCGAGCGCTATTCGGCCCTAGGCATTCGCGTGGTGCTGAATCACATCGTGTATGCGATGACGCATTGATTTAAAGCTTGAGTTCTCCTGAACCGAACGGTGACACGGTAAACTGTGTCTATGCCGCTTTCGGAGCGTATTGTCGTGGATTCTGAAATTCTGGCCGGCAAACCCGTAGTCCGTGGGACCCGTCTGGCTGTGGAGTTCATGCTCGAGCTCCTTGCGGCCGGCCAGTCCGAGAGCGAACTTCTGACAAACTACCCTGGCCTGACGCGAGAAGATATTCTTGCCTGCTTAGCGTACGCCAGCTATTTGGCCCACGAATACAAAGCCTTTCCCATTCCAGTGTAGATGCGTCTCCTCACTGACGAGAACTTCCCAAAGCAAATCGTCGAGATGCTTCGCGCCGGCGGCAATGATGTGCTGTGGGCTCGAACCGATTGCTCTGGATGGAAGGACGCTGATGCGTGCCCTTCTCGAAGCAGGCCGTCACACGCGCCCGATCCGCTTGCGGCATCGATCCGGCCGCAAAATCGCCGCGCTGCATCTTGATGGTCCCGACCTCCAGCTACGCGTTCACGCGCCGCGTGGCATCTATCTTCAGCCACAACACGGCCGCGATCAAACATAGGCTGGCAGTGATCAGAAATGGCACATTCCAACCGTAGTGAGCGGCGGTGTACGTAACCACCGTCGCCGCCACGGCGCCGCCGATGTTTCCCAGCATGTTCATGACGGCGGAGACGGAGCCGGCAAAATCGCCGCCGATGTCCAGCGGGACCGCCCACGAAATTCCGACTGTCCACTCGAGTCCAAAGAAGGCGATGCAATACCAGGCCACGGATACGCGAGGGTCCGGAGTCAGCACGGCAGGGACCGTCGCGGCCGCCGACACAAGAAAGCCGGCGATCGCCACCCAGCGCCGCGCGAGGTTTGCGTTCCCTGTCCGTTGCAAAACGAGATCGGAGAACCATCCGCCAGCGAGATCTCCCACGACGCCGGCCAGCAGTGGAAGACTGGCGTAGACTCCCATTTTGGCCAGGCTCATATGGCGCGACTGTTGGAGATAGGTAGGGAACCAGTCCTGGTAGACATTCAGATTGTAGTTATAGAAGAAGTACATCACTGCCAGGACCCAAAGATTTCCATGGGAAAGAATCTGGCGCCAGGGTACTCTCCCGGCGCTCTTGCGCTTTACGCCACCGGCGATCAGATCGCGCTCGGCCTGGTTGACGCGATGGTGGTCTTCGGGCGTATCGCGATAGTAGGTAAACCATGCGATGGCCCACACCACGCCCAACAGGCCGAATGCATAAAATCCAGCGCGCCATCCAAAGAATGGGATGATCCCGAGAGCCACGATCGGAGGCGTGATGGCCCCACCCAGACGGGACCCGGCGTGTGTCACGCCCTGCGCGAAACCGCGCTCCGTGGGCCGCATCCAGCGCGAAAGGGATCGTGTAGCGATCGGGAAAGCTCCGGCTTCGCCCAAGCCGAAGAACACCTGTATCCCGACCATAGAAGCCGCGTTCCAGGCGAGCGCTGTGAGGGCAGTAAACGCACTCCACCAGCTCACGACGATGGTCAGAGCGCGCCGCGCGCCGATCGTGTCACCCAGCCAACCCCCGGGAATCTGGAACAGAGCATAAGCCATGCGGAAGCCGAAGGTGATCCAACCCATGGCGGTCAGCGAGATTCCCAGTTCCTTCATGATCGCGGGCCGGGAAGTTGCCAGGACCTGCCGATCCATGTAGGTGATCATGTACGCGGCGACCGTTAAGGCCAGCACGACGTACCGGACGTGGGTGGGGCGTGAATGCGACGCGGTCACGGCTGAGCCATTCTACTCGATCGGCCGGCGAAGCGGCAGCACCAGCACTACGTGCCGGACGTGTGTGGCGCGCCTAGGCGCTGTGCACGACTGCATCCGCGCGAGAATCCTGGGCAACCTCCGTGAGATACGCGAGGGCCGCAGCAACGCCTCCGGTCTTATGTGGAATTCCCGCCACTGCCAGGCCCATTTCCACACCACTGAGGGTTCCGGCGAGCATCAGGTCGTTGAAATCGCCCAGGTGGCCGATGCGGAAGACTTTGCCGGCCAGGCGCCCGAGACCGTTGCCCAGCGACATGTTGAACCTCTCGAGGGTGATCTTGCGGAATTCATCGGCATTCGATCCGGGCGGTACCAGAACCGATGTCGACGAGGCGCTGTATTCGGCCGGATTCAGGCAGAGCACTTCCAGTCCCCATCCGCGCACGGCACGGCGCGTGGCTTCTCCGTGGCGGGCATGGCGGGCCAGAACGTTGTCCAGACCCTCCTCATTCAGCATGTTGAGCGACTCGCGCAGGCCGTATAGCAGGTTCGTGGCAGGCGTGTAGGGGAAGAAGCCGTTCTGATTGTTGGTCATCATGGCTTGCCATTCCCAATAGGATTTCGGCATGCGCGCCGTTTTCGAAGCCGCCAGTGCCTTGGCGCTGATGGCGTTGAAGCTCAGTCCAGGCGGCAGCATCAGGCCTTTCTGCGAGCCGGCCACGGTGACGTCAATCCCCCACTCATCGTGCCGGTAATCGATCGATCCCAGCGACGAGATGCTATCGACCATCAGCAGAGCCGGGTGTCTGGCGCGGTCCATCGCCTTGCGAATCGCGGCGATATTGCTGGCAACGCCCGTGGAGGTCTCGTTGTGCACTACGCCGACTGCTTTGATCTGATGATTGCGATCTTCCGACAGGATCGCTTCCGCGGCCGCGGCATCAGCGCCATGGCGCCAGTCGCCCTCGACGAACTGCACATCGAAACCCAGGTCGCGCGCCATGTTCTTCCACAGAGTGGCGAACTGGCCGGTCTCGAACATCAACACCCTGTCGCCGGGCGAGAGCGTGTTGACCAGCGCCGCCTCCCATGCGCCGCTGCCGGAGGAAGGAAAGATCACCACCTTGCTGGTGGTTTTGAAAATCGGCTTCAACGCCTCGAGAACTTCCAGCGCGATAGGCGCAAAATCCGGCCCTCGGTGATCGATGGTGGGCCGACCCATGGCCCGCAAGACACGCTCCGGTACATTGGTGGGACCGGGGATCTGGAGGAAGTGACGACCGCTTCGATAGGACATTTGATCATGATATACCGTCAGCGGGCGCGTCTGGGGGCTTTGCTTCTATAGGGGTCGCGATGATCGCGTCTCTTTGGACGCCCTTGTGCCGCGCAACGGCACGGAGGATCGCGCTAAACGTCCCGAGCCGGATTGTGGTCAGGGATTGCGATCCGTTGATGAGATGGCTGCGAGGTTTCGAGGATAATGTGGCTGCCGACTTGGTGAACTTTTGTGTACTGCCACCTTCGGCACAGTGCATCGGCGAGCTGAGTACCTGAAACGTCGCGGGGGATCTTCATGCCACGGATAGGATTTCGTCGCGGACAAGCCGGAGGCGGATTCGATCGGGCCGTGGTCTGTCAAAATAGAACGCAAGAGTCGCCTCGATCACGTTTTTGCGTAGCTCATCCCAGCTATCGCCTTCCGTGAAGATGTTTTCGGTGAGGCATTCAGCGCAATAGCCACCGCCGGACTCTTGAACTACCTCGAACACCAGTTCGGACATAGGTACATGATACGGTATCGGTACGCTGCGTCGGCCGCCGGTAGTGCCTTAGAAGTGCACTGACACCGTCAACTCTTGGATCGAAGAAGTTTCCTTTGCAGGAAATAGAGGAGGAGCGAGCAGCATACTTCGATAAGAACAAATATTCCGAAGGCATCCATTGCTGCACTAAGGGAATCCTGCCCGTCATTGGGGTAGTCGCGAACGTACCAGCAGATCCGCTAGATCCCAGACGTGATCCGTGATCCACCTTTCAGGTACTACCCGGCCGGTTATGATCACGGATCGAGGAATACCGGTCAGGAACCTACACCTTGATAATGACTTCCCGCAGACTCTCGCGCGTAAGGAAGAATTTGACCGACTCGAAGCTCCCAAACAATCTTTCCAGGCTTCGATTGTTGAACAGCTGGGCGGGATGCCGCGAACCTTGCTGCGCCACTTGCAGCAGGTTTACCTCTTGAATGCGGAACGTGTAGAAGGGGACGGCCTGGAGCTTGTTGTCGGAATGGAAGAACGACAACATGTAGCTCTTGGGCCGCACGATCTTGTGAAGCCGCTCGACGACGGCCGTGAGCAAAGCGGGAGCGAGATACTCGAGCACGTCCCAGATCAATACACCGTCGAAGTGGCCTTCCGGATAATCGAGGGCCTGGCGTAGGAAGTATTCGATGCGGCCCGGATTGGACTGGTCGACGGCGCCGTCGGCCCCGAATGTCTCGTTCAGGATTTGCAGGAAATCTTCGGAGTACAAACGGTGGCCCAGGTTAGTGATAAAACTCACGTTCTGCTGAGTTGCGCCACCGAGGTCCAGAATGGTCAGACCCGACTGCCCGCGGATATACGTGAAGAATTCCTCGAGGCCGCGGCTTTGGCGAGTGGTGTTCTGCACACCTCCCGCGTGCCGTCCGGAGAAGAAGGAACGGGGGCTGTCAGCCGCCTTGGGCGTGAGGACAGAGGCCGGCGCATCACGCGGGCCGCGCAAAATGCTTTTCAGCCGGTCCGTGAGCAATGAGGGCCCCTCCTAGGCCTACCGCTTCACTTCCGCAGGAACAGCAGGCGTTTGATTGGCCGCTACCGCTACAGGTGGCGCGGTGGCAGGAGCAGGTTGCGGTTTGGGTGGCGCCTTAGCCGGTTCGGGCTTCACAATATCGATGCTGCCCTTAAAATAGGCTCCGTCTTCAATAATGATGCGGGCAGTCTTAATATCGCCGATGAGCTTGGCGTCCTTGCGGATTTCGATTTTATCGGCGGCTTCCACGTTGCCCTGCACCGACCCTTGCGCTACCACCTCACGCGCCTTGACACTGGCGTGCACCGTGCCGTTCGGCCCGATGGTGAGCTTATGTTCGAGCGCCTCCACGGTTCCTTCCAAGTCGCCGTCGACAAAAAGATCTTCCTTGCTATAGATCTGGCCGACAATCTTGACGGCCTTTCCGATTGTGGCCGAGCCGCCACGCGACGACTCCGGCTCGATTCTCCCCATGGGGGTACTGGCTGACACGGGTGTAGCCTCCTTAGATTTCACTTCCACGGGATTCGGCGTCTCGGAAGCCGGGGCGCCCCCCGCACTGGGCGGGCTGTAGGGTCTTGGGGTCTCCTCGTCCCGGCGCTTATTCCACATACTGCCGCCCTCCTGGGCTGTGTCTAGAGTTCATGATGCTGTTTCTCTAGTCTATCGGGGTACACCCGGAAAGGCAAACGGTTCTAAAGAAGAATTGCCGGTTTTTCAAGCGCCCAGAACTCAGAAAATGCGGCGTATATCGAGTATTTCGAGGGACACGGGCAGCAGGATCACGCTCAAGGCGAACCACATGGTGGCGAGCCAGAGCATGGTCCCGGTGGTGCGGTTCTTACCGAAAATCAGGCGGCCTACCAATGCCAACAGGAACGGGAGCAGGGCCACGGCAACGCGGGTGTTCGGAGGCAGCTCCTGGAAGAAATCCAAGGGCATGCATCATTCTGCGGACCCTTCGGTAACACGATCAAGCTATCGTCAGTTAGTCGTATACTACTAAAACTGGGCAGGTTTTGATTCACCTGTCGCCGGCCGTCTTCGACGTAGTTCCCCTCCCCCGAGTCTTTGTGCACGAGAGTGGCCGCAGATATGGACTTTAGGGACCAGTTGAAATCCGTCGCCGATATCGTTAGTGTTGTCGGCGAGTACGTGCGGCTGCGGAAATCCGGCACCGGATCGAGCCGCTACGTCGGATTGTGCCCGTTTCATTCCGAGAAGACACCCTCGTTTTCCGTGCACGCCGCCCGGCAGTTTTACCACTGTTTCGGCTGCCATGCCCATGGCGATGTCCTCCAGTTCGTGATGGAGATCGAAGGCGTCAGCTTCTACGAAGCGCTGAAGAGCCTGGCCGAACGGTATGGGCTGCCCATGCCCAAGCGGTCGCAGTATGCCGACGAGGATTCCCGTAAGCGAGCCGCCCTGCTCGAAATGCACGAAATCGCGCAGGAGAATTTCCGGGCGAACCTGCGCAGTTCGGCTGGTGAGGGCGCTCGCGCCTACCTGGCGAAACGTGGCGTGGCTTCCGAAACCATCGAGCAATTCGGACTGGGATATGCCGAGCGTTCGGGCCGGGCTTTAGTGCGGCTGTTCGAACAGCGCGGCATCGCGCCGGCGCTGGTCGAAGAGTCGGGCCTGCTGGGAAAGCGGCCCGACGGCAGTTTCTACGACCGGTTTCGCCACCGCTTGATGTTCCCCATCCAAAACGAACGAGGCGGCATCATCGCCTACGGCGGCCGCGCCCTGGCGGCCGAGGATGAGCCCAAGTATCTGAATTCGCCGGAGACGCCCATCTACAAGAAGAGCCACGTGCTCTACAACCTGCACCGGGCCAAAGAGGCAATTCGCAAAGAAGACCGCGTGATCCTGGTGGAAGGCTACATGGACGCCATCGGCGTCACCGCGGCCGGTTTCGGACCGGTGGTAGCGAGTTGCGGGACGGCATTAACTTCGCAACAAGTGCAAATCATCAAACGCCATTCCCAGCGCATCGCCGTTAACTTCGATCCCGATGCGCCCGGCGCAGCCGCCGCCGAGCGCTCCATCAACCTTCTGCTCAACGACGCGATGTTCGTCAATATCGTGGAGCTCGACGGCGATCTCGACCCCGACGAATACTGCAAAGAGCGCGGGCCCGAAGCGTACCGCGAGAGATTGGTTCACGCGAAGGGGTATTTCTATTGGCTGGCCGATCGCGCGCGCGCCAAGCACGACGTCCGCACTACCGAGGGTGTCGTGGCAGTGCTGCAATCGTTGGTTCCCGCCGTGCAGCGCATTTCCGATCGCGTGGAGCGCATGGCGGTGGCCGAAAATCTGGCCGGATACATCGGCGTCGAGCGTGGCGTGGTGCTAGAGAGTTTCCGCAAAACCATCGGCGACCGTCAGGAGAAGACGATCCAGCGGCCCCCGGAGACCATTCGCGCCGATGAAAAGGGATTGATCCACGTGCTGCTCTCCGATATCGAAGGGCGCGAGAGTTTACTGGCGGAGTTGGACAATGTGGAGATCCTGGCGCGCGTGCCCACGCGGCAGATCTTTCAAGCCATCCGCGCGGTCCATGCGAGCGGCGCGGCAGTGTCCTTCGATGCGGTGAACGCGCGCCTGGAAGAGAACGACCGAACACTGCTGGCGCAGGTCCTGTTCTCCGAAGAAGTCGAAGGGCACGAAATGAATTGGGAATACGGCAGCCGTTGTCTCGAGAGCCTTCGCCGCTCTGACGAGCAGCTGCGCCGCTCGGAGTTGAAAGCTCAGGTGAAGCAGGCCGAGCGCGCCGGGGACGTCCGCGAAGCCCTTCGCCTGGCGCAGGAACTGGCCGATCTCGAACGCCGCAACACGGCCCGTGCATAATAAATGACGTTAACTATTTTCTATCGCGCCGTATTGTACAATGGGCTGGACTTGAGGTTTACTCGCCGACACTGACGGGGTATCGGTGCCAATAGAAGACAAATTCGACGGGCTGCAGCGTCTCGTACAGATGGGCAAGCAGAAGGGCTACGTCTTGTACGACGAGGTCAGCGAAGTTCTGCCCGGCGACTTGGCCACCGGGTCGGAGCTCGATGAGGTCCTCGCCGGCCTGGACGGCGCCGGCATCGAAATCCTGGAAGAGCCGAAGGATTTCGACAAGAAGCTCGAAGAAGCCGAAGAACTGCTCGATCTGGACCTGGCGGCGGGCCTCGGGGAAAAGGTCAACGATCCCGTTCGCCTGTACCTGCGCGAGATGGGCACGGTGCCCTTGCTCACGCGCGAGGGCGAGGTGGAGATTGCGCGCCGCATCGAGCGCGGGCAGAACACCGTTCTGAAATCCCTTTCGCGCGCTCCGCTGGTGATTCAGGAAATCCTGGTACTCGCGGAAGAAGTGGCGCACGACGGCATCTCGGCGCGCGAGATCGTCCAGATTTCCGACCCGATCCTCAGCGATGAGCTGGTGGAAGAAATCCGCCAGCAGTTCGTCCAGGCCGCCGAGGAAATCGCGAAATCGTATAAGAGGCTGCTACAGGCCCGCCAGAAGCTCCAGGCCATTCCGCGGGGCATGAAGCCCAAGCAGTACCGCAGGCAGTTGTGGGAGCTGGGCCGGCTGGTGGTCAGGACGTCGCGCCTGGCGCGGATGGTGAAATTCCAGTCGCCCGTGATCCGCCACCTGATCGAGCGCGTGCGGGCTGCGGTGGAGGAATTCAAGCCGCTGGAGCGCGAGATCTCGCGCGTGCAACGGAAGCTGGAAACCTGGCCGGCCGAGCGCAACGAGGCCGTCAAGGATCTGCGCAAAGAACAGCGCGGATTCGGCCAGAAGTTGCAGCAGCTCGAAGAGCAGTTCGGAGCGACTGCGGCGGAACTGCACCGTACGCTCGAGATCATCACCAAGGCGCACCAGGAAGCCGAAGCCGCTAAGAAAGAGCTCATCGAGGCGAACCTCCGGCTGGTGGTGAGCATTGCCAAGCGGTATACCAACCGCGGCATGCAATTCCTGGACCTGATCCAGGAAGGCAACATCGGCCTGATGAAAGCGGTGGACAAGTTTGAATACCGCCGCGGCTATAAATTCTCCACCTACGCCACCTGGTGGGTGCGGCAAGCCATCACCCGCGCCATCGCCGACCAGGCGCGCACCATTCGAATTCCGGTTCACATGATCGAAACGATCAACAAGCTGATCCGGACTTCACGCCAGATGGTGCAGGAACTGGGACGCGAACCGACCAACGAGGAACTCGCCAAGCGCCTGCAGTTGCCGGTCTCGAAGGTGCGCAAGGTGCTGCGCGTGGCGCAGGAGCCCATCTCGCTCGAAACGCCGATCGGAGAAGAGGAAGAATCGCACCTGGGCGATTTCATCGTCGACCAGAACGGCATTTCCCCTTCCGACGCCGTGATCAACCTGAACCTGCGGGAGCAGACGGCGCAAGTGCTCAAAACGCTCACCCCGCGCGAAGAGAAGATCATCAAGATGCGCTTCGGCCTGGAGGATGGCAGCGAGCACACGCTCGAAGAAGTGGGCCAGAATTTCGCGGTAACGCGCGAGAGAATCCGCCAGATCGAGGCGAAAGCTTTGCGCAAGCTGCGGCACCCCAGCCGTAGCCACCGGCTGCGCGCCTTTCTAGAGAACGGCACGCACGGAATCTAACTCCCGAAGATAGGTTGATTTCGCGGCGCATGGCGCCGCGCCACCAGAGAGGTTAGAAACGCGGTTCGCGGCGTCCGCCGCCACCGCCCCGGTGCCCACCGCCGCCGGGTCTTCCTCCACCGCGGTTGGCGCTGGCGCCGAAGCTGCGTTCCGGCTTGGGACGCGCCTCGTTCACGTTGAGAGCCCTGCCATCCAGTGTGTAGCCATTGAGAGCGGCGATGGCCTGGTCGGCTTCCGTTTCATTGGCCATTTCCACAAACGCAAACCCGCGCGACCGGCCGGTTTCGCGATCCGTCATGATACGGGCGCTGTTGACTGCCCCGTACCGTTCAAACAAGCTGCGCAAGGACTCTTCGGTAGCGTGGAAATCCAAGTTGCCGACGAAAATGTTCTTCACAGGAACCTCCTGACGATTGAAAGCGGGCTCATCGGAGAGGGAAACAAGCGGGACGACGCTCACACACACTCGACCGGCGAAGCTTCAAACGCGTATTGAATATAGCATGGCGCACCGCGGGCGGCAATCGGGAAATGAAAAGGAAAGGGTAACAAAAATGACAAATTCAATCTGCTCTTAACCTGCGTCCACAGCGCCCACGAACGGCTTGTATCCGTGGCGCCGCATCACATCATGCGCTGCTTCCACCGCCTCGGGCAGAACGTAAAAGAACGCGCCCACTCTCACGGTCCGGAAGATCACACCACCCTTATACTCGTCGGCCTCCACGCCGTAATCGAGCCCGGCGGAGGTGAAGATCGATTCCAGGCGCAATGCCTCCTTCAGTTTCTTGGCGATGTAAATGAGCGTAGCTTCCTTGCCTTCGAAGTATGACGCGTCCTGCTTCATGAGAAGAGGTTCGGGCGATCGAGCGCTACCGACAGTGTAGCTAGATATTCCTGGGACGACAGGGTGGCAACGCCGATTCCGCGCAACTCCGCGAGCCCCTGGTCATAGACACGCGAAACGGCATCGGTGATCATCACGATGCGGAAGTCCCGCATGCTTGCGCCGTAGATGGTGGCGCGCGGACAGTTCGGGAAGTTGCAGCCGGCCACCACCACCGTCGTCACGCCGAGCGCCCGCAGGTGCTGTTCGAGAGGCGTCTCGTAAAATGCATCCCAGCGCGGCTTGTACATCGCCCATTCGCGGTCGGCGAGCAGTTGCAGTTTCCCCGACAGCAACAAATCTGCGTCGAGGCCGGCTGCCGAATCGGGCCGGAGTGCTTCCATCAGTTCCGCGCCGGCACTTCCCGGCACCACCAGACGATTTCCGTTCGCGATCGACTCTCTGCGGCACAGATCCGCATTGGTGCCATCTGGCAGATAAAGCCTGACCACGTGAACGATTGGCAGGCGGTGCCGGCGGTACGCGTCCGACAGGCGGCGCATGGCTGGCAGGCGTTCCCAAGTCCCGCGGACTTCGCCCGGCGCGCCGGAGCGGGTAAAGTCTTCCTGCACGTCGATGGTCAACAGAGCCGATCGCTCCGGTTCCGGCGTGGTGCAGCCGGCGTTCTCACTCATAACCGTTCCAGACCGCCCTCTCGAATGAGCGAGTCGATAGCAGCGATATCGCGGTGGAGGGCGCGATCGCCCACGAGCGGCGGAGACACGCCTCGGATGCGAGTGCGTGCTTGTTCGAGCACAGGGCTGGTGCGCAGCGGGGCGAGCAAATCGAGCGCGCGGGCGGCCGTCAGCGCCTCAATCGCCAGCACGGCGCGTGTATTGCGCACCACACGCTGGAGCTTGAGAGCCGCGGTCATCCCCATGCTGACGAAGTCTTCTTTGTTGCCGCTGGTGGTGATCGATCCCGTAGAAGCCGGATGCGCCAGCACGCGATTTTCGGCCACCAGCGACGCGGCCGAAACCTGGGCCATCATCAAACCTGATTCGAGCCCGGCATGGCTGGCCAGGAATGGCGGCAGGTCTTCATTGAGCGCCGGATTGACGAGCCGGTCGATGCGGCGCTCCGAGATGCTCGCCAGTGCCGAAAGCGCCACAGCCAGGAAGTCAAGTTGGAAGGCCAGCGGCTCGCCGTGAAAATTTCCGCCCGAGATGATCTCCTCGCCGAACACCAGCGGGTTGTCCGTGGCTGAGTTCAGCTCGATGGAAAAGACCCGCCGGGCTTCCGCCAATGCGTCCCGCACCGCGCCGTGGACCTGCGGCACGCAGCGGAGCGAGTACGCATCTTGCACGCGGCGGCAGGCAATGTGCGATTGGCGGATTTCGCTGCCTTCGAGCAACCGCTCGAGGCGCGCGGCGCTTTCGCGTTGGCCGGGATGGGGACGCGCCTGGTGAATGCGGGAATCAAACGCGCGCGGAGTGCCTCGTAACGCATCGAGTGTCAACGCACAAACCACGTCGGCGGTTTGCGCCAACGCTTGCGAAGCTTCCAGTTCCAGGCAGCCGACGGCCAGCATGGCCTGCGTCCCGTTGATCAGGCTCAAACCTTCTTTGGGATGAAACTCGATGGGGGCCAAACCCGCGCGGGCTAATGCTTCGCCGCCGGGAAGGACCGCGCCGCCATAGTCGGCTTCCCCTTCGCCGATCAACACCAGCGCCATGTGAGCCAAGGGCGCGAGGTCCCCAGAAGCCCCCACGCTTCCCTGCTCCGGAATGACGGGCGTGACGCCCCGATTCAGCAAATCGCAGAGGCGCTCCGCCACCACCGGACGAATGCCCGAGAATCCCTTCGCCAATACGTTGGCGCGGATCAGCATCATGGCGCGGACCACGCTGGCCGCGAGCGGCGCCCCCACGCCGGCTGCGTGCGACCGGACTACATTGACCTGAAGCTGGTCCAGTTGATCGCGGGGAATGCGAATGTCGGCCAGCAGGCCCACGCCGCTGTTGACGCCGTAAATCGGTTCGTCCCCGGCAGCCAGGCGCTCCACCGGCTCGCGCGAGGCGAGCATCTTGGTGATCGCCGCCGTGGAGAGAGTGACGGGCGCGCCGCGCTCCGACACTTCGCGCACATGGGCGATGGACAGGTGTTCGCCGTCGAGTTCGACGGACATCAGAAGCGCTTTTGCGAAGAGGCTATCAACTCCTCGATTTTCACCAGATCGGTGGGATAGTCGCCGGTGTAGCACGCATAGCAGTATTCATGCCGGTCGTCGGCCACGGCGTCGCGCAGCGAGGTGAGCGACAGATACCGCAAGGAATCGGCTTCCACGAATCGCCGGATCTCTTCGACAGTGTGGTTGGAAGCGATCAACTCGCCGCGATTGGGCGTATCGACGCCGTAAAAGCACGGTGAAATCGTGGGCGGGCACGAAATGCGCAAGTGGACTTCGCGCGCCCCGGCCTGCCGCACCATGCGCACGATCTTGCGGCTGGTGGTGCCGCGCACAATCGAATCGTCTACCAGCACCACGCGCTTGCCTTGCAGCAGGTGCCGCACCGGGTTGAGTTTCAACTTCACACCAAAATCGCGAATGGCCTGGGAGGGTTCGATGAACGTGCGGCCCACATAGTGATTGCGGATGAGCGCCTGGCGAAACGGCAGGCCCGACTCGGAAGCATAACCGATGGCCGCGGCCACGCCCGAGTCGGGCACCGGCACGACGATATCCGCATCGGCCGGCCCTTCCCGCGCCAGCAGCCGGCCCAGCTCTTCGCGCGACTGTTGCACCGAGCGGCCAAACACGATTGAATCGGGCCGCGAAAAGTAAACGTGCTCGAAGACGCATTGTGCCCGCGGTTGTTCGGGCGCAAAGCGCTCTCGCGTGATCCCCTCGGGACCCACGATCACCATCTCGCCAGGATCTACGTCGTGAAGATAGACCGCGCCGATCAGGTCGAACGCGCAGGTCTCGGAGGCAAACACGTAGCATTTGCCGCCGCCCGAAACTTCCATTTCACCGACAGCCATGGGGCGAAATCCGTGCGGATCGCGCGCGACAATGATGCGATTTTGCGCCAGGCACACCAGCGAAAATGCCCCTTCCAACTGCAGCAGCGCGTCGCGCAAAGCGCCGGCGAGGGTGCGTTCCGAAGAGTGCGCCATCAGGTGCAGGATGACTTCCGTATCGCTCGAGGCCTGGAAGATCGACCCGCGCCGCCCCAACTCGTCCCGCAGCTCCGTGGCGTTGACGATATTGCCATTGTGCGCCAGCGCAATGCGCCCTTTGTTGCAGACTACGGAGAACGGCTGGGCGTTCAACAGCACCGTATCGCCCGCCGTCGAGTAGCGCGTGTGTCCAATCGCCAGCGCGCCCGGCAACCGTTCGATCACCTCGGGGGTAAACATCTCGGCCACATGCCCCATCGCTTTGTGGCAGTGGACGGTCTCGCCATCGCTGGTGCAGATGCCGGCGCTTTCCTGCCCGCGGTGCTGCAACGCGTACAGTCCCAAGTAGGCCATCTTGGCTGCTTCGGGATGGCCGAAGATGGCAACGACGCCGCATTCCTCGTGGAATTTATCGAACATGGGCCTCCAGGGCTTGCTCGTACGCCTGCTGCAATGCCGCGATCTGCCAGAGGGCAACACGCTTGCCCTTCTGGCTCACCTCAAGTTCTTTCTCGATTGTAGCGCCCACCACCGGCGCTTCGACGCCATGCTTCGCGGCGATTGCCGCTACACGATCGGTGTGCCCGGTGGAAAGCAGCACGCGCGATGGCCCCTCGTGGAACAACAGTTGTTCGGGCGGCATTTCGGAGTTGAGATCGATGCGAGCGCCAACGCCGTTGAAACTGCACTCGGCTAAGGCGACGGCGAAGCCGCCATCGCTCAGGTCATGAGCCGATTCGGCCAAACCTGCGTTCACGATTTCGCGGATGGCGCTCTGCACTTGCTTCTCCCGTTCCAAATCGAGGGCCGGCGGCATCCCCCAAAGCTGCCCGAGGATTACCTTGGCGTATTGCGTGCTGCCGAACTGCGTCTCGTCGCTCTCACCGATGCCGCCGAGCAGCATTACGGTGCGGCCGGGTGTACGGAATGCGATGCCGGTGGGCGCGGAGGTCTTCATCAGCCCAACGATGCCGATCACCGGCGTAGGATAGATACCCTCGCCAAGCGTCTCGTTGTAGAGGCTGACGTTGCCGCCGGTGATCGGAGTGTCGAAGAAGCGGCAGGCTTCGCCTATCCCTTCGATCGCTTCGACCAGTTGTGCCATGATCTCGGGCCGCTCGGGATTGCCGAAATTGAGACAGTTGGTGGCGGCTACGGGCTGGGCGCCCACAGTAGAGAGATTGCGGCACGATTCGGCCACTGCGAGCATTGCGCCCTGGCGGGGCGAAAGGTAGCAGTAGCGGCCGTTGCCATCGAGCGACATCGCCACCGACGTGCCCGTCTCTTTGATGCGGATAATGGCTGCGTCGGAGCCGGGACCGGCAACCGTGCTGCTGCGCACGAGGTAATCGTACTGCTCCCAGATGTAGCGCTTCGAGCAGAGGTCGCCGGAAGCCATCAACTGGAGCAGGGCGTTGGTTGGGTCGGGACAGGTGTAGGGCCGCGGCTTCATCGGCACACCGCGCAATGGCTCGGAATGCGGACGATCATAGAGCGGGGCTTCATCCGCCAGTTCGCGGTTGGGAATCTCGGCCACTACGCGGCCATGCTGCTTCACGCGCAGCTTCCCGTCTTTGGTCACGGCGCCAATCTCCACGGCTTCCAGACCCCACTTGCGGAAGACTGCGAACACTTCTTCTTCGCGGCCTTTGTCGGCCACCAGCAGCATGCGCTCCTGCGATTCCGAGAGCATGATCTCGTACGGCGTCATGCCGGTTTCGCGCTGCGGTACGCGGTCCAACTCGATCTCGATACCGACTTCGCCACGGCTACCCATCTCGCAAGTGGAACAGGTGAGGCCGGCGGCGCCCATGTCCTGGATGCCCACGACCGCGCCGGTGTGCATGGCTTCCAGGCAGGCTTCGAGCAGCAGTTTCTCCATGAAGGGATCGCCAACCTGCACGTTGGGCCGCTTTTGCTTGGATTCCTCCGTGAATTCGGCCGACGCCATGGAAGCCCCATGGATGCCGTCGCGGCCGGTGCGCGCGCCCACGTAGATCACAGGATTTCCGATGCCCGCGGCCTTGGCGTAAAAGATATCCTCTTTCCGGCAGACGCCCAGCGCGAAGACGTTCACCAGCGGATTGCCGTCGTAGCACGATTCGAAAATGCACTCGCCGCCCACGGTGGGCACACCGAAGCAATTGCCGTAATGGGCGATGCCGGAAACAACTCCGCCGAGGATGCGCCGGTTGCGCGCTGCGTTCGGCGAATTCTCCAGGCGGCCGAAACGCAACGAGTCCATCACGGCGATGGGCCGCGCTCCCATGGTGAAAATGTCGCGCAGGATGCCGCCCACGCCGGTAGCCGCGCCTTGAAAGGGCTCGATGAAGCTCGGGTGGTTGTGTGACTCGATCTTGAATGCGATCACGTAGCCGCTGCCGATATCGATGATGCCGGCGTTTTCGCCCGGCCCTTGCACCACCAGGTTGCCGCGCGTGGGCAGCTTCTTCAGGTGCAGGCGCGAGCTTTTGTAGGAGCAGTGCTCGCTCCACATGACGCTGAAGATGCCGAGCTCGGTATAGTTCGGCTCGCGTCCCAGGATGGAAACGATCTTCTGGTATTCGTCAGGCGTGATCTGGTGTTGCGCGATGAGATCGGGCGTGATGGCCGCCGCGCTCACGCCCGCACCTGTGCGACCGAGCCGCGACCAGAGGAAGCGGTCGCGGCAAGCAGGGATTGGAAGACGACGAGGCCGTCGCTCGATCCCATGAGCGGCTCGATGGCGTCTTCGGGATGCGGCATCATCCCCATGACATTGCGCTCGCGGCTCAAGACGCCCGCAATGTCACGCAGCGATCCGTTCGGGTTGCCCACGTACCGGAAAGCCACGCGATCCTCGGCTTCGAGCTGGTCGAGCGTGCGCTCGTCGGCGAAGTAGCAACCTTCCCCGTGCGCGATGGGGACCCGGTAGGTGCGATCTTTGCGGGCGTTGCAGGTGAACGGCGAATCGGTGGTGCCGGGCCGGAGTACCACTTCGCGGCAGACAAATTTGAGCCCGCGGTTGCGGATGAGCGCACCCGGCAGTAAACCGGCTTCGACCAGGATCTGGAAGCCGTTGCAGATGCCGAGGACCAGCCCGCCGCCGGCTGCGAATGTCTTCACGGCTTTCATGATGGGCGAAAATTTGGCGATCGCGCCGCAGCGGAGATAATCGCCATAAGCGAATCCGCCGGGCAAAATTACGGCATCCAGATCGCCCAGGCTGGTGGCGTCGTGCCAGATGAATTCCGCCTGCTGCCCGAGGATGTTGGCGGCCGCGTAAAAAGCGTCGTGGTCGCGATTGCTGCCGGGGAAGACGATGACACCAAATCTCATGGGTCCTGTTTTTTGGGGAGGTTCTTTTATTTTAGCAGAGGGGAGGCGTAGCATTGCTCGGGGGCGCGCGGTGGGTTGGGGGCTGGTGTGGTCGTGAGGAGCGGGAGCGAATGGTTCCGCGTGGAAAGTGAAGAACGAACCCAATTTCGAGAGTAATCGGATGAAAGGAAAGGGGATCTTGACGACGGAACGAACCCGGAAAGAGAAACCCAAATATGAGCAAAGATGTTTCTCTTCTGACCTATAGCATGGAGCGGAAGCTCGGGTCCGAATGAGCGTGGGCATCTGGGCGCAGGCAGGCGGAATTTTTTTGGAGGGTCGTGTGACTGAGGGTTTGCCTGGTTGGGCAGTTCTCAGCAAGGGCGACTTTTCGTCCAAGCGGATGCCGTGAGCCGCGTTTCGGGGGCAATCATCCGTGACACCGGGCCGAGCTTTCTCCGAGTGGCGCGTCATCCGGGCCTAGCCGTGAGGCGGCATATTCAGAACTTGCCTGGGGCATCCGAGGGATTCCCTACTTGGCCGCGAAAACGCTCCCACCGACTTTTCCCGGATCGTAGAGGACACCGGCCTTGATCACGCGATAGATCTTTCTGACATTGCGGATGTCGGCGACCGGGTCGGCGTCAAGAACCAGCACGTCAGCGAGCATCCCAGCCTCCACCGAGCCCAATTGTTTTTCGTTGTGCAAGAACCTCGCGGCGTTGATGGTGGCCGTTTGCAACGCCTCCATGGGTGTCAGCCCGGCTTCAACCATCAACACCAATTCCATTTGGCTCGACACGCCCAACAGAACGCCACTTACACCGGTGTCTGTTCCAGCCAGGATCGGAATGCGGGCATCATGAACTGTCTTGAGATTGCCGGCAATATACCCTACCTCTCCTGGTTTCAGCGTTCCCATAAACGCGTGATACTTGCTCGCGCCGGCTGGCGTTCCATAGCGATCATAAATCTCTTTCGAGATCATTTTTCGCTCGTCCATGTCTTCTAGACGTCGTATCCAGCCCGCGACGTCAGCAAATGCGGAGTACAGCGACAGAGTGGTGGTGTAGCTCGCGCGATTCTGTTTCATCAGTGCCAGGAATTCCTGATCCACGGGCGCATCGGCAATGGAGTGAGCTAAACCATCCGCACCGGCCCGCAGTGCCGCCTTCGCATGCTGCAGCGTGGGGGCATGAACGAGCACGCGCAAGCCGGATTTGTGGGCTTCGTCGATTGCCGCCTGCATGATCTCCGGTCTCATCACTGGGAGCGGGGGGCGGCTGGTGTGTGTCTGGTCGGAGTAGATCAGCTTGATCGCATCCACGCCCGCTGTGCGCATGGCGCGCACTTCTTCTCGAACCTCAACGGCAGTTTCGGGCAAGTAACTGGCGAAGGCTGGTTGCGACGCATGGCCGCCCTTCACGGAGATCGCCCGCCCAACGCCGAAGAAGCGCGGCAGTGCCGCAGCATCACTCATTGCGGCACGCTTCAGATTGGAAAAATCCTCCAAATTCGGGCTTGAGTGAGAAGTTGAAAAGATCGTCGTAAATCCCCACCTGAGCATCTCCGAAAGACTCCTTTGAAAATTCCGCGCCTCGGGGCCCGCTTCTGCGCCCGGAACGGGCGGGCCCGGAAGTACGTAGCCGGTACCGAGATGGTTGTGCATGTCTGCGAGCCCAGGAATGACAAATTTCCCGCTGCCATCGATGATGTTGGCGCCCTTGGGGATTCGGGTTTTAGCTGCGCTGCCGACAGCGGTGATCCGGTTTCCCGCAATGACAATCGTCCTGTCCCTTTCGCTGCGGGAAACGCCGGGGTTGATTACCGTGACGTGGTTCAATACGAGAGCACGGGAAGAGGGATTGTCCTGAGCACACGCGAGAGCGCAAAGGAGAAGGCCAGAGCAAAGCACGGAAATTCTACGCATAGGTCTCTCGGCTACAAACGTCAAAGCGTCCTCAGGAACGCAATGAGTTGTTCGCGCGCACAGTATATCTCTCCCATGCCATCAGCACCGATGAGTGCGAGGATCTCGTAATACCCGATGCGCGTGCCAGGCGCCACAGACATCCGGTTTGTTTGATCTTATCGTAGAAAATCGTGACTCGCGTCTGAGTTGTCGCCCACTCGGAGAAAGCTCTCGATCCGGATTCCCCGTGAAATGCCCATTCCGACACATGGCGGTATCACGCGCGAACCGCCATGTCGACCATCCTTCCCTGTTAGCCAGCACAAGGAACGGTCATCCACCGTCAAAGTGAATGCGGTCGAATCCAGCCATGCGCGTGAGACCGGGCGGCTTGCGGTCATGGTATGGTAGATGGTATGGCGACCATCAAGATCACGATCACGTTGCCGGACCGTCAGTTTGAGGAGATTCGTAAACGCGTCGCGGCCGAAGAATCCCCAAGCGTCTCCGGTTTCATTCAGCAGGCTGTCCAGAAATCTCTGGAGAATGCCGCCGAGTTCCGCGCCGTGGTGGAGGAAGTTCTGAAGGAAACCGGCGGGCCGCTCAAGTCTAGGGAGCGCGCGTGGGCAAGGAAGATGCTCTCGGCACGAAAACACCGAACCAAGCCGCGGAAGGCCGCGTGAACGGAATCACTTTCGACGCTGGCGGGCTGATTGCCCTGGAGCGCAATGACCGCCGGGTTTTCTCTATTCTCAATACGGCCCTGGAGGACGGGGACCGCATCCTTGTTCCCGCCACGGCACTCGCGCAGGTCATCCGGAACCCGGCCAGACAGGTACGCCTTTGGCGGATGATCCAGTTCGATAAAACGGAGGTGGTCCCGCTGGACGGATCGCATGCCCAGGCAGTTGGAGCGCTGCTCGCGCAGACCGGTACGTCGGACATCGCGGATGCCCACGTCGTTATA
Organism: Bryobacteraceae bacterium; assembly: GCA_035516375.1. Lineage (GTDB taxonomy): Bacteria > Acidobacteriota > Terriglobia > Bryobacterales > Bryobacteraceae > PSRJ01. The sequence goes on from DATJAK010000230.1 coordinate 31,984, forward strand.
TGCGCGCAGACCGCGGGTTATGCCGTTATCACCAGCGACCCAGTCGATCTTAGACGGCTGGATCCGAAGCTCCGAGTGATATCGGTCTAAAGAACGTGTCGAGAGGCGAGTACACGAAATCAAGGTTGCCGCGGTCAACCTGACGCAAAACGCCCATTAGATTTGGCATCCGGGATGGTTCCAGCGATCAAGCGGTGAACAGGACTACTCGGGCGCGGTGGCCGCTACGTAGTTTCTCATCGCAGGTGAAGAGGATCGAGCCTGTTGCTTCTGCCAACGCGATGTACGCCGCTTCGTAGGCAGTGAAGTCGGGGCGAAGTTCCCAGATACGGCGAATCAAGGGAGTGTGCGAATACCGCACTGCGGCAACGCCGCGAGCCCCGCGAGAAATTGGCCGATGCGATGAGTGTTCGCCGGCCCGCTGCCAGTCTTCGAAGCGCACGCATCGCTTCCCCGTCGATTAAATGCGGAACGATAAAAGACTCGTCACGCCCCGCGAGTGCGCTTCTGATCGATCTGCCACGGCTCCGTTGGTGAGGAGTTCGACCACAACGGAGGCGTCCAGAACGATCATCGTTTCTCACGAAGGTCCCGTATTACCTGCGCGGCAGTCCGCCTGGTGGGGATGGGCTTGGCTTCTTGTGTACGCTCCAACCATTCCCGCATGGTCGGCTGCTCTGCCACGCGCTCCAACTGCTTCTTAATGTAATCGGAGAGACTGATGCCTTCGCGCGCTGGCCAGCATATAAACATGTGCGACACATGTTCAATTTCGGGCACAGGTTGCATCTGAAATACACCGCTTCCTTTGGTCGCGGCTCGGTAATGGGTCCGTGCGTCAGGCCAACGGCAGGCTGATCAGTTTTTCCGTGCACCGCCAGACTTCCGCCATCAATTTCGGATCCCGCGAAAGAGGATTGGACTTCGCGGGATTGGACTTGACGAAGTATTCTCCGGAGACCTGTGCCACCTCGGGGGACGTCGCGAGATACAGGGACACCGCGGCGCCCTGTTTTGAAGTCAGCATGAACGGCTTCACTACGGCGAGAATCAGCTTGCCGATGAGCGGGGCCGGATTGGCGCTCCAGAAGTTCGACGCTACCGCGCCTGGATGGAGGCAGTTCGCGGTGACTCCCGTTCCCGCCAGCCTCCGCGCCAGCTCGAACGTGAACGCGTTCATCAGTAGTTTCGACTGTCCGTAGGCGGCAAGGCCACGGTATTTTCGCCGCTCGAACTGGAGATCGTTCATGTCGAGGCGTGCAGGGCGTTGAGACTCCGAAGACGAGACATTGACGATGCGCGCTGGCGCGCTGGCCTTCAACAGATCGAGCAAGAGAAGCACCAATAGCGCGGCGCCCAGATGATTGGTGGCAAGCGTCCATTCGATGCCGTCCGCGGAAAGCGTGCGTGCTGGCGCGGCACCGCCGGCGTTGTTGACCAACACGTCGAGGCGGGGGTATTTCTGCTGGACCTGTTCCGCGAGAGCTCGAACGGATGCCTGAGACGACATGTCCGCGATCAGCAGATCAACCTGCGAGGATCCGGATTCCCTCCGGATCTCCTCCAGCGCCGCTTTCCCTTTTTCCACGTTCCGGCAGACCATGACCACGCGCGCGCCCATCTGGGCCAGGCCGAGCGCCGTCTCTTTTCCAATCCCACTGTTCGCGCCCGTTACGATACATATTGTCCCGCTCATGCTCGACGGCGGCATCACACGCGACCTCTGGAACGTATTGGTGGACTACACGACCACTTTTCGCGTGGAGTGCGCTAAACTGACGGCCTGAAAATCCACACGCATGATACAAGACGATTCGTCGTGGATTATTGTTCCAGGGTTGCCGGCGCCAGTTTCGTGGCCCACCACTCTCCGGAGTTGTGAATGCAACTGCCTTTTTCGATACGATCGAGTTCACCGACTTCTGGAACAGGATCAAGTCTGAAGGGCAGCATTCGCAAACCGGCGCTTGATGGCCCTACTCAGAAGAGACCAATAAGTGATAGTCGCAGTAAGGGCTCCGCGCCTATTCAATACACCGCTCCCTTTGGTCGCGGCTCGGTAACGGGGTTGCCATCAGCTTGGCCAGCAGCGCGGTCCGGTCGGCCATGCGGTCGATCAGGATGCTCTCGTGGATCGCGTGGGCGCCTTCCCCGACGGCTCCCAACCCGTCGAGCGTCGCCACACCCAGGGCGGAGGTGAAGTTGCCATCGGAGCCTCCGCCGCTGTTGGATTCCTCCAGGTCCACGCCGAGTTCGCGGGCAAGTTTCTTAGCAGTCCGAAACAACCGGATGGTTCCTGCGGAGCGCTCCATGGGCGGACGATTCAGGCCTCCCTGGATTTCCAAAACACAGCGGCGGTCGAACGGCCGGAGTGCACGGAATTTTCGTTCCAGATGCAAAGCGTCGCGGGCGCGGATCACGCGCATATCGATCTCGGCCCAGGCTTCGGCGGCCACTACGTTCGATCGCGTTCCGCCGCCGATCACGCCCGGGTTGATGGTGGTCCCTCGCTTCAATTGCGTAAAGCGGGCGATCTTCTCAATCTGGCGCGCCAACTCGACTATGGCGCTGGCGCCGGTTTGAAAATCGAGGCCTGCATGCGACGCTTTGCCGCGCACCACCAGACGGAAGCCGCCCACTCCCTTGCGAGCCGTTTTCACTTTGCCGGTGAGGCCCGTCCCCGGTTCGAGCACCAATACGGCCTGGCTGCGCGCGGCGTTCTTCTCGGTGAGCGCTCGGGAAGAGTCGCTGCCCACCTCCTCGTCGGCATTGAGCTGCAGCGTCACCTGCGAGGGCACCGGGATACCCAGCACGCGCAGAGCTTCCGCCGCAAACAAGAAGAATACGATCCCGGCTTTCATGTCGAAGACGCCCGGGCCCCACAAGCGTCCGAGCTCCTGACGAAAGGGCATGGCGCGCAGCGTGCCCAGCGGCCAGACCGTATCGGAATGGCCCAGCACCAGAATCCGGCCCGCCTTCTTACGGCCCGGCAATCGCATCTGGCACACCAGGTGTCCGCCAACCCGGCGCACGGAGGCGAACGGTGACGCGGTATCGGAGACGAGTTCGGTAAACCGCCGGATGGCGGCCACGTCGTCGCTGGGCGATTCACATTCCACGAACTGCCGAATTAGCGTGATCATGGCGGATTGCCGCGACTGCACAAACGATAGGATCGAATCCACGGCTGCTATAATAACGGCTTTCATGCCGATCCTGGACATCAACGAAATACAAGCGATCCTGCCGCATCGGTATCCGTTTTTGCTGGTGGACCGCATCGTGGAACTGGAAGCGGAGCGAATCGTCGGCTTGAAAAATGTCACGCGCAACGAACCGTTTTTTCAGGGCCACTTTCCGGATTTTCCGGTGATGCCGGGCGTGCTGATCATCGAGGCGATGGCGCAAGCGGCGGGCGTGCTGGTGCTGAAGAACATTGCCGACCGCGACCGCAAGCTGGTGCTGCTGGTATCGATCGATTACGCGCGCTTCCGCAAGCCGGTGGTGCCGGGAGACACGCTGCGCCTGGAGATGTGCGTGGTCAAGCGCAAGGCGAGCGTCGCCAAGATGGCGGGCCGGGCGACGGTGGATGGCGTCCTGGTGGCGGAAGCGGAAGTCATGTGCAAGCTCGCCGACAAAGAAGAAATCCCGGACGCGCCGCCCGCGTCTTCCTAGCATGCCCATTCATCCGACCGCCATCGTCGATTCGCGCGCGCGAATCGCGGAGAGCGCCGATATTGGTCCGTACGCGATTGTGGGCGCGGAAGTGGAGATCGGCAAACGCACGCGGCTGATGGCGCACAACTTTGTGGAAGGGCCGAGCCGGATCGGCGAGGATAACATTTTCTATCCGTACAGCACGATCGGCGTCGCATCCCAAGATCTGAAATACGAAGGCGAGCGCTCGGAGACGCGCATTGGCCACCGCAATAAGATTCGCGAATTCGTCACCATCCATCGCGGCACCAAGGGCGGCGGTTTGCTCACCAGCGTCGGCAGCGACAACCTGCTGATGGCCTATACGCACGTGGCGCACGATGTCCACATGGGGGATCACATCGTGCTCGGGCACGCCGCCACGCTGGGCGGCCACGTCGTAGTGGGCGACTGGGCAGTGATCAGCGCGTCGAGCGGTATTCATCAGTTTTGCCGCGTGGGGCGGCACGCCATCATCGGCGGATACAGTGTGGTGACGCAGGATGTGCTGCCGTTTTCGAACACCGTGAGCGAGCGCGAAACCAAAGTGTTCGGCGCCAACCGCATTGGCCTGGAGCGGCGCGGTTTCGAGAACGGCGTGATCGAGGCGCTACAGACGGCGCTGCGCCTGCTGACGCGCTCGCAACTCAACACCACGCAAGCCATCGAGCGGATTCGCGCAGAGGTGCCGTCCTGCGCCGAAGTGGAGGAACTGCTCGATTTCATCGAAGCCTCCGAGCGGGGCGTCATTAAGTAATGCGGTACGGTCTGATCGCGGGGAATGGCCGATTTCCACTGTTGGCGCTGGAAGGCGCGCGCCGGCTCGGACACGACGTTACGGTGGTCGCCATCGAGGAGGAAGCCGCCCGCGAAGTGGAGGCTGTGGCGCCGCGCTGTCACTGGATCTCGCTCGGGCAATTGAGCAAGCTCATCGAGATTCTCAAACAGGACGGGATCACCGAGGTGGTGATGGCCGGGCAGGTGAAGCACGCCAAGATCTTCTCGTCGATCGTGCCCGACTGGCGGCTGGTGAAACTCTTGGCCTCGCTGCCTTCGAAAAATACCGACGGGCTGATTGGCGGGGTGGTCCGCATTCTCGAAGACGAAGGAATTCACTTGCGCGATTCCACCTTCCTGCTGAAGCCGCTGCTCGCCGACACCGGTGCGATGACACGGCGTAAGCCGGACCAGGAGGAGTCGAAAGACATCGAGTACGGCCGCCGCGTGGCGAATGCGCTCGCCGGATTCGACGTGGGGCAAAGCGTGGCGATTTGCGAGCGGGCTTGCGTGGCGCTCGAAGCAATGGAGGGGACGGACGGCATGCTGCGGCGGGCGGCCAGCCTGGTGAATGGGCGGCGGCTGTCGCTGGTGAAGGTGGCGCGGCGGCGCGAGCACCTGCTGTTCGACGTGCCGGCGGTCGGTTCGAGCACCATCCCGGTGATGCGCGAGACTGGAACAACCGTGCTGGCTGTTGAGGCGGG
>DATJAK010000231.1:0-26235 GCA_035516375.1 Bryobacteraceae bacterium
TCGAGGTCGAAGATCAGCAGCTCGATACTCACGCAACGCCGGACTTGGGTTTCCGCGCGCGCGCCTGGCGGGCAGGAGGCCGGCGACGGACGCGGCCGCGGCCATCGGTGAGTTGGTATTCCACCATTTTCCTCTGCAGCGTATTGCGGTGTATGCCGAGTTGCTTGCTGGCCTCGGAGCGGTTGCCGCCGGCGCGTTCCAGGGCGCGCTGGATCATATTGCGTTCCAGAACTTCAATGGCTTCCTCCAGAAAAATGTTTCCCGCCAGCAGGTGATCCACCAACCCATCAAATTTCTCTTTCATTCTTTCCCTTCTGGCCGCCTGGCAGGATTGCTTTGCCGCCGTCTTTCCATGCCGACTTCACTCGGGCGTAGGTTTTGCGAAATCCTTCTTTCACTTCGTAGGGCGCAATCGCTGCCACCATGCGAGCGGCGCCCAACATATAAGGAGCGATCCGGGAGTGCACCACCGACGCGGGGGGCCGATCGCCGGTCGAAAACGCCATGATTCCGGTGATGAGCGCCACCGAAATCAGAATCGCGCGCAAGATTCCGAAGCCCGCTCCCAGGATATGGTCGAAGAAAGACAGCCCCGTGATTCTCAAAAACTTTCCCACCACCAGGCTGACCGCCCCGCCCAACAACATCACGACGCAAAACACAATCGTGAAGCCCGCAAAGTTCGCAACCGACCGCGAGCTGAGGTAGGGTACCAGATAGGACCCGGCCAATCCATACAGCCAAACACTGAGGACGAGCGCCAGGCACACTGCGGCCAACCCGATCACTTCGCGCGAGAGGCCCTTGCGGAAGCTGGTGACGAGCGAGGCCACCAGAATCAGGGCCAACACCACGTCGAGCCAATTCATAATTGGCGGCCGGTGAGTTCGGTGTACGCCTGGCGGTACTTTTCACCCGTCTGGGCGGCGACCTCTTCCGGCAACGGCGGCGCGGGAGGCTGTTTGTTCCAGTGAACCGATTCAAGGTAATCGCGGACGAACTGCTTATCGAACGACTGCTGCGGGCCGCCCGGCTGGTAACTTTCCGCCGGCCAGAAACGGGAGGAATCCGGCGTGAGCACTTCGTCGCCCAGCACCAGTTCATCGCCCACGAAACCGAATTCGAACTTGGTATCGGCGATGATGATGCCGCGGTTTTCGGCGTAGCGGGCCGCGTTCGAGTAGATCTCGAGTGTCAGATCGCGTAGGCGGCGCGCCAGATCGATGCCGACCAATTCCGTCATCCGCTCGAACGAAATGTTTTCGTCGTGCCCGGTCTGGGCTTTCGTAGCCGGCGTGAAGATCGGCTTGGGCAGCCGCTCGCTTTCCCGCAGACCGGCCGGCAAGCGGATACCGCAAACCGTGCCCTGCTGCTGGTATTCCTTCCAGCCCGAACCCGACAGATATCCGCGCGCAACGCACTCGATCTCGATCATGTTGGCGCGCTTCACCAGCATGGAGCGGCCTTCCAACTGGTCGCGGAACGGCGCCAGGCTCTTCGGATATTCGTCGACATCCGCCGTGAGAAAGTGCGTGGGCGTCACGTTTTGCAGAAAATGAAACCAGAAAATGGAGAGCTGCGTGAGCACGCGCCCCTTGTCGGGGATGCCGGTGGGCAGGATGTAATCGAACGCGGAGATGCGGTCGGTAGCGACAATCAGCAGCCGGTCGCTGACGCGGTAGACATCGCGCACTTTGCCGCGAGCGTGAAGCTCGATGCCGGGGAGATTCGTTTCTAAAATGACAGGAGTCTCAGTGGATTTCACAGTTCCTTCGGATTTCGATCGGGGGAGTAATCCAAATGATACCCCGAAATTTTACGACGGAGGCGTCCAGTTTTTTCGCGAATGGGTACCAATCGTGGCCGAGCCGCTGGTACCGATCAGGTCTACTCTTGCCGCAGAGCGGAGGCGGGGTCGAGCGCCGCCGCGCGCCGGGCAGGCAGCCAGGCGGAACCGAAGACCAGAAGCACGAGAAAAACACACGCGCTGCCGATGGAGAGCGGATCGGCCGGCGATGACTGGTATACGAAACTCTTCATGACGCGCGCGAAGGAAAGCGCGAGGATCGCGCCCGCAACTAATCCTGGCAGTGTCAGCCTGATGGCCTCGCCCAGAATCACCCGCACCAATTCTCCAGGCGCCGCGCCAATGGCGGCCCGCACGCCCAACTCCCGCACCCGCGCATTCACCGATTGCGTGAGCAGACCGTAGATTCCACCAGCGGTAAGGAACGCTGCCATGCCCGCAAAGATCGCAAGCAGGAGCAAGGCGAAACGGCGTCTGGCGAGAGAGTCCGACAGGTTCTGTTGCAGAGGCTGAACCCTGGTCACGGGGATCTCGGCATCCACTCGATGGATGGCGTCGCCAAGGGCCGAGGCGACCCCGCTCCCATCGCCAGACATCTGAACCAAGAGCGTCATCACTGGGCCGGTGGCGAGACCATACATCGTCGGCTCGACTTCCTGATCCAAGCCCAGCTCGCGCACATCGCCCACCACCCCTACAATCTCGTTGAGGGTTTGCTTGGGATCCATCACGCCGAGCACGAGGCGCTTGCCCACCGCATCCTGATTCGGAAAGAAGCGCCGGGCCAGCGTCTGGTTGACGATGATGCGTGGCTGGTTGCGATCGGTTTCCGACAGCCATCGGCCGCGCTGGAGCGGGATGCCGAGCACGCGGAAGTACTCGGGAGTGATCCAGCGGTTTTGTGCCACTGGGTAGCTGCCGGAATCGAACGTCCGGCCTTCCACGCCGAACCGCGTGGCGAATCGCGTGTGCTCTGTGGAACCCAGGCTCATGGGGGCCGAGTTGACGGCAGCGACCTCAGCTACACGCGGCACACGGCGCAGAGCAGGGGCGAGTTGGTTGGCCAGGAACGCAGCAGATTGATTCCAGTCGCTGCGCAACGGAAGGTTCGGGATTGCCCATACGTGCTTTGCCTGAAAACCTGGATCCTCATTGAGGAGCGCAGCGAAATTGCGCGCGAGCAGAGCCGTCCCCGAAAGGACCAGAAGTGCTATGGCGACTTCGCCCGCCAGCAAGGCTGCGCTGAGGCGCGGGTGCGTGCGCGTGACCGAGCGTCCGGCGCCCAATAGCCGCGACCGCCGGTACAACAAGTGCCAGCAGACGGGCAATGCGAAGAGGAGACCGGCAATCAGCGAAATGCCGGCCGCGAATAGGGCGACCGGCGCTGGGAGCGCGGTCCACTGAACTCGGGGGATCTGGCTCGCGGCCAGCGTGCTCAATAACTGTCCGGCCCATGCGGCTAGCACCACACCGGCGGCTGAGCCGATCATCACAATGAGAAAGCTCTCCGACAACAATTGCCGGACGAGGTGCCATGCACTCGCACCCAGCGCCTGACGGATGGAAAGCTCCTCGCGCCGCTCAATCGTCCGGGCCAGAAAGAGGTGCGCGAGGTTGGCGCAAGCGATCAGTAGCACCAGTCCCACGGCCGCCCAGGCCAGCAGCAGTGAGGGCCGCACGGCTTGGGTGATTTCTTGAGTCAACGGAATTACGTACGCGCCTACCGTTGCGTTGGTATCCGGATGGGCCTGCGCCAACCGACGAGCGATCGTGTGTAGCTCTGTTTGCGCTTGCTCTTCCTGGATTCCTGGCTTGAGGCGGCCGACCACTTCCAGGGCATGATATTTTCTGCGGGTCTGGAGCTCGGGCTCCAATAAGGAAAGCGGGATCCACACATCCGCCCACTCGGGGAAGGCCTGCCGCTGCGGCACGATACCGACCACCTGGAGCGAGTCCTGGTCCAGCCGGATCTGCCTGCCCACGATGGCCGGATCGGAGCCCAGCTTCTGCCGCCAGAGATGTTCGCTCACCAGGGCCACATGCCGCTTGGCCATTTCCTCCGCGTGGTCGAAGCCACGCCCTTGTAGCGGCTCGATCCCCATCAGCGGAAAAAGCTCGCTGCTGGCCATCGTGGCGTGCACGACGGCCGGTTCGCCCTGTCCTAACAGCGTGCCCGTATTCATCGCGGAAAGAGTGTAGGCCGCGAGTTGATCGAGACTGCGAGCCTGGTGGCGCCAGTCCTCGAAATCGGGCGCCGCGACTTGCAACTGCGGTAAAGCGGGATGCGTTTCCCTGATTTGGACCAGCTTGCCTGGGTCGCGAAACGGGAGGGGGCGGATGAGAACGGAATAAACCACGCCGAACAGCGCAGTGTCGGCTCCGATTCCGAGGGCAACGGTCAAAACGGCGGCTAACGTAAAGACGGGACGGCGCAAGAGGGAACGGGCTGCGAACCGCATCTTCACAGCATAGACGCGGGAGTGAGAGATTTGTCACCGCTAAGACGCGGAGAAGCCTGCCGCCGGGCTTTCCGGTAACGACCCGTTCCGGGCGGCGGCCCGGAAGGGCCGGCCCCACCGGTGACGTATCATTGTCGGAGTGAACTGGAACGACGCGGCGGAAGATTTTCTGAATCAGGTCTTGAGCCAAACGCCCCGACCTGTGCGCGACGCTACCGAAGCCGAATTGCGCGGCGTCGCGGAATCGATGGCCGAAGGGGAAGGGATGCAGCGAGTCGGCGTCGAGACCGTAATCGCCGCCTGGGTTCGCCTGACGCCGGAAACGCTGCGCGCCGATTTGCCGCGCCAGATGGAACGCTTCGGACTCGATCCGCAGGACTACCGCGATTTGCTCGAATGAGGACCAACGTTTTTCAGCGCCTCGCGCCTGGTGAGCGGGCTCAGCCGGGCTTCGTACTGGCGCACGTAGCGCTGAACTTCGCGCGGATCGGTCCAGGCGTATTGGCGCAATGCCCACCCGATTCCCTTGCGCAGAAAGAATTCGGATGATGCCAGCGAAGGTTCGAGGCAATCGTAGAGCAGTTCGAGATCGGTATCGCGTTTGAACTGAAGCTGAGCCAGAATGGCGCTGCGCCGCTTCCACATGTTTTCGCAGCAGGCCCACTGGCGGAGGAGGGGCTTCATGCCGGCGGGATACTGCCGCAGAAGTTCGCCAATCTGGTGCGAAGCGATGGTATCCACATAGTCCCACCAGGCGCCGGAGGTGATCAGCTCTTCGTACATCGCCAACGCGTCCAGCGTTTGAAATTCCCGGTAGCGTTTGTTGCCGGCCAGCTCGATGGCTGCGTAACGTTCCTCGCGGTACCGGGCCTTGCGCCATAACTCGAGCACGGTGTCGCGCCAGTCTGCGAACGACGCAAGCGGATGCGCGGCAAACACGGCTTTGGTCACCTTACGCAACGGCCCGGTTTGCACCCCCAGGTAAGGCATTGTCGATTTCATGTAGGCTTGCATGCCGGGTGCCTTGAGAGGATCGGCCGACTCGCGCAGCGCGCGGCGTAGTGCACGGATTAGAGCAGACTTCTGCGCCATGGGGTATCGGTGGGGCAGACGATCGCATGGTGTCGTCTGCCGTCTTCGCAGACCGCCGAGAGGCGACGGTCTGCGCCACCAAGAACACTAGTGTCCCACCGGGCCTGCCGGCGCCCGCTTCGGCCGCCGCATGATCAGCACGAACGGCGCCAGGCACACGACCACCAGAGCCAGAATCGAAACGATATCGATGTACGCCAGCGTGGTGGCTTGTCCGGCGATCAGTCCGGAGATGCGCCCATAAGCCTGGCGCATCGGCGCGGCAACGCCACGGTTGGCCAGCATCTGGCCCATGCCATCCGCCATCTGAACGAACGGTCCGTTGCCGGGCGTGGCGTGTGCCACCAGGTAGCTTTGGTGCTTGGCGATTTGCCGCGTAAGCTGCGAGCTGATCACCGCGATCCCGATGCTGCCGCCGATATTGCGAATGAAGCTGTTCATGGCGGCGATCTGGTTGCCCTTCTCGCGCGGGATGCCGATATAGGCCAGCGTGTTCGAAGGCAGAAAGATGAACGGTAAGCCAATGGCCTGGTAGGTTCGCAGCATGGCCGCGGTGGCAAAGTCCATTTGCAGGCTGATGTGGGTGACCATGAAATAGAGCGCTGCCGCCGTCGATAGAAATCCCACCGACATCATGGCTCGCGGATCGACGCGGCTTACCAGTTGTCCCGCAATCGGCATCATGACCAGCATCGCCAGCCCGCCGCCCGCCATCGCCTGGCCAGCCTTCTCGGCCGGATAGCCAAGCAGCAATTGCAGAAACTGCGGAATCACCACGGTGGTCCCGAACAGCACCGTCCCCAGCACGAACGTAAAGAACATGGCTGTGGCGAAGTTGCGGTTCTTGAACAGCCGCACGTCCACGATCGGTTCGGGGTGAAACCACTCCCACACCACCCACGCCAGGAATGCGTAAACCGCAACCATGAGCGCGGCGGTGATCCAGGTGGAATGGAACCAATCCGACTCCTGGCCCTTGTCGAGCACCATCTGCAGGCAGCCGATGGCCAGCACCAGAAGGCTGAGGCCTAAGTAATCGATCTTCTGCCGGCCCTGCGCGCGGATCTTTTTCAGGTACGGCGGGTCTTCCACCATGCGGCTGGTGAGCAGCAGCGAGATGATGCCGATGGGAACGTTGATGTAGAAGATCCAGCGCCAACTGAAGTTGTCGGTGATCCAGCCGCCGAGTGTGGGTCCTAACGCGGGGGCCACCACCACTGCCATGCCGTAAACCGAAAAGGCGACACCACGTTTTTCCGGGGAAAAGGTATCGGCCAGGATGGCCTGTTCGCTGGGCTGCAACCCTCCGCCTCCCACGCCCTGCATCACGCGGAACAGCACCAGCATCCCCAGCGACGGCGCCAGGCCGCATAGGAAACTGCTGCAAGTGAACAGCGCCACGCACGTCATGTAGAAACGCTTTCGCCCCAGCAAGCGCTGCAGCCACGCGCTCATAGGCAGGATGATGGCGTTCGACACCAGGTAGCTGGTGAGAATCCAAGTGGACTCTTCCTGGCTGGCGGAGAGGTTACTGGCGATATGCGGAAGCGAAACGTTGGCGATGGAAGTGTCGAGCACCTCCATGAACGTGGCCAGAGTAACCGTAAGGGCGACGGCCCAGGGGTTGTGCCTGGGGGTCCAAAGACTCTGTGATTGCGCCGCCGCTGCCACGTTTATTGACTCTTGCGGTTTTTGTCCGTGATGCCGGGTAGCACCGCTATTTCAACTGCACCTTCGGCTCGACGGACATACCGGGACGCAGCCGGTCGAGCCCCGATTGGTTTTTGTCGAAGCGGATGCGCACGGGCAGCCGCTGCACCACCTTCACGTAATTGCCACTGGCATTTTCCGGCGGCAACAAGCTGGTGATGGTGCCGGTGGCGCCGGGCATGCTTTCCACATAACCCTGGTAGGTCTGTTCGTACGCATCGACCGAGATGGTGGCGCGTAGGCCAGGGTGCATGTGGCGGAGCTGGGTCTCCTTGAAATTGGCGGTTACCCACATATCGTTGAGCTGCCCGATCAGAAACAGTTGCTGGCCGGGCTGCACGCGATTGCCGATTTCCACGCTGCGCTTGGTGATGACGCCCGAGACCGGCGCATAGATCTTGGTGTAGGAGAGGTTGAGCTGCGCCTGATCGACGCGCGTCTTCGCCACTTCGGTGTCGGCCCTTTTGGCGGCCACGTTGGCGCGGCTCACGGCCAAGCGCTGAGGCCCGGTTCGATCGGCTTCGCCCAGCCGGCTCTGCGCTTGGGCCAGTTGCGCCTTCCGCTGCTCCACCAACTTTTGCGAGGCTTCGGTATTCGCGCGGTTGGCATCCACTGCAGCCTGTAGCGCCTTGGTGTTGGACACCGACTGATCGTAAACCTGCCGCGGGATCTCGTCTTTTTCGACCAGCGCTTTGTAGCGCGCCTCGTCCTCCTGTGCCTTGGCGTAGTTGGCTTCGGCTTCGCGCAAGCGCCCCTGGGCCGCCAGCAGATCGCGCTCGGCCCAGGCAACCCCAGCATCGGCGGTGGCCACATCGGCTTGGGCGGTCAGGATATTGGTCTGGCTGGAAACTTCCGTGATGGGCACGTTCGGATCCTGCACCTGCACCTCGGCCTGCTTCTGCGACACTTCAGCCTTGGCCTGTTCGAGGGCGATCTCGAAATCGCGCGGATCGATCTCGGCCACCAGGTCGCCGGCTTTCACGACCTGGTTTTCATCCACGCAGACGTTGCTGATGGTGCCAGCGATGCGTGAGCTGACCCCGTTCAAGTGTCCATCCACCTGCGCATCGTCGGTGGATTCGTACCCCTGCGCATAGCTCCAATACAGGAAGCCGCCAATCGCCAGCGCGGCTCCGATCAAAACGACCACGATTAACGCTCGGCCGCGGCCGCGTGTCCGGCTCGGGGGTTGAAGATCGTCAGTTGCCATTATGGTCTCCCGAGAAGTTCTTGAATCCCTTGTTCGGCCTGTCCCATTGCCCGGGCCAAACTCGCTTTCGCCAGGTTATGGGCGTACAAACTGGCGATGTAATCCTGCTCCGCGGCAGCGACTGATTCCTGTGCCTGGACCACCTCAATCGTATCCGCCACACCCGCCGCGAAGCGGTCGCGTGCCTGCCCCAGCGTGTCCGCCGCCAATTCCCGATTGTTTTGCGACACGCCCACCTGGCTGGCAGCGGCAGTCAGGTCGAGAAACGCCAGCCGCACATCCGCATCGACACGGCCGCGTAAGTCTTCATATTCCGCGCGGCGCTGTTCGAGCGCGGCGTCGGCCTGTTCGATATCGCCGCGCACGCGGCCACCCTGCCAGATGGGTACGCTTACCGTGCCGCTCACGCTGAACGTCCCGTGCGAATTCTGCGGCGAGCTGCCGATGGCCCCGTAATCGGCTGCAAAATTCACCGATGGATAGCGCTCGGCCACCGCCGCTGACCGCGCCAACTCGGCTGCCTGCACCTGCGCTTGAGCCGATTTCAGGTCGGCTCGGTTGGCCGCCGCGCGGAGCAAGGCCTGGTCTAACGTCAGGTTGGCGACCCGCGAATAGGCGAGACGGTCGGTCAAGGTGTAATCCTGTCCGAGCGGCAAGCCGATCACACGGCCGAGTTGGATCTTTTGTTTGGCGAAGTCGGTTTCCTGAGAGGTAAGGCGCTGCTGCTGGGTTTGCAACTCCACCTGGGTGCGTGTGACGTCGATGCGCGCCGCGACTCCCGCGTTGTGCCGGTCCACGGCTTGTTGATAGGTGGCTTCGGCAGCCACCACTTGCGCCCGCGCCGAGTCGATCCGCGCCGAGGCGGAAAGAATCGACAGGTAACCGCCGGTGACCGCCAGCACCACCAGGTCGCGCGCATCCTGCGCCGAGAGTTCCGTAGCGCGGAGTGTCTGCTCCGATGCACGAAGGTTGCGCCGGTCGGTAAAATTGGCGACCGTTTGCGTGACGTGGGCGCGCACGTCGAAATAGTGGAACGGACCGACTACAGTGGGAATGCTGAAGCCCGGAACGCTGAACGTGAATCCGAACGCCGCCAGATCCACCTGCTGTTCCGTGACGAAGGCATCGGCCGAGACTTGAGGCAGCAGCGCGGCCAACTCCACCCAGCGCTGCCCGCGCGCCTGGCGAATGCTGTTTTGAAATCCAACCGTGCCCAAGTTGTACTGGAGGCCCCGGCGAATGGCATCGGCGAGCGAGAGTGTTACGGGCGCTCCGGGCGCCTCAGTGGAAAGCACGCTGCCTGCATACGCGCCTTGCACCTGTACCGAGCTGGTGATGGTATTGACGCTCTGTACGCCCCCAGGCAGGCTGTTCTGCACCGTTGCCACGCCCCCCGGTTGTCCCGTGCGGCCGGAAATCGGCAACGGCACAGCGCGTGACGGCGGACCGCCGCCGGTACCGCCAAGCTGCGCGCGCATGACGACAGGTGTTGCCAACGCACTCAACAGCATCAGCATCCCGCCAAACCTGTGGTGCACTCCCATCCCTCCGCTACCTACCCACGCCTCGACCGTCCCCGGGCCGGCGCCTTACTACGCAATCCGATGCCTGACCACAACAAATCGATGCTGAATTCGATCTCATCCTGCGCACGAAATTCCTTCCAGCCCAGAAGGCGCCGTTCGATCAAACCGCGTGACATATCGAAAATGGCTGCCGCTGTGGCCGGCGCCGAAACGCGCCGGATCTCGCCGCGTGCAATCGCCTCTTCCACTACTTGTGCGACGTAGCGAATGTTTTCTCGTACCAGTTGAGCCAATTCGCGATTGAGAGGGGCGCGCACGAACATGGTGCCGTACTCGGCCAGATAAATGCGCAGGAAATTCTCGTGCAGGCGGCAATAATCCAGCCGGACTTCGAAAAAAGCGCGCAGCTTTTCGCGAAAGCCGGAGACTTCTTCCATCTTGCTGCGGGCATCCGCCGACATGGCGCGCAAATCGCTGACCAATGCGGCCAGGTACAGTTCCTCTTTCGACTTGAAATAGAGATACAGGGTGCCCTTGGCGATATGCGCCTGCTCGGCGACATCGTCTACGGCGGCATCGGCATAAGCCTTGCGGGAAAAAACCGACCGCGCGGCCTCGAGGATCGAGGTCCGCTTGCGCTCGCTGACTGACTGGTCAGTCATATGTTCTAACATAAAAGGAGCGCGGCCCCTTTGTCAAACATTCACGTGGGGCCAAGCCTTCTGGCCTGCCGCCGTTTTGACTTGTCGATACGCCGGGCAGAAGCCCGGCGGCGGCCCGGAAGGGCCGGCCCCACAAGCGCCATTGACAGCCTCTTCCATTTACCTTACGATGTTAGGCTAATGGGCGCTGTCGAGATATGCGATGTCACCAAGACCTTTGGCTCCCTGACCGCCGTGGATGATCTGACGCTCACCGTGCATGAAGGCGCGGTTTACGGGTTCATCGGTCCCAATGGTTCGGGCAAGACCACCACCATGCGCATGATCGTGAACATCTTCTATCCGGACCGCGGTTCCATCCGCGTGTTTGGCCAGCAAGTGAGTGGCACGCGCTCGGAGCTCATCGGATATCTGCCCGAAGAGCGCGGAGTCTACCGGCGCATGCCCGTGCGGACGCTGCTCGAGTTTTACGGCGAGCTGCGCAGCGGGCGTAGCGTGACCAAAGAAGTAAACGGCTGGCTTGAGAAATTCGACCTGGCCGGTTTTGCTTCGCAGAAACTGGAGACGCTGAGCAAGGGCATGAGCCAGAAGGTGCAATTCATCGCTGCCGTGGTTCCGCAGCCCAAGCTGCTGATCCTGGATGAGCCCTTCACCGGGCTCGATCCAGTGAGTATGGACGTGGTGCGAGCGTCCATACTCGAACTGCGCCGCCGGGGTTCCACAGTAATTCTGAGCACGCACGACATGCACGTGGCGGAAAGCATGTGCGACTCGATCTTCATGATCTTCCGCGGCACGAAGGTCCTGGACGGCACGCTGGCCGCGATTCAGCAGCAATACGCAACCGATACACTACGGATTACTGCAGAGGGCGGCGCGGCGGTTCTCAGCGGGATCGCGGGCATCGAGAAGGTTCAGGACCTGGGTCAGGTACAGGAGATACGTCTGGCGCGCGGCTCCGATCCGCAACAAGTGCTGCACACGCTGCTTGCGCGGACCCGAGTTACCAGCTTCGCCGTCACCAAGCCATCCCTGCACGACATCTTCGTGCGCATCGCAGGCCCGGCCGCGGAGGAGGCGCAAGTTGCATAGAATTCTGCTGATTGCCAAACGGGATTTCATCGCCACCGTGATGACCAAAGCGTTCATTTTCGGATTGCTGATTCTGCCGATTCTGTTCGGCGGCAGCTTCCTGGTGATCGCCGGAATGCAAAATAGAGCCAACCAGCAGGAGCGGCACGTGGCGATACTCGATCGGACCGGCGCGGTTGCCGCGGCCGTGATCGAGGCTGCCGACGAAGCCAACCGTAAAGACATGTTCGATAAGTTGACCGGACGCCGCACCATGCCGCAGTACCGGTTCGTCGAGAGCACCCCGGCCGACGGCAATTGGGATCACCAGAGGCTGGCCCTGTCCGATCAGGTACGCCGCCAGGAATTATTCGCGTTTGTCGAGATCGCTCCGGACGCGCTTCACCCCGGGTCCGGACAGGCCCCACCGATCGCCGTTTACTCCAGCGCCGGCGGCATTGATCTGTTCCAGGCGTGGTTCGCCGGCCCGGTAAACGATGGGCTCAGGCGAGTGCGCCTGGCTCAACTGGGAGTCAGTCACGATCAGTATGCCGAAGCCCTCACCCCGGTGCGGCTGGAAAGCATGAACCTGGTTTCCCAGGACCCACGAACTAACGCCATTCTCGAGCCGCGCAAGAAGGGCGAGGTGGAAAGTTTCGCCGTCCCCTACGCTCTGGTTCTGATGATGGCGATGATCGTTCTTTTCAGCGCCAATCCCATGCTTACCGCGGTAGCCGAGGACAAAACGCAACGCGTGTTTGAGATGATGCTCGCGTCGGCCACCCCGTTCGAAATCATGGCCGGCAAGGTGCTGGCCGCCCTGGCCCGCTCGCTCGTCAGTTCGGCTCTCTACATCGTGGGAGGCATTCTGGCGCTTCAGGGGATGGCGATGTTCGGCCTGATTCCGTTCTCCGTTTTGCCGTGGTTCTTCGTCTACCTCGTTGCCGACGTGACGCTGATGTGCTCGCTGGGCGCCGCCTTCGGATCGGCCTGCAACAGCACGCAGGATGCGCAACAACTGGTCGGTATCCTGATGCTGCCGGTGCTGATTCCCCTAATGCTGATGGTGACGGTGCTGCAGCAGCCGAACGGCGGGATGTCGACGGCCTTGTCCCTGTTTCCTCTTTTCACTCCAATCTTGATGATGATGCGCCAGTCGATGCCCGGGGGCGTGCCGGCCTGGCAGCCGTGGGTGGGGCTGGCCGGCGTTCTCGTGTTCAGCCTCGTTGGCACATGGGCCGCCGCGCGGATCTTCCGCATCGGTATCCTGTTTCAAGGGACCACGCCCAAAGTAGCCGACTTGTTTCGCTGGGCCGTCCGCGGATAAAGATGTTCTCTTTCCGTTTCCGTTGGGACTTCCAGCCCAACCGCCTCACGCGCGCGATCGACAAGAAGCGCGCGGAAGGTGCGGAAATTCTAGATCTCACGGAATCCAACCCCACCAAAGTCGGCCTCCATTACCCTGCCGAGATCGTCGACGCTTTCCGCGAGCAACGCCTGCTGCGTTACGAGCCGTCACCGGCTGGTCTTGGCGAAGCGCGCGAAGCCGTGGCGCAATACTACTTCGATCGCGGCATCGCCGTAGAACCTGAGCGGATTCTGCTCACCGCCAGCACCAGCGAGGCCTATGCCTACCTGTTCAAGCTTCTGACTGACCCGGGAGACAACGTGCTGGTGCCGCGGCCCTCTTATCCGCTCTTCGAATTCCTCGCGACCATGGAGTCTGTGGAAGTACGCTCGTATCCGCTTCGTTACCACGGGCACTGGGCCCTCGATCTCCAAGGACTGCTGGCGGCACTGACGGAACGCACCCGCGGCGTCATTGTGGTCAATCCCAATAACCCCACCGGCTCCTTCGTCAAACGCGGGGAACTGGATGAGCTAACGCGAATCTGTAAGAAGCGGGAAATCGCGCTCATCTCCGATGAAGTTTTCGCCGATTACGCTTTCGCGCCTGACAGCGAACGTGTCGTCACACTTGCCGGCCAGCAGGAGGGGCTGGCCTTTTCGATGAGTGGTCTTTCGAAAATTGCCGGGCTCCCGCAGATGAAACTGGGGTGGATCGTGACCGCCGGCGCGGCGCATGAGCGGCAGCAGGCAAGAGACCGGCTGGAGTGGATCGCGGATACCTATCTTTCCGTGGGAACTCCGGTGCAGTGCGCGGCCGCACGTCTATTGCGCGCCGGCCAATCGATCCAGCAGCAGATCCGCGCGCGTACGGCTGAGAATCTCCGGCTCGCCCGCGAAGCGCTCGAGGGCTCCGCAGCTGGCCTTCTGAATGTGGAAGGCGGCTGGTGCGCCACGATACAAGTTCCGAAGCTGCGAACCGAGGAGGAGTGGGCTCTGGGGCTGCTCGAGTCCGCGAATGTTCTGTTCCAACCCGGCTTCTTCTACGATTTCGACGGTGAGGCTTTTCTCGTTTGTAGTCTGCTTACGGCGCCCGCCGTATTTCGCGAGGGTCTAAAACGACTGATTCTGCAGGTGAATTGTACGTAGGCTTTCACTTCATGTCCTACCGGAGTAGAATCAATGTATGGCCAAAGGTTGGGAAAGTAAGTCGGCCGAGGCATTGGCTGGCGTGTTCGAAGTGCGCCCAAATGCCCCTGCCCGTAATGTGCCCGATCCAGCAACCCTGAGTCTCATTCGCCAGAAGGAGAGCTTTCTTCTCTCAAGGACCCGAATCGTGACGGAATTGAAATCGGCGCAGAATCCGCGATACCGTGAACTGCTGAATCGGACGCTGGCGGATTTGGACGCGAAACTGTCAACCCTGTAATCAACCGTCCCGCTTCACACCCTTGGTGGAGCGGGACACCTCATCCCGCGTTTTCCCGGTGCTAGAATTGCCGCGCAGAATACTATGCGCCGATTGCTCCTGTGCGCCGCCGCACTGTTGATTGCCCCCGCCGCCAACGCGTATTCCGTGCTCACCCACGAAGCGATCATCGATTCGGCCTGGGAAACCAATCTCAAGCCGATGCTCGTCAAGAGGTTCCCGCAGGCAAGCCCGGAAGATCTGCGGCACGCGCATGGGTACGCCTATGCCGGCGCCATCATTCAAGACATGGGCTACTACCCCTTCGGCAGTCAATTCTTCAGCGACCTGACGCACTATGTGCGCAGCGGCGATTTCGTGATGAACATGCTTGCCGAGGCTCAGGATCTAAACGAGTACGCCTTCGCGCTCGGCGCCCTGGCGCATTATGCGGCCGATACAACAGGCCACCCTTTCGCAGTCAACCTCGCGGTAGCCACCCAGTATCCCAAGCTGGAGGCGAAGTATGGGCGTACCGTCACTTACGCCGACAACCCCGGCTCGCATCTCAAGGTAGAGTTCGGCTTCGATGTTTGGGAAGTGGCCAAAGGCAACTATGCTCCGCAGTCGTATCACGACTTCATCGGGTTCGAAGTGAGCAAACCGGTGCTCGAACGCGCTTTTCACGATACGTATTCCCTCGACCTTCCCAGCCTGTTCACCAGTTTCGATCTGGCTCTGGGCACCTATCGGCACTCGGTGAGCACACTGATTCCGGAAATGACCAAGGTGGCGTGGGACATGAAAAAGGACGATTTAAAGAAGGCGCACCCCGGCCTGACGCGCCGCCAATTCCGCTACAACCTATCACGCGCGGCGTACCGCAAAGAATGGGATCGCGACTATCGGAAGCCGGGCTTTCTGGCCCAGATTCTGGGCTTCTTCTTCCGCATCATTCCCAAAGTCGGACCTTTCCGGGCTGCCGCGTTTAAGCCGCCCACTTCCACAACCATCACATTGTTCGAAGACAGCTTTAACCGAACGCTTACCGAATACCGCGGGTTGTTAGCCCAAGTGGAGGAAGGAAGCCTGGCTCTTCCCAATCGCGACTTCGATACGGGGCAGCCGACTCGCCCGGGTGAGTACAAACTGGCCGACCATGCCTATTCTCAATTGGCGATTGAGCTCGCGGGCAAAGATCCGAAGGAAGTCGACGCCATGGTGGTGAAAGAGGTACTCGACTTTTATCAGGACCTGAATCAGCCTTACGCCACCAAGTCGGATCCCCGTGAATGGCAAGACACCATCAAGGCGCTGACCCGCCTGCGGACGGAACCGGCAGACCCGTCCCCAGATCCAGCCCTTGACAAATAGTACAAACCATCGCCATAATCTCTATCGGGTTTTGGTACAATGCGAGGTATCTATGGAGAGTAACTCTCGAAGCTTCGCCAAGGCAGTCAGCTACCGGCTCCTGGGATCTGGCGCTACCGGATTGATTGCACTCGTATTTACGCACAAACCATGGGTTTCGGGCGGCATCGCTGCGGCCGACATGTTCTCGAAAGTCGGACTCTACTTTCTCCATGAGAGGATTTGGGAACACATCCAGTTCGGCCGCGCAAAGCCGCCAGAATACGAGATTTAGTCCCATTTAGCCCGCCTGCTATACTCGTACTTCCCGTGTTTCAAGCCATCGAAAAGCAGGTCTCCGAGGCGTTCCACGCCCACATTCAAGCGCGGTATGGCGTTGATCTGGCAGTAGCTATCGAGCAGCCGCGGCCGAGCGATTTCGGCGAAATGGCGGTGCCGGCGGCGTTTCAGTTAGCCAAACAGCTCCGCCAGGCGCCCAAGAAAATTGCCGCCGAACTGGCCGCCGAGATCGGCGCGATTCCGGGTGTTGCGGCCATGGAAGTGGCTGGGAACGGTTACCTCAACCTCCGGCTGGACCGCGGGGCTTACGGGGTGGCGCTGCTTCGTGGCGAATCGGAAACCGTGGCCGCCGCCGGCGAGAAGACCATCGTCGAGCACACCAATATCAATCCCAACAAAGCGGCCCACATCGGGCACCTGCGGAACGCCACACTTGGCGACACGTTCGTGCGCATGCTGCGCGCGCTGGGACAGAGCGTCGAGGTTCAGAACTATATCGACAATACCGGCGTTCAGGTGGCCGATGTGGTAGTGGGCTTTCACTACCTGGAAAAAAAGACGCCAGCCGACGTGCGCACGCTCATCGCCGATCCGGCTACCCGGTTTGATTACTATTGCTGGGACCTGTACGCGCGAACTTCCGCCTACTACACGGAAGATCCCAAAGCACTCGGGTGGCGCGCCGAAACGCTCCATGCGATCGAGGCGGGCGCAGGTGAGCTGCACAATCTAGCTCACATGGTGGCCGACGCGATCGTGGAGGCGCATCTGGCGACCATGCTGCGCCTCGATGTCGAGTACGACGTCCTGCCGCGGGAAAGCGAGATCCTGCATTTGAAGTTCTGGGCTTCGGCGTTCGAGCAGCTGAAGGAACGCAAAGCCATCTACCTTGAGAGCGAAGGCAAGAACGCCGGCTGTTGGGTGATGCCGGGCCTTTCCGAAGAGGGCAAGGTGATCGTCCGTTCCGATGGCACCGTGACTTATGTCGGCAAGGACATCGCCTACCAGCTCTGGAAGTTCGGGCTGCTGGGCAAGGATTTCTACTACCGCCCATTCCAGACGTACGCGGATGGCCGGGTGCTGTGGATCACGACCGACATGCCCACCGGGTCCGAGCATCATTTCGGCGGCGGTGCGCGTGTATACAACGTGATCGACGCACGTCAGTCGTACTTGCAGGATGTGGTGGTGGCCGGGCTGCGCGGACTGGGGTATGAGCAGCAGGCCAGCCATTCCGTGCACTTTTCCTACGAAATGGTGGCGCTCTCGCCGCGCTGCTGCGCCGACCTCGGCATTCCGCTTTCGGAAGAAGATCGCAAGCGGCCCTATGTCGAAGTCTCGGGCCGCAAGGGCTTGGGCGTGAAGGCCGACGACCTGATCGATCACCTGATCGCCAAGGCGCTGGAGGAGGTTTCGTCGCGTCATTCTGAGGCGCCGCCTGAGGAACAGAAGCGCGTGGCCACCCAGATCGCCGTCGGCGCACTGCGCTACTTCCTGCTCAAGTACACGCGCAATTCGGTGATCGCGTTCGATCTGCAAGAAGCGCTGAGCTTCGAAGGCGAGACCGGACCCTATGTGCAATATGCCGCGGTCCGTGCCCGGAACATTCTGCGCAAGCTGAAGGAGCGCGGCGAGACGCTGCCCCATTTCGCGTCGGAGCTGAACGCCGCCGCTATGGCACGTCAGCTCCAAGCGGAAGACTCTTGGCAGATGTTGCTGGCCGCTTCGAAGGCCGATTCGGCCCTGGAGCGCGCTGTGACCGCCGGGGAACCCGCGCACGTGGCCAAGTACGCTTTCCAGCTGGCGCAGGCGTTCAACAATTTCTACCACCAGTACCCGATCCTGCAGGAAGAGAGTCGCGAGAAGAAGGTTTTCCTGCTCTGGATGACGGATTTTTTCCACCGCCAACTGGCGCGCACGGCGGGAATTTTGGGAATTCAGATTCCGGAGTACATGTAGCCGCCGAACACAGGCCGGGAGGCCTGTGCTACCAAACACAGATTTAGAAATTGTCAAAAGGCAGCTTGCGTGCGAGGGGCTTGCCTGGAAGAATATGGCATTGGCGGAATCGATGCGCTTACGAGTGCTGGGAATCGTGTTGGCAGGCGGGAAGGGGACCCGGCTCTATCCGTTGACCAAAGAGCGCGCCAAACCGGCCGTGCCCTTCGGCGGTAAATACCGCATTATCGATTTCGTGCTCAGCAACTTTATCAACTCCGGAATCTATTCCGTGTACGTGTTGACGCAGTTTCGCAGCCAGTCGCTGCTGCAGCATCTCAATGAAGGTTGGCAATTCGGTGGGCTGCTCAAGAGCCATTTTGTGATTCCGGTGCCGGCGCAGATGCGCTCGGCGGGCGAGACCTGGTATCAAGGAACGGCCGACGCGATCTACCAGAACATCAACCTGGTGGAACAGGCCGACCCGCGCGTGGTGGCGATCTTCGGCGGCGATCACATCTATCGCATGAACATTGCCAGTATGATCGAATATCATTTACACAAGAACGCGGAAGTGACCGTGGCCGCCATACCGGTTCCTAAGGACCAGGCAGCCGAGTTCGGTGTGGTCGAGGCCGCCGAGGACGGCCGCATCCTGGCGTTTCACGAAAAGAATCCCGATGCTCCCACGCTGCCCGGCGATCATCACCGCGTGCATGCCTCGATGGGCAACTACATCTTCTCCACGCGCACGCTGCTCCGCCTGCTTCACGATGACGCGGCCGATCCGCAGAGCAACCACGACTTCGGGCGCAATATCCTGCCCAAGCTGGCCGGCAAAGCCGAGATCTACGCCTACGACTTCGAGTCCAATCGCATTCCGGGCGAACTGGCGGACGCGGTTCCCTACTGGCGCGATGTGGGAACTCTGGATGCCTACTACGAAGCCAACATGGATCTGCGCTCGGTGAACCCCGCGTTGAATCTGCACAACCGGCAGTGGCCGGTGCGGACCACGAGCTATCCCGATCCGCCGGCGAAGTTCACCTTCAACGATGAGGGCCGGCGGGGGCAGGCGATTGACTCCATTGTCTCCGGCGGCTGCATCCTCTCCGGCGGCGTCGTTCGCAATTCCGTCTTGGGCCGCGGCGTGCGCGTCCACGCGGGGGCTTTGGTGGAAGACTCGGTAATCTTGGATAATTGCGATATCGGCCGCCGGGCCCGCGTCCGGCACGCTATCCTGGACAAGAACGTCCGGGTGCCGCAAGACGCCTGCATCGGTTATGACCTGGATCGTGACCGGCGCTATCACCACGTGACCGACAGCGGCATTGTGGTGGTGGAAGGCAACCGCTCTTCGGTGGACATCACGGAGCTGGCGGTTTAGTTGGAAGCGCAGGTTCTCGCGTGGATCTCGCAATACGGCTATTTCGCGATTTTCTTTCTGCTCGTTTTCGGCATCATCGGATTGCCGATTCCCGATGAGACCCTGCTCACCTTTTCCGGTTACCTGATCTACAAAGGAAACCTTCATTTGCCGCTGGCATTTGCCTGCGCGCTGGCCGGCAGCGCTTGCGGCATCACCATCAGCTATCAGCTCGGCCGCCTGTTAGGGCACCGCGTCCTGCTGCGCTACGGCAAGTATCTGCATCTCACGGAGGAGCGGCTGGCGATGGCGCACGCCTGGTTCGCGCGCATTGGCCATTGGGCGCTGACCGTGGGCTATTTCATCCCGGGTGTCCGGCATCTCACAGCATACGCCGCCGGCATTTCCGATGTGGCGCCGCACCAGTTTGCCGTATTCGCGTACTCGGGCGCGGTGTTGTGGGTCAGCACGTTCCTGAGCCTCGGCTACCTGCTTGGCGACCGCTGGGAAGCGGTGGAGAAGAACATCCATTACTACCTGGAGTGGCTGGCGGTCGCGATCGTGGTTTTGGCTGTGGGGTACCTGGTGTGGCGAAAGTGGATTCGGAAAAAAGGTGTCTAAGGCACCACTGTCAACGTGGCCGGGGGACTCGAGATGCCGCCGATCGTCACGATCACGGTTTGCGGTCCTAATGGCGCTGTGGCAGGGACCTGGTAGTTAACCTGCATGACACCGACATAACCCACCGGGACCAGCGCATCCACGGATGAGACGGCGACGCCGCCCACAGTCATCGCGACTTTCTGCTGTGGCCGCGGTAGATTTGCCAACAGAGTACCCAGTTTGGGGCCTGCGCCTGTCGAGAGCGCCGGGCTCACCGCGCCTCCGCCCGTGAGATACAGGGTGATGGTCTGGCCGCGTGACGCGCTGGCAAACGGAACAGGCTCGTTGTCTGGATCGGTGAAGATTCCAGGCGCTGCCGCGGTAGCGACAAAGGAAGTCGATACGGTGCTGCCGTGGTTGTTGACCGTCAGCACCACGCTGGTGTTCACGGGCGTCTCATAAGGAATCTGCACGTTAAGCTGGCCAGGCGAGACGTAATAGAGCGGCGCCGGCACGTTATTGATGGTTACCGATACGCCTTGCATCCCAAGGGGCCACGGAGCACTGGTGGCAACCTGCGTGCCCGGTGCGAGCCGGGAACCGTAGATCGTCAGCAGCATCCCCGGCGCATACTTCTGGTTGAAGGACGCCGCATTTCCGATGACCGAGAGAGCAGGCGGGCCTTGACCGTTCGCTCCGCTCTGAATCACCCATGCCGTGAAGAAGGCCTGCGCGTCCACGGTGCCTACGCCAGTAACCTGATCGTAGCCGGCGCCGGTCGTATATCCGATGGAGCTGGGCTGGCAGTTGCGCTGCCGCGCCGTGCACGTGACGGTGATAATGTTGTCGCCGGTGGTGATGTCATGGAAGGCGGCAGGGTTCGTTTGCGCGATCGCGTACAGCTGCGGATTGATGTTTCCCAGGCCCGGCCCGGATTGCAATCCTCTGGCGACGACATACTGGTTCAACAGAGTGATCAGCCCCGCCATCGAAGGAGCACCTACGGAAGTTCCTCCGACTACCTGTTCGAATCCGTCGGTGAAGATCAGGAAGCCGTCGTGATCGGGGGATGCAGCGAAGGCCAAATCGGGAACATCGCGCGCTCCGTCACTCGGAACGCCGGTTCCGCTCTGCCATGCGGGCTTGGAGAAGTAGGCGCTCGCTCCGCCTCCGCTCGCCGAAGGAGTGCCATCGATTGCAGTATCGTTCCAGGCCGTTTCCGGGATGTAACCCGATACCGAAGCCCCGCCGGCATTATTAGTGCTACTCCAATAGGTCCCGGTGCCCTCTGTAAATGCGGTGCCGCCGACGCCGGTAACCTCGGGGATACTGGCAGGCAAGTCCGTCGAGAGAATTCCGTTCGATTTCGAACTCGGCCCGGAACTGCAATCGGCGGCTCCGGAATCGCCGGATGACGCCAGCCAGGTGATGCCTTGCGCATTCGCCTGCTGAGCCAGCGACTGTTGACTCTCCGCATCCGCGGCCGCGATATCCGCTTCGCAATCGCCGTAACTCATGCTGATCACCGGCGCGAGGTTTTGGTCGATGGCATATTGGAGCGATACGGCCACGTCATTGGAATACACGAACAGGATGGTGGCATCGGGAGCGATTGCCCCCGACAGTTCCAGATCGAGGTCCGACTCACCGAGATCGCCCCGGTGGATCCCCGGATCGGGCGAGCCGGGCACCAGGATGGTCTGCGGATCGTTCGCCGGCAGGTTGAAGAAGCTGCGATAGTTTTCGATATCAGTTAGGACCAGGTCGGTTTGCCCCACCACCACGAGCCTTTGCCCGGAGCCCGTGATCCCGCTGCTGTACAGCGACTGAATGTTGTAGATGGCGGTGACGTCGTTCGCTCCTACGTAGTGGCTGCCGGCGATGGTCGTATAGGCCGGCCGCTGGGAGCGAGATTGCAGGTTGGCCGCTCGCAGACGCGGCTTCATGCGGAAATCGTGCAGACCGTGAATCGCCTTTACCACTCCCTCGAGCGAAGCGGGGAGGCTCGGTTCGGTGGCGTTGGCAAAATGCAACTCGCCATCCACCCGGTAATGATGCAGGCGGGTGCCGAAGGCCGTTGCGACATTGGCGGCCGTGCCCCTGGCCGCAATCCAATTTCTTCCGCGGGCCACTGCAACGATCGCCAGGTGTTGACTCTGAAGCCATGACGTAATCCGGTTGAGGTCAGATCCGCTGACGCCAAATCGATCGGCGTACGCCTCTGGTGTGAGCCAACGGCGATAGTCCGGAGAGGACGGATCCTGCTGCGCAGCGAGCAACTGCTTCAGTTCCGCCTGTTGCGCGGTCGAAGGCTTCAAGATTAGTGTCACGCGCGGGATCAGAAGCCCCGGATCCACGGCGCCCTCATCATTTTCGGCCAGCGCTTGGGGATGGAGATGGCCGGACAGCGTCACCCGGCGGGCATTATTTATATTGGCGACTCGGTTTCGTTGTGCATATGCCGGCGCCGAAAGCAGGGAGCCCAACGCGATCAGAAGCCCTAGGGAAAGCGTGACTCTATACGACATGCGAATGGTGGGACGCGGGGCAGGTTCGTACCCGCTCAGCATAGCAGACGGCGCACCACCGAGGGCGGTTTCCCAAAACGCTGACGGTTGCGATATATCTATCAGGCATGCCTATTCCCGTTCACAAGCGAAACACGCTGCCACTCGACCGCCGCTCATTTCTGGCGGCCTCGCTCGCCGGCGCGGCCGTGACGCCGCTGCTCGCACAAACCGCGGCTACTCCGGGAATCTCCACACCCACGCCCCGGGATTACGCAAGGAACGAGCCGCTTTCCTATCCCGATCCGGACATCATCTCCTTCGATAATCGGTTTCGCCGGTATATCGTGAATTCGTCCATACGCCGGCTACACACGGGGACGCTCTGGGCGGAAGGCCCTGCATGGAACGGGTCCGGTCACTACCTGGTCTGGAGCGACATTCCGAACAACGTACAGATGCGCTGGATCGAAGAGGACGGGCGCGTCACGGTATTCCGCAATCCGTCGGGGTTTAGCAACGGCAATACCTTCGATTTTGAAGGGCGCCAGCTTTCCTGCGAGCACGGCGGGAGGCGTGTGGTGCGCTACGAGTATAACGGGACGGCAACCGTGATTGCCGACAAGTTTCAGGGCAAGCGCCTCAACTCACCCAATGACATTGTGGTTCACCCTGACGGGAGCATCTGGTTCACCGATCCGCTGTATGGTATCCGCGGATATTACGAAGGTTACAAGGGCGACTCGGAATTGAAAACGGCCGCGTACCGCGTGGATCCAAAGACGGGACAAATCGACAAAGTTAACGACGATGGCGACGGCCCCAACGGCATCTGTTTTTCGCCGGATTACAAAAAGCTGTATCTGGCGGATACCGGGTCGCTGCGCAATGTCCGGATCTTCGACCTGGACGGAAAAGCGCTCCGCAACGGAAAGCAATTTGTGCAGCTCAACATTCCGGGCGGAAGCGGCCCTTCTGCCGCCGATGGCATCCGCTGCGACATCGACGGCAATCTTTGGTGCGGCGCGCGGCCCGGCGTACAGGTGGTTGCTCCGAATGGTGACCTTATCGGCATGATCCGTATGCCGGAGGTCTGCGCCAACATCTGCTTCGGCGGCACAAGGCGGAACCGGTTGTTTATCGCCGGGAGCCAGTCGTTATATGCCGTGTACGTGGATACGATGGGTGCGCATATCTGCTAGCACGAGGCTTGGGGGCCCAAGCCAGCACGCCAAATGCGTCGCTCGTTCTCAAAGAATCGGCCCGTTCCGGCCGGACAATCAAATTGCCATGGATCGCTGAGGGGCACCTCTCCCTTCACTGCGCCCTAAGACCGCGTCGCCACCACTTCCAGATACTCACTCTCGCCCAACGCCGTGGTATTCGGTGAACGGTTATGCTCATGTACGAGTTCCATCATTTCCAGTGTGAGCTGGCGCCGGGCATCTTCCCGAGAATTTTCCATTGCCAGAATGGCCGGACCGAAGTAGGTTTTCATAAACTCAACCCAATGCGCCGGCGAAGGCGAGCGAAAACGCACCACCTGGGGCTTAATCGCTATGTCGCTCATATATGGCTCCAAGCGTTGTCTCAATATCGTTTCATCACCCCAGGAAACCGGCAGATCGACTTGAGATCCAGGCGGAGAGTAGCGCGCCAGCAGGCGAAACAATTTTCCAAGCATCCCATTGGGAGTCCAAACCGCGACTGCCATCTTGCCTCCTGGCCGGCAAACTCGAGCCATCTCTGCAGCGGTTCTTTCCGGGTCGGGCGCGAAAATCGATCCGAAGGTGCTCATCACAATGTCAAAAGAGCCATCTTCAAAGCTGAGCGCAGTAGCATCACCGTGCTGAAAATCGACCGGTAAATCCTCCGCCTCCGCCCTGGCCCTGGCGCGTTCGAGCAGGACGGGAGTGATGTCGATACCGGTCACCTTTGCTCGCCGGCGGGCTGCCGCCAGGGCGGTGTTGCCCGAAGCCGTACCCACGTCCAGCACGCGATCGCCGGCAAGAACCGGTACGGACTCACAGAGCAGTTCGCCGACGATGGAAAGCTCCATACCCATTTTCGGGAAGTCCCCGGCGGTCCAGGTTTTCTGTTGCAGGTGGTTTAGTTCGTCGAGATTCTTGGAACTCATCAATTCAACCTTTCTAAAGAGTCGCCGCTTTTGCTTCGAGTTCGCGCAGGTCCCGCCCACGAGTTTCATGACCAAACATGGCAACGAGCAGTAAGGATACGACGGTTGGAATAGCGATCATTCCCGCGGCCAATCCGAATGCCGGTACCATCGCCAAAGCAGCCATTCCCTGAGCCATTACTCCGCCGACTTTGCTGCATCCGGCAAACCAACCGGCCGCGCGGCCTCGCTGCTTAACCGGGTAACTCTCTGCCGCATACGGCATCAGAATCGAAATCACTGCGCTCGTGCCAACAACCAGGAGGGATACAGAGAGCAGCGGGTTCGAAACGAAAGACAGTGCGCTGTAATTTCGAAGTAGCGCGGCCATAAGCCCCAGAACCGTGATCCCGATAGACAAAATGAGCACGCCTTTTGTGCTCCAGAGGCTGTAAAGATACGTCGCGGCGGCAACGGTTGGGATCGCGAGCAAGGCCGAACCAGCAATCAAAGTGCTGGCCGCGCCCACGCTACGGCCCTCGGCCATGAGGGCGGATGGCAGCCAAAGCAACACACCAAAATTGATAAGTCCCCAGGCAAGCGCGGCGAGCGTGAGGGCGATCCCAAGTCCCGCGCCAGAATCGGGCGGACGCTGCACGTTTGCCCGGATGGCGGTCGCTGGGGTTGCTTTCGGGCCTCGATCAAGCACAATCAGCGCGCCATACCGAGCGAGTGTCTGGGCAGCCTCCTCGATTCGGCCCATCTCCAGTAAGAAGCGAGCCGACTCCGGCAGGAGGGGACTGAGGATGACTAATAGCAGTCCAGTCGGAAAGCCGACCAACCACATAATCCGCCAGCCGAAATGCGGTTGCAATAAGGCCGACAATTCGCTGGTCGCAAAGTATCCCCCAATTGTCCCAACGCCGCCGAGGAGCACGAGACACCAACCTCGGTGCTTGGTTGGCATGATCTCCGCCAGAAGCGCGTTGGCTACCGGCAGCATGCCGCCGGCGGCTAACCCCATCATGAAGCACATGACAATGTTCCAGGAAAACGAAGGCATCGCTCCGCAGATAGACGTGCCGACGAACATCACAGCTGCGAGCAGTATCGAGGCGCGGCGTCCGTAAATGTCGGCGAGTCGTCCCCAAATGATAGATCCAATGGTGGTCCCGGTGAGCCCGCTCAGCGGCAACAGAGCGACCGCTGAGGCGCTGAGACTATACTCAGCGCGCATGCCTGGTGTCACGAAGCCCAGCGTGGCTGCTTTCATGACGTCGACAACCAGCGCAACTCCGACCAGCGCGATTTGAACCCAGTGGGCTTGGGTGAGAGGCGCATCCTCTGGTGGCACGACGGATCCGATGCTGGCGCGCTCTCCCCCGCGGCCAGGCAACAGTCCATAGGCGGCAGCAACGACTCCGAGCACAATCAGAGCCATGCCGACGAGCATTCCTGTGCCCATCGGCATTCCGACCAGCCGGAATCCGTTCATCCTTCCCATCCAAAACATAGGCAGATGCAGGGCAACACCGATGGCTACCATTACCGAGCCACCCCAAAACGCAATTCGGTGGACCCAGCCGTCAAACAGCGATCTGCGCCCGCTCACTTGCCAGCCCCCGCGCGTCTCATACCCTTCCCTTCGCCTTTCGACGAGGAGAAGTTACACCCCGGGCCGAAATTAGCACTAGTCGGCTGTCCCGGTCATTTCGATAGCGTTTAGGGCCGCTCCTTTTAGTCGCGGCTCGGTAAAAACG
>DATJAK010000232.1:0-9924 GCA_035516375.1 Bryobacteraceae bacterium
AACGGAAATTATTCTACAGGTGCTCGAGCAGCATCGCTGGAACCGCCGCCGGACCGCGGAGGCGCTGAACATCAGCTACCGCTCGCTCATGTACAAGATGAAGAACTGCAATATTCGCGGCGAGAACGGATTGCGCCGCAGCGTGGCGCAAGGATGAGGCGAAACGGAGAGTAGCATGCGCGGGATATTCAGATGTGCGATCACGGCGGGCATTATGATTCCGGCCGGTCTCGGGCAGTCCCTGTTTGATCAGGCGAGTTTCAGGAGCATGTCGGTTGGCGGAGTCCGCCTGTACGGGGTTTCGGTGTACGCCGGATATGCAACCTCAGCGTATCCGGGCGCATATACTCAGGCGGCGCCCCTATACACAGGTTTGGGACCGGATGTCAATTATGGCGCCAGCACGAGTGCCGGCTGGCAGCATCATGGCCAGCACACCGACCTCGGGCTTACTTATTCTCTCAACTTCGGCGGGTTGGTGCAGAACTCGGAATCTAATGCATTCAACCATTCCCTGTCTTTTTCGATGAGCCACGTGTTGACTCCGAAGTGGACGCTGACCCTCTCAGCCAACGGGAACTACAGCACGATCCTGCAATACCTTTATCAGCCATCGAACGTGGCCTTGATTTCGCAGGTTTCCGCCACCATGGACGATTTGGCTGCCGCCTTTTCCCTCGGCCAGTTCAGCAGCAATCAAGTCGCATCGATGTTGACCGGCGCGCCGGTGCTGGACTCTCCCGCGCGGACCCTGCTGGTGGGTTCGCGGATTCTCACCTATTCCGGCCAGGCATCGCTGACATATGCGCATTCTTCGCGGCTGAACTTCCACGTGTCGGGTGTCACGGGAGCCGGCCAGAACCGGGTCGGCGGCAATGACCAGGTACCGGAACACAACTATGCCATGCCGCACAGCATCGGTCTGAACGCGGGCGTGGGCTTTTCGTATATGTTCTCTCCCCGCACGCAGCTGGGAGCGGATCTGGAAGAGAGCCGGACGATGAACCGCTATCAGGGCGCATTTACTACGAACGCCAGTGTTTCCATCGGCCGCAAGATGAGTCAGCGGTGGTTTGTAACCGGCCACGTAGGCGCCTCGATCACTCACATGACGCTGCAACTGTACGGCACTCCCCAGACGAAGCAGGTGGCATTCGGCGGCTCACTGGGATACCGGACCTATCAGCACTCGTTTGTTGCCACTTATGAAAGGTCTGGGGCTGATCCTTTCGGGTTCGCCATAGGAACCAATTCCACAATTATGGGAGGGTGGAGCTGGCATCGGCCGGGCGCGCGATGGAGCGTGTTCGCGAATATCGACCAGCAACGAGTCAGTAATACCGGATACGTAGCTCTTACCGGATGGGTCGCATCCGGCGGCATAGGCGAAGCGCTGAGTTCCAATGTCCAGGTGTCATTGCAATACGTCTATTCCAGCAACTCAGGCACATATCTGGGTTCTGCAACCAACCTCTCGGCACAAAG
Source organism: Bryobacteraceae bacterium (assembly GCA_035516375.1). Classification (GTDB taxonomy): domain Bacteria; phylum Acidobacteriota; class Terriglobia; order Bryobacterales; family Bryobacteraceae; genus PSRJ01. The sequence continues at coordinate 1,486 of DATJAK010000232.1, forward strand.
TATCCGCCTGACCGCGAGCTGGACGCCGGCGCCGGTAATTCGGTAGCTACGCATGATTCGGGTATTCAGCCAATACGTGTCTCCCAAGGGCATCGTGCAGATGCTTCTGGAAGGTGCTCTCATCACGCTGGCACTTTTGTGCGCGGTCAGGATCCGGTTTTGGGGGAGCGCCTCGGGTTTCGAGGCGTACATCGCGTTCCCGGACTTCGTCTGGCAGGCCGTGGTCTTTGTGGTGACGCTGCAAATGTGTTTTTATTACTGCGACCTGTATCGGCCGAGCGCCGTTCGGGGCCGCAATGAACAGTTGATCGCCATTGGACAGTCGCTCGGATCGGGATGCCTGCTGCTGGGTACCGTCTATTTCATCTTCCCGAGTCTTCTGCTCGGACGCGGCATTTTCTTTATCAGCCTCGCGCTGGTGCCGGCATTCGTGACCTTCAGCCGGGTTGCGCTGGACCGGATCTGGCAGGCAGCCGCACCGAAGGAAGCAGTGATCATCATTGGAGCCGGCGACCTGGCGGTCAGTGTGGCGTCGCAGCTTTTGAAGAGAAGCGATCTGAACGTCCGCCTGGCCGGTTTTTACGATACGACTCACACCGCCGAGGGCAGAATGCTTTTCGGCCTGCCGGTCTCGGCCGCCGGAGAGGATCTGGAGGCCCTGGTCGCCGGGACTCAGGCAACGCGGATCATCGTGGCACTCGAGGACCGGCGAAACGCTCTGCCGACTCGTGAACTGGTGCGGTTACGGGTGCAGGGGATTCGCGTAGAGGATGCCCATACGACCATATCCGCTCTGAGCGGGCGGGTATGGCTGGAGACGGTGAAGCCGAGCTGGTTTGTATTTACCGAGGGGTTCCACCGGTCGACCGTAACCCTGATACTCAAACGCTCGATCGATCTGGCGTCGGGAGTGATCGGGCTCGTGCTTTCGTTGCCGGTCATGCTTCTGGTAGCGATAGCGATCCGTATGGATTCCAGCGGTCCGGTGATCTTTCGCCAGAAGCGCGTCGGCTTGCGGGGAAAGTGCTTCGAGCTTTTGAAATTCCGCTCGATGCGCGTGGATGCGGAAGAAGGCACCGGAGCTCAATGGGCAACGACCAACGATGCACGCGTAACCAGGATCGGGCGGTTCCTGCGCAAATATCGATTCGATGAGCTGCCGCAATTTATCAACGTGATCAGAGGCGAGATGAGCCTTGTAGGGCCGAGGCCCGAACGCCCCGAGTTTGTCGAAGAATTGAGAAAACAGATTTCCTACTACGATGAACGGCATAGCGTAAGACCCGGTATCACGGGGTGGGCACAGGTGCAATATCAATACGGCAGTAATCTCCAGGACGCGGCGCGGAAACTGGAATACGATCTTTTCTACTTGAAAAACATGTCAATTTTCTTTGATTGCGCGATTATTTTGGACACGGTCCGGATTGTGGCAACCGGCCGCGGGAGTCGATAGTCGGTGTTTCCGAAGAGAGGGTTTGCTGTATGACACGAATGCGAGTCCAAGCCTGTGCGGTAATTCTTCCGGTTCTATTGTTGGCTGGTTGCAGCCGTTCGCCGGAAGCCAGGAGCTCCCGGTATATAGAGTCCGGCAAGAAGCTGATGGAGAAGAAGGATGCCAATCGCGCCACTCTGGAGTTTCTGAATGCTGTCCAGGCTGCGCCGAAAAACGCCGAGGCTCGCTATCAACTGGCGCGCGCCTATCTGGCCGGCGGAGATCTCAGGAAAGGCATCGTGGCTCTTCGGCAGACGATCGAGCTGGATCCCAAGCATACGGCGGCGCGGCTGCTCCTGGCGCAATTGGAGACCGGGGCCGACGATGCGGAAGTGCTGAAAGATGCGCAGCGGCGTCTCCAGGGCTTATTGCAGGAAACGCCCGAAAGCACCGATGCGCTACATGCGCTGGCTCTTACGGAATTGAAGCTGGGGGATCCGGAAGAAGCTACGCACCATCTGGAGCGAGCCTTGATGACGGCGCCGACGGACCTGATGGTGACCGTAACCCTGGCCGAAGCCAAGCTGCAGCAGCAGGACTTTAAGGCGGCGGAACAGGTTCTCAAAAACGCTTGCGAAGCCAACCCGAAATCGGCAGACGCCCGGGTCCTTTTGGGCCGGTTTTACGTTGCGCGGAACCGGAACGCCGACGCAGAGCAGGAATTTCAAAAAGCGCTGGCCATTACGCCCGATCACAAGCCGGCCTTGCTGAACCTGGCGACGTTGCAGGATCAGCTCGGACGAAAGCAGGAAGCCGAGCAATATTACAAACGCCTGGCCGGATTCCCCGACAAGACACTCAATCCCGACTACGGAATTTTTTTGTTTCAGCAGGGGAGAATAGAAGAGGCAATTCGAGAGTTTGACCGGCTTGCCCGGCAGGATCCCGAGGACCGCGCGGCGCGGACGCGCCTGGTGGCGGCTTACCGGGCGTCAAACCGCATACCGGAGGCCGAAAAGGTCCTGGATGAGGCGCTGAAGAAGAACAGTAAAGACCTGGATGCCCTGCTGCAGCGCGGCGAGCTCCTGATCGCGGCCAAGAAATACTCGGATGCGGAGGCAAACCTGAACCAGGTGCTGCACGTGGAGCCCAATTCTCCGGCGGTTCACTACATCCTTTCTAAGCTGTACCAGGTTACCGGTAGAGCTCAGATGCAGCGGCAGCAACTGAATGAAGTATTGCGGCTCAATCCGTTTCTGCTGCCGGTGCGGCTCGAATTCGCAAAGATCCTGATCGAGGGCAAAGAACCCGGTGCCGCACTGAGCCTCCTGAATGGAGCGCCGGAAAGCCAAAGGGATTCGATTCCCGTTCTGGAACAACGCTGCTGGGCGTTACTTCTCAGCGGCGGCCAGCAACAGGCTGAAGCGCGCAAGGAGATCGAGCGCGGCCTGGGCCGAGTCCGGACGCCAGACCTGCTTCTTCAAGACGGTATCTTGAAGACCGAGGACAAACGTTACGCGGAAGCGCGGCAGGCCGCGCATGAGGTTCTGGCCAAGAGCCCGGATGATATGAGGGCGCTGCGGCTCCTGGTTCGCACGTATGCCGTGCAGAATCAGATGCCGGCAGCAGTAAAGGATGTGCGGGAGTACGCGGCCCAACATCCGAAGTCCGCACAAGTCCAGTTTTTCCTGGGCCAGCTCTTGAGGGAAACCGGCGACCTGACGGGCGCGCGGCAGGTACTTTCCAATGCCAAGGCCCTGAACTCGGAGGCCGCTCCCATGGACCTTTCTCTTGCGCAAATCAACCTGTTGCAGGCGAATTGGACCGATGCCAAGCAGGAGCTCAATTCCATCCTCGCCGCCCAGGGCGAAAACCCGCAGGCGCGCCAGTGGCTGGGAATGCTGGAAGTTTCCCAGGGGAACCAGGCTGCCGCGATCGGGGATTTTCGCAAAGTTGTGGATCGCGAGCCCGAGAACGCGACCGCATTAAATAATCTCGCCTTCCTGCTTGCGGAGAGCGGCAAGGCGGAAGAGGCGCTGCCCTACGCCGCCAAGGCAGTGGAGTTGGCGCCGAACAAGCCCGAATTCGAAGACACCCTGGGCTGGGTAATGTACAGGAAGGGGCTGTACGACAATGCGGTCATGCATCTTCGTTCAGCCGTAGCCAAAAGCAGCGATCCGCGCCTGCAATACCATCTGGCCGCGGCGTACTTCCGGACCGGGGATGCGGCCAGGGGACAGGCGGCGCTGACGGCGGCGGAACGCAAAAATCCGAACCTTCCGGAAGCCCAACTCGCCCGTCAAGCCGCGCAGGAAGCCACTTCCCAAAAGAAGCCTTGAGGGAACCGGTTAGCCCAAAATCCCAAAGCGTCGCCGGTAGTCTTAAAAGCTGGTTCTGGTTAGGGTTGACCGATGTTCTTACAGTTAGGTTAAACCGTGTATTATCAAAAAGTTATATAACACAAATACTTTGGAGTCCGAATTGCTCAACAGGGCGTGGGTTAGAGCAATGAAAACCTACAAGAGGAGGAGAACATAGATGAAAAGAGCACTTCTGCTGGCAGGGTTTCTGGCACTGATTGTGATGGTGGGACCTGCTTCGGCAGTCATCACGATTGACTTCGGAGGCACGCCTGGCGATCACGGCACAATTACCGTTACCGGCGGCAACGCAACCGGGACCGGCATCCTGGTTAACTCCATGACTGTGTCCGGCGCCGGCGCAGCCGATGGAGTCTATGATGTTTACGGAGCCGGGGCGAGCGGCATCGGGTTTAGCAACGGTTCGGCAATTGTCACCTTCGACACTTCCACTGGTCTTTTCACGATCGCCGGCGGCGTTTGCATGTCGGGCAATACGACCTGCAACGGCGGAGCGGGAACGCTGGTGACCAGTACGAATTTGGTGACGGGACTCGGTGGAGTTTCAAACCTCCAGTTTACGACTCTCACTGCCACGAACCTGACCATGTCTTTCCATGAGCCGGATCAGAAAGCGGCCAGCTTGCTCAGCGCGCTGGGCATTCCGCTCAGCACGACTTTCGCGCTCATGTCGGCAACGTTCCAGGGCCACAGCACCACGGGTAGCCCCTACACGGTCAACAGCACCGACATCAACAATACCCAGACAGTTCCGGAACCGACTTCCATCCTGCTGCTTGGGTCACTCCTGGTTGGCGTTACCCGCGTCGTGCGGCGCCGCGCCAAAGCCTGAAAGGATTGTACCCCTCTTCTTGTAACGAGGATTCGGTCGGATAAGGATCGAAAGGCCCTTTGGTGGCTATGATGCTACGGTCGCCAAAGGGCTTTTTTGTGCAAATCCGGCCCCGGACCCCGGTCCATTGGTTTGCAATCGCCGCAGCCCTGCTGCTCACCGCTGCCGCCTATCTACAAAGCGCCGTCTTCGAGTTCGCCTACGACGATTACGGGCAAATCGTCTACAATCCTCGCGTCCAATCTTGGAAGTTGGTCTGGAGTAATTTCACCTCACATGTCTGGGCCCACACCGGCGATCTGGCGCTGTATTACCGGCCGGTGTTCATGCTGTGGCTGGCGGCGAATTATGCGCTTTTCGGCCTGCATCCACTCTTCTGGCACCTGACGACGGTCGGGTTGCACCTGGCCGCGTGCGGTCTGTTCTATGTGTTTGCCCGGCGTCTGACGGAGAACCAGTGGACTGCGGTGATCGCCACGCTGCTGTTCGGGTTGCATCCCGCGCACGTCGAGGCTGTGGCGTGGATTTCAGGTGCAACGGAATCGCTGCTGGCGGTTCTTCTCTTCGGGTCGCTGCTCTGCTACCTGAGGCACCGCGACTCCGGTAAGCGGGGCATGACGGGCAGCTTGGCCGGATCGCTGGTCCTGGCCTTTCTTGCGGCTCTGACAAAGGAATCGGCGCTGGTCCTGCCGGGCCTCATCTTCAGCTATGAATGGGCGTTTTACCGGGCCAGCCCTTCGTGGAAGGACAGGCTTCGGTCTGCGGTCCGCGCCATGCTCCCCTATGTACCCGTCTCGGCAGCGTACCTGGTTGTACGCGCGCTGGTTTTGAAGAGCGCGGTTCCCGAGCAGAACATGGCGGGCTATCGTGCCGTTCTGCTCGCCTGGCCGGAAGCGATCGCATTCTATATCGGGCACGTGCTGTTTCCAGTGCACTTGAGTGTCTTCTATAAGCCTCTGCTTGTGTTTCACCCGGGATGGCAAAACTTCGTTCTGCCGCTGATGGCCGTAGCTGCCGGGGCGGGAGCCCTGTATTACGGGAGCCGGCGCTCGCGCGTATTTGCGTTCCTGTCCTTGTGGTGTATCACTCTGCTGGTTCCCATGCTGAATGTCACTCTCTGGAACAATCTGGAGAACGTGCATGATCGCTATTTATATTTGCCGTCCGCGGCCTACTGCCTCATTCTGGCGATGCTGCTTTCACGACTGAAGGACCTGCACCACACCAGGACTGTCGCGGCCGTGTTGGTTTTGATCGCTGGCGGGTACATCTACGTGACGGAGCGGGAAATGCGATACTTCCGCAACGATTACGAGCTTGCCCAGCACGGTGTGGCGCTTTCTCCGGATCATCCGATCGCGCTGCAACTGCTGGGGAATTCCTTCATCCGGCAAGGGCGAGTCGCGGAGGCCGTGCCCTGGCTTGTCGACGGCATCGGAGTAGATCCAAAGAACGTCCAGACGCTGCTGAGCCTGGGTTTCTGCTATTCAGAAATGGACAATCTTCTGCTGGCGGAAGAATCCATCACCAGGGCGATTGCCTTGAAAGGATCGGAACCGCGGGCTCATCTGTTGCTTGGCATGGTTCGTTTGAAGCAGAACCGGCTGACCGAAGCCGAAGCGGAGATCCGTCTGGGGCTCCGGCTGCAACGTCAACTGCTGTCGGAAGGAGAGACGCTTTATCACTACTATCTCGGCAACGTCCTGTATGCCAAAGGGGACGTTCAGGGGGCGGTGGGAGAGTACCTCCTGGAGACTCGCAACAACCCCGCCAATGATCCGGCTGTCGCCACGGCTCAGGCGCGACTGGAGGAGATCTATAAGCGGGATTCGATGCCTGTACCGCAGCATTAAGGCATCTACCCTATTTTCAGCGTATAAGGAGCTGGTGTTCCAAAACCTGAAGAAGCAGGGAAAAGATTTGGGACCGGAGTGTTCAGCGGGCTCCCGTCTCACGCTAAGCCATACAGAATTAAGGCAATTCTCAAATGGTCAATGGGTTGCACGAGGTTCTCAAATTGAATGGTGAATTCCGGATCAACTGCGGGGAGCAGTCGCCCCAGAACGGCGGCAGCACTGAAACCTGGCGGGGTTTCTCTCTCTCCCGAGCACTATCTGCGTATTATCCTGCACCGTAAATGGTGGGTTCTCGGTATTTTCGCCGTCATTTCAGCCGGCACCGCAGTCTATTCTTATCGGCTGCCGGATATTTTCACATCCGACACGCTGATCCTGGTGGATCCCCAGAAGGTTCCCGAGAGTTACGTAAGATCCACCGTCACGGGCGATATTCGCAATCGCCTGGGCACGTTGTCGCAGCAGATCCTGAGCGCCACGCGGCTGCAGAAAATCATCGATACCTTGAACCTCTATCCGCAGGAAAAAAAGACACTTGCTCGTGAAGATCTGATCGGCACGATGCGCCGGCATATTTCTGTTGCGGTGGTGAGCGATTTTGGCGGCAGTCAGGACTTGCAGGCGTTCCGCGTGGGCTTCAGCGGCACGAATCCCCGCCTGGTGGCACAGGTCGCCAATGAACTAGCCTCGTTGTTTATCGAGGAGAACCTGAAAGCCCGGGAGCAGCAGGCCACCGGGACTACGGAATTTCTACAGAACCAGTTGCAGGAGACTCGCAAAACGCTGGAAGAACAGGAAAGCAGGTTGCGGGATTTCAAGTTGAAACACATCGGAGAAATGCCGGAGCAACAGACGGCAGACCTCCAGATCCTGGGGCAACTCCAGTCCCAATTGCAATTGGAGAGCGACGCCATCACGCGCGCAGAACAGCAGAAAAGCCTGACGGACTCTCTGATTGCTCACACTGCCCCGGTTGTGGAAATGGATGGCAGTGAGCCGCCGAAACCGATGTTGAATGCGGATAAGGATGGAAAACCGACCACACCGGCCGGCAAGCCTGTCAATCAGGCGAAGGCTCAGCTCGCCGCATTGCTCGCCCGCGGCTACACCGACAAGCATCCGGCAGTCCGGAAGCTCATGGCGCAAATTGCCGACGAAGAAGCGGCGGCGAAAGGAACCGCTTCCGCGCCCGCTGTGGTTGAAACCATGCCTGCCGCTCCGGCCGAGCTTGCCGATTCCAATTCCGCTCCGTCCACTCTAAAGTCCGCGCCTCCGGTGGTGCCTACGAATAATCCGATATTGCAGTCTCAATTAAGGCAGTTGGACGCGGAAATTGCCAGGCGCCGGGTAGAGCAGCAACGTATCAGCAAGCAAATTGCGAACTATCAGGCCAAATTGGAGGCGATCCCGGTGCGGGAGCAACAGATCGTCGATCTGGTACGGGACTATGAAATCTCCAAAGGTCACTACAGCCAGCTCTTGTCAAGTCTGCAGAACGCCGAGACGGCGACTCAATTGGAAATCCGCCAGAAGGGCGAAAAATTCACAATCCTGGATCCGGCCCAACCGGCAGAAAGGCCGTCCTCGCCAAATAGGTCGATGATCAATGCCGGCGGCAGTGCGGTAGGGCTGGGGCTCGGCCTTCTGCTTGCACTAATAACGGAATTCATGGGAATGTCGATCACGACGTCCGAACAGATCACGGAGTCCACGGGTATTCCGGTCCTGGAAGTGATTCCGGTTATTCAAACTTATAGGGATCAAACGATTCAAAGGCGACGCCTCATTTTAGCCAGCATGTCCGGGGCATTGGTCGCCATCGTGGTTTCTTGCGCGGCGTTCATTCATTACTACCGTAATTGAGGCCCTTTGGAGAACCACTTTGTATCAGCAATTTTATAATCTCAAGGAGTATCCTTTCCGCCTGTCGCCGGA
>DATJAK010000233.1:0-3707 GCA_035516375.1 Bryobacteraceae bacterium
GTGTTGCGTCCGTCGTCGACGTTGATAAAGTTCGAAGCAAATGTCTGCAAGATTGTTGGAACCACAGCCGATTGTAATCGATCATCGGAAATCGTCGTTTTTTGAACTTTAGCCGGGGAGGGGACAGCATCATCGCGCCGCAGGCGCAAATCATCAGTCCCAATCATCGTCCACAAAGAGCCGTGCCGAACTGATACCTTCATGCGGAGGCGGGAGTGGGACCCCACCGTTGCACCGGCAGGGCCCCGGCATGGCAACCCTCAACGGGTCACCGTATCAAGCTGGTTCTAACCTGACATGATCGGTTGTCGTTGTCCAGGCCCGCCCTGCGACGGGCATGGCGGGTCACGACGAAGTAGTTCTGCGTCAGCGGATTTGTCGCGGCGAGGGATGTCACGCCGTGTTCTGGATCTGTGAACATTGCGATCGCGGCCAGCAGTATTGCAGTCCCGCTTGTCGCGTCGCCGCCCGGCGTCAGCAGCGACGTCGCGCCAACCGCCGCTACCAGCAGAGTCCCGAAGGCCGACAGGATCATCGCGACCGGCAACAGGAATACCGGCGCCGCCAGTGTCAGACGCGCGTGACGGATCAATCTTCCGCGGCGATCCTTTCTCCGGCACTATTGCCATGTGGGAGCAAAGAGGCAACGCCGCGAGCCGGATCGAAGCTGTCAGACGTCCCGGCCTGTCGCCCTCAACCCTCGATTCACCTGCTGTGCTGTGTCATTTGCGGCCGGCGTGGCGATTGGGTCGACCCGTTCCCGCGCATTCCCAGATCCCGATGGTGAAGCTCATGATCAGTCCAGAGACCCACGCTGAGATTCGCCGCTACTTTTTCGCCGAGCATTGGAAGATCGGCACCATTGCTCGCGAGTTGGGCGTTCACCCGGATGCCGTGCGCCACGCGATCGAATCGGACCGCTTCCGCCGTGGCCCGGCGCTGCGGGCCTCCATTCTCGATCCCTACTTGGAGTTCGTTCGCCAGATCTTGGATCAGCATCCCAGTTTGTGCGCCACGCGCATCTACCAGATGATTCGCGAACGCGGTTATACCGGCAGCATCATCCAACTCCGGCGAAGCGTGGCCCGCTTACGTCCGCCGGCGCGTGAAGTGTTTCTACGGCTGCATACCTTTCCGGCCGAGCAAGCGCAAGTCGACTGGGCGCACTTCGGTCAGGTCGCCGTGGGCCGCGCGCACCGCACACTTTCTTGCTTCGTGATGACGCTGTCATACTCGCGAGCGCTGTATCTGGAGTTCTTCTTCGATCAGACCATGGAGAACTTTCTGCGCGGCCATGTGCATGCGTTTCAAAACTGGGGCGGGCAGCCTCGGGTCATCCTCTATGACAACCTCCGCAGTGCCGTACTGGAGCGCCGGGGCGACCAGATTCACTTCCATCCTCGGCTGATGGAGTTGTGCGCACATTACCACTTTGTGGCACGCCCTTGTCAGGTTCGCGCGGGAAATCAAAAGGGGCGCGTGGAACGGGCCATTCGCTATATTCGCGATTCCTTCTGGGCAGGCCGTCCCTTCACCACGCTGGCCGAATGCAACCGGCAGGCGCTCGTCTGGCGCGACCAGATCGCGCATCAGCGCCCTTGGCCGGGGGACGACAAGCGCACGGTTGAGCAGGCCTTCGCCGAAGAATGCGCGCGCCTGCTGACTCCGCCACTGCATCCCTTCAGCACGGATCTGATCCTGGCGGTGCGGTCGGCCAAAACCATTTATGTGCGCTTCGATCTCAACGATTACTCGATTCCGCCAGAAGCCGTAGGCCGCCAGTTAACCCTGGCAGCCTCCGACACGACGGTACGGATTCTGGACGGCAGCACGGAAATCGCCCACCATGCTCGTTCCTATGACCGGCACCAAATGGTATTGGACCCAACTCATACTGAGGCCCTGCGCAGGGCTAAACGCAAATCCTTCGATGCCACGCCAGGCGGCCGCCTGGCCCTGGCCGTGCCGGAGAGTGAAACTCTATTGGACCAAGCTTTCGCGCAGGGAGAGTCGGCAGGCAGCCAAACCGCGCAACTGCTCAAACTCTTGGATCTGTTCGGAGCGGCCGCCTTGCGGCGAGCCATCGTGGAAGCCCTGGAACGGAATACACCGCGCGCTTCCTCTGTAGCGTTCTTGCTCCGCAAGCAGCAGCGTTCTGCCAAATCCACCCAGCCATTGGCGGTCGATCTGAGCCGACATCCGGAAGCCCAGTCCATCGACGTTCGCCCGCACAAGTTGGAGGTCTACGATGAACTCGCCCGCAACCATGACGATGACCCCGATGAATAACCTGGCAATACAACTCCAGCAGATCGGCTTGCGTGCGCTGCCGTTGGAACTGGATGATTTTCTGGCGCGCGCCACCAAGGCTCGCTGGTCGCCACACGTGCTGCTGGAGCAACTGGCACAAGCCGAAATCGGCGAGCGGTCCCGCCGCAGCCTGGAACGGCGACTCCGCCTCTCCGGCATCAAAAGCTTCAAAGCGATGGCCGATTACGAATGGACGTGGCCGACCAAGATCGAACGCGATGTCATCGAGCGCGCTCTCAGCCTGGACTTCTTGCATGAGAGCCGCAACCTGGTCCTGGTCGGCCGCAACGGGTTGGGCAAAACCATGATTGCTCAAAATATCTGTCATGCCGCCGTACTGGCGGGCAGTTCCGTTTTCTTCCGCGCCGCGCCGGCGCTGCTGGAGGAATTGCATCGCCAAAGCCCGGAAGGCCGGCGCCGCAAGCTGCGCAGCTATGCCAATGTCGGCTTGTTGTGCATTGACGAGGTCGGTTATCTTTCCTTTGACGACAAGGCCGCCGACTTGCTCTACGAGGTGATCAATCGCCGCTATGAACGCAAAAGCGTGATTCTCACGACCAACCGCCCGTTCAAAGAATGGAACGAAGTCTTTCCCAATGCCACCTGTATCGCTACGCTGCTGGATCGTCTGCTGCACCATGCCGACGTCACCGTCATCGAAGGTGACAGCTATCGGGTCCGAGAAAGTGAACTGGAAACGGCGGCCCGACGGAGAAAGAAATGACCCCCATCTCGGAGTTGTTGAACCCGGAATCCAACTCCGCACTCTATACCGCCGCGGTGCTCAATCTTTACGTGGATCTTCCAGACACTCCGTTGCGCACCAACATCCAGGACCTACGGATGGCGCAGCGGCTCTTCGAAACCCATGTTCCGCTTCCCCTGGTCGAAGCCGCTCTCCTGTTGGCCTCTCTGCGCCGCCTCTGCCGCCCCCCAGATCTGCCGCCCTTGCCACGCGTGAGATCACTCGCCTACTTCCAACCCGTTATTGAGGAGCTTCAGGCAAATCCGGTCCCCGACGGTTACGTCGGATACCTGCGCCTCAAGCTCCGCAGCCTCGTAGACAACGCCGACCCGGCTAAAGTCCAAAAACCTACGTTTTCAGGTGATCGCTAACAAGGAGAGAGCTCCAGAGAAATCATCGATTGAGAATCCGCACAATCGGGTCGCGAAGAAGCTGAACTGGCAACCGGACATCGACACCGCCGGGGCGCCTCCTGGCGTCCGTTTTGGACTCCATTTGGACTCCACTTGGACGCCAAAACGCCATTTCAGGATGGCCCGCTATCTGTAAGTGTTTGATTTCTTTGGTCGGGCCGCCGAGATTTGAACTCGGGACCTCTTGCACCCCAATTCGCGGCCATAATCAGCATCAACCTTAATGTTTCCAACAGTTA
>DATJAK010000234.1:0-2037 GCA_035516375.1 Bryobacteraceae bacterium
CTTCCAGTCCAGCACGCGCACGTGGGCCGAACTACACGAACAAGCGTTCCGCCGGCTGGGTGGCGCCTGCCGCACGATCGTACTCGATAATCTCAGCGAAGGCGTGCTCAAGCCGGATATCTACGATCCGGCCTTGAATCCGTTGTATCGCGACCTGCTCGCCCACTATGGCGCCGTCGCACTGCCTTGTCGCGTCGCTGATCCGGATCGGAAGGGGAAAGTCGAGCGCGGCGTCGGACACGCCAAGAACACACCATTGAAAGGCTTGCGCTTTGAGAGCCTGGAAGAGGCGCAGACCTACCTCGATCACTGGGAAGCTAAGTGGGCCGACACGCGGATCCATGGCACCACCAAGCGCCAGGTAGCCGCCATGTTCGCCGAAGAAAAACCGGCCCTTCTGCCACTTCCGCTGGAGCCATTCCGCATGTATCAGTTTGGCGACCGGCGCGTGAACCTGGATGGCTGCGTCGAAGTCGATGCCGCTTACTACAGCGCGCCCCCCGGCTGGATCGGCCGTAGCGTGAAAGTGCAGTGGGACGGGCATGTCGTGCGGGTGCTGGATCCTCGAACCGGGCAACTGTTGCGCGAACACCGCAGCCAGGAGCGTGGCCGGCATCGCATCCCCGACGAGGACAAGCCGACGCACACGCCACGCTCAACCTCCCAGCTACTGGTGCGTTGCGGCAAGATTGGCCCTCATGTCGGTGCGGTTGCCGAGCAGACGTACCGACGCGATGGGCCCGAGTCCATCCGCCGCATCATGGGCTTGACCGGCTTAGCGCGCAAGCACGGCGCCGCGCTCACCGACGATGCCTGCGCCGCCGCTTTAGAAGTCGGCCTCCCCGCCAACCCGTACGGCTTCGCTCGCCGCTGGCTGGAACGCCGACCTGCCCTGACCCTTTGCCAGGTGGATCCCATCATCCGGCAACTGACTTTGTATCGTGACCTCATTGACAGCAAGACCGAGGAGAACCAAGAATGAATCTCAACGAACTACAACGCAGCCTGCGCCAACTCCGTCTCGGTGGTATGGCCGCGGTGCTGGAGACGCGCCTGCAGCAAGCACAAGCCGAACCCATGGCGGCGATCGATTTGCTCGCCACGCTCGTCTCCGATGAGTTGAGGCGGCGCTCGGACCGGCTCTTGGAACGGCGGCGCAAGCTCGCCGCCTTCCGCGATCCCAACAAGACACTGGACAACTTCGACTTCAGCTTCAATCCGAAAATGAATCGCAGTATGGTTTTCGATCTGGCTACCGGGGGGTTCATTGACCGCCGCGAAGATGCATTGTTTCTCGGGCCGGGCGGCACAGGCAAAAGCCACCTGGCGCAAGCCATCGGGCAGGCCGCAATCCTGCAGGGCCACAAGGTGCTCTATCGCCAGACGCATATCCTGCTGGAAGAGGTCACCGAAGCGACCAGCGAGGGCAGGCGCAAGCAGTACATGGAATCGATCTCCAGTGTCGCGCTCCTCATCATTGATGACTTCGGAATGCGCAAACTGCCGCAGACGGCCGCTGAGGATCTGCTGGAGATCGTGATGCGACGGTACGAACGCGCCAGCACGCTACTGACTTCCAATCGCCCCGTGGATGACTGGGGTAAGCTACTGGCCGACGTTACGGCAGTGGGCGCCATGCTCGACCGGCTGCTGCATCATGGGCATGTCCTCAAATGCGGGCCGAAAAGCTGGCGGACCAAGACCGCGGTAACGGACTGAGGCATCAATAGAAGTTTGAAAACTGCGAGGGCGCTGCCCTCGCGCTCCCGGGATTTATCGCTTTTCCGCCAGAAATGCCGCGAAGGCGGCTTGCGCCGCCCACGCATTTCCGGCCGCTGGGTCGGCGCTCTGGTCGCATCCCTGCGGAGCCATATCCTCCGCCCAGGTTCTGTCAGAATAACCGATCATTGCTGAGCCTGGCGAAGTTTTTCGTTGCCGCGATGCGCGGCCGTGGGTTATAACTACCTTGTCTTGCATGATTTCGTTGGCCGGTTTTGAGGTGTCCCTCATTGGCCGCTTTTCAGGTGTCCCCCGAGG
>DATJAK010000235.1:0-20672 GCA_035516375.1 Bryobacteraceae bacterium
TGTTCGCCTCACAAGTCCGCCAAGCCCATTGCTGGAACTCGCGCTCGCTCGGCTACATGCTGAACAGGCAATTTACACGGTGAACTCCTTTCAGTTCACAAGATCAACCAGGCTTATCCTGGCGTACCGACCAAAGGGAGCCTTTGTCTGTGTCCAGCCGGCGTCGTTCATGTCACCGTAACAGCGCGACGCCGGGCGGAAGCCCGGCAGCAGACCGGAAGGGCTGGCCCCACACGTTGAGATTTTCCGCATGGGCCATTGAATCCGCCGTGGAAGGGGTTTAGCATGGAATTTGAGGGGAGATATTCAGATGAGAATATCACTTATTGCAACCCTGCTACTGGCTGCTGGCTTTGTAGTCTACGCACAGGAAGGCGTGCCGCGGATGTTCACGGCAGACCCGACGACCGCTCAACGGGGGGACGTGATTACGGTTACAGGCGACTTCCTCGATTCCGCCTGTGTGGCCAAGGTCTACCTTACGGACGGAAAAAACGATACTCCGGTGGAAGTCACCGAGCAATCTAAGACCACGCTTAAGTTCAAGATTCCGGCCAAGATCGCCGCTGGACGGCTGGCTGTAATGGTGCTGACGGTGGGCCCCAACCCGAAATTCATCGAGGAGCCGGTTAAGGTTTTGATCCAGGAGTAGCGGTTGCGCCCGGCTTGCGGAACCAAAGCCAGAAGTACTGCGTGCCTGCTCCGGATTGGCCCTGGAGTTCGAATCCGGACTCCTTGGCGAGTACCGCGGCTTTGTCCGGAGAAATGGGATATCCCAGCCACGTATCGAGTTCGCCATTGCGAACATTGCCGCCGCCCTGCACTTGGAACTTAAACAGGCTGCCCGGCCTGAGCACTCGAAACACTTCCCGGCAGTACGAAGAGATGACGTCGTACGAGGGAATGTGCTGGAACACGATAAATGAGAAGGCGTAATCGTAACTCGAGTCGGCAAGGCCGGGCAGCGTGCAGCCATCGCCGACGATCAAATCCACGTTGCCCAGGTCCGCCGTATTCAGGCGCGCCCGCGCGATCATCTCTTCGCTGATATCGATCCCCGTCACATGGCCGAAAATCCGCGCCAGCATGCGGGTCATGCGGCCCACGCCGCATCCGATTTCGAGCGCGCGCAGATCGAGCGGCGAGCGCTGCCCGCCGCAGATGGCATGCATGTCGGGCAGAACGTCGTTGGCCACGTTGATTTCGCCGCTACGAAAGAAGTCCCTCTGGTCCCAATCCTTGGTGGCGTTTTGAACGTAGTACTGAGCGTTTTCTTTGGCGCGGTCGTTCCAATCCGACCGCATTTTGGTCAGAACTTTCGTGTCCATGCGATTTCAGTGGCGGCGGACGAGCGTGACCATGGCCTCGACGGGCTTGCCGTTGCGCAGCACCTTCACTTTGACGACGTCATCCGGCTTCTTGGCCTGCAGCGCATACGTGAAATCGTATAGGTTCTGAATCGGCTTGCCATCGAACTCCACCAACACATCATCGGCCTTGAAGCCCGCTTTGGCGGCAGGTGAGCCAGGCGTCACATCCGAAAACTTCACGCCTTTGACTCCCTCGCCAAAGTCCGGTATGGAGCCGAAGTAGGGCCCATAGCCGCCGGAACTGGTGGAACCGGAAGTCGGCCCAACCCCACCGGCCGCTGCGCCCTCCCCACCGGATTGCGGCGCGAGGCGCACGAATGCCGGCCGGTCGGGAGACTCGCGCAGATCGTCGGTGATGTCGGCCACCAGTTGCAGCACGCGCGCGGCATCCGGAGCATCAATCTTGTCCCAAGTGTCTCCCGGCTTGTGGTAATCGCTGTGCAGCCCGGAGAAGAAGAAGAGCACGGGAACCTGCTTGGGAATGAACTCCATGTGGTCGCTGGCGCCGTAACCGGCGGTATCGGAATAATCCAGGTTCAAGCCGAACTTCGACTTTTCCTTATCGAGCAAGGCGCGGAGCGTAGTGCCGGTTCCTGCGCCACCGATATACAGTTTGGCGTTGCGCACGCGCCCGATCATATCCATGTTGATCATGGCTGCGCATTTGTCGAGCGGAAAATCGGGATGCGACACGTAGTAACTGGAGCCGAGCAGGCCCAACTCCTCGCCCGCGAAGGTCAAAAACAAGATCCCACGCTTTTGTTTTGGCTGCTTGGAAAACCAGCGCGCCAGCTCGATTACACCGGCGGTG
Source organism: Bryobacteraceae bacterium (assembly GCA_035516375.1). GTDB lineage: Bacteria > Acidobacteriota > Terriglobia > Bryobacterales > Bryobacteraceae > PSRJ01. The sequence goes on from DATJAK010000235.1 coordinate 2,182, forward strand.
CCGGAAGCGTTGTCGTCGGCACCCGGATGTATCGTTCCGACCAAGTCGGGCGCCAGCGAATACTGCTCGCCCAATCCCAAGTGGTCGTAGTGGGCGCCGATGATTACGTATTCGTCGGTTTCTCCGGGAAGGTATCCGGCGACGTTATGGACGGTCTTGACGGCGCGCTCTACATCCAGGTTGGCATCTACGCGGACGGCATCCGGGAAGGCGAACGATTCCGGCTTCAAGGTTCGATCGATCTGCTGTTCCATGGCGTCGAGATCCTTGCCGGCGGCCGCGAACCAGCTATCCACCTTGTCCGCCTTCACCTGCACGAACGGGATGCCGGCATCGGCCGGGCCGGCGGTGCGGCCGAACGTTTCCAATTGATCGGGATCGGAGCGGTGATTGGCGCGATCGTTGATGAGAATCACGCCTTCTGCGCCGTGAATCTTGGCGTTGAAGGCTTTGCTCGCGAACTGGGCGTGTTGCGTGTACGCCTTCCCGGCGAAGACGCTTCTTTCATCGAACTCTTGCGGTTCGTGGCGCAGCATCAAGACGACGCGGCCTTTGACATCCACGCCCTGATAGTCGTCGTAGTTGTACTCGGGCGCGGTGATGCCGTAGCCCACAAAAACTACGGCGCCTGCCAGCTTGCCGAGCGAAGAAAAGTTCAGCGGAACAAAATCTTCAGGGAAATGCAGAATGGCGGTGCGGCCGGCTTCCATGTAGTGGAAGCGGTTGGCCTTGCCTAGCCGGGCGTCAGTGGTGACTTGAAACGCTTGAAAGAAGCTTTTCCCATCGGCGGGCTTGAGCCCGAACTCGCGGAACTTGCCGGCAATAAATGCGCCTGCCTTTTCGAGCTCCGGACTGCCCGTGGCGCGCCCTCGCAGCTCCGGTGAGGCCAGGAACTTGATCTCATCGAGATAAGTGTTGGGATCGATATTGGCGGTGGCGCCAAACACGATCCAGGTAACGGCAAGGGGCAACAGCCCATACTTCGCGAGTTTCATTCCAATACCCAGCCCTCCCGCATCCCCGGGAGGCTATTTTTTCTTGGTCGACGCAGACGGCGCCAGCGGCGAACCGGCCTGTGGAGCCCCTGGAAGATCCAGCCTGATCGAGCAGCCACAATCCTCACCCGCATTCTTCGCAGTCCTCTGATAATCGATTTCGTAGTCGATGATGGCTTGCAGCGTTGGCCATTCCGCGGCGGTGTTGAGGCGGCGGCCGTTGATGAACAGCGTCGGTGTGGAGTCTACGTTCAGTGCCCGGCCATCGGCAATGTCTTTGTCGACCTCGCCTTCCGTAGCCCGGTTATCCAAGCAACTGGTCAGTTGCAGCGAATCGATGCCCTGTTCCCCCTGGGCCCATCCGAGCACTTTTTCCTTCAGATTCTCGGGAGTGATCTCCATCTGATTCTGGAAGACCCAATCATGGTATTTCCAGAATTCGTCGGTATTTTGCCGCAAGACGCAACGCGACGCGATGGCTGCAGCCTTCGACCAGGGATGGATGGATGTGAGCGGAAACTGCTTGAAATATAAGTGCACCTGAGTGGGGTAAGTAGCTACCAGTTTATCGCGCAGGGTTTTGGCTTCGCGCTGGCAGAAGGGACACTCGAAATCACTGAATTCGACAATCACCACCGAGGCGCCCTGTGTGCCGAAACTGGGAGCGCCCTCAGTCTTCAGCCTATCCAGGTCTTTTTTGAATGGGTTCTCGGTGGTGTCATAAACGGTTCCTTGAATAATCCTGGAACCGTCGGAGGAAACCAGCAGACTGAAATCCTGCCGGGCATTGTTCATGGAGGCGGTGACCGTCACTTGCCGAAATCCAGGCAAGTCAGACGGCATGGGGTCGCCCACTTCCACCGTGACCCGCTTATCCATCACATAAAGGTGACGCAGATACGCTTCGAGCGCCCTCTTGTCGATGGGCGCGGGAGCTGCGGGAGTCTCAGAGGAAGTTGTTTTCTTAGCCGCCCAACCGGAGACGCCCAGCGACGCCAGGACCACCGCGGAGCACAAAAGCGATCGCAACATATCCACCTATTGTAATGGAAACGGAGCAAACGGCAGATTCGTTACATAATGGTTTTGGATGCTTCGGAAAATCCCGCCGGTTTTGTGGCTGGTGTTGCCGTTGGCATACGTTCTCTACGTTTACCACCTGGATGCTGCCGGGCTTCTGGGACCGGATGAACCGCGCTATGCAGCGGTGGCGCGCGACATGGCGCGCACTGGCGACTGGGTTACGCCACACCTCTGGGGACAGCCGTGGTTTGAAAAGCCCGCGCTGCTTTACTGGATGGTAGCAGGCGGTTTCCGCGTGGGATTGGGACCGGAGTTGGCGCCGCGATTGCCGATCGCATTACTGTCGCTAGGGTTTCTCGCGTTCTATTGGTGGATTCTGCGGCGCGAGTTCGGTACACTTGCTGCCTCGTTTGCCACGCTCATCCTGGGGACATGCGCCGGGTGGGTCGCTTACAGCCAAGTGGGGGTGACCGATCTGCCGCTCGCGGCCACTCTTTCCGCGGCGATGCTGTTAGCCTTGCCCTGGATGGCAAAAGGCGATACGCGGTGGCTGCCGGCCGCCGCGGCTTTCTTGGGTTTGGCGGTGCTGGCTAAGGGGCTGGTCCCCCTGGTATTGGCGGTGCCATTGGTGCTGCGAGGGCGGATTCGCGACCTGATGCGTTGGCGCGTGGTGGCGCCATTTTGCATCGTGGCGCTGCCGTGGTATGTGCTGTGTTATTTGCGCAATGGCCGCACGTTCCTCGACGTTTTCTTTGGACAGCAAACCTTCGGGAGGTTCTACTCGCTCGAATTGCTTCACGGGCAGCCTTGGTGGTTCTATATTCCTGTGCTGCTCGCCGGCCTGTTGCCCTGGACACCACTAGTGGGATTGCTGGCGCGCCGCGGCGGCCTGCGCGATCCGCGGCGGGTGTTCCTGGCGGCGTGGTTTGTATTCGGGCTGGTGTTCTTCTCGGTAGCCGCGAACAAACTGCCGGGATACCTGTTGCCGTTACTCCCCGCGGTGACGGCGTTGCTGGGGATCGGGCTGGACGAAATCGAGAAGCCGGCGCCGTGGTTAGCGGCGTGTGCCGTGTTGCTGGTGGCGTTCCCGATCGCCGCGCGCATACTGCCCCTGGCGGTGGTCAACGGATTGACTCACGTGCGCTGGCCGTCGCTCGAATGGACGTGGTTTCTGGCTGTGCCCGCCGCGGCCGCCGTTTGGATGCTGGCCCACCGCGAGCAGCGGCTGAGTGCCGCGCTGGTGCTGACAGTTTGCGCCGGAGCCGGCCTGGTATATCTCAAAGTCACGGCGCTGCCGAAAGTTCCATCGGCCCGTGCGCTGTGGCGCGAGATGTCGGGACGGACCAGCGAGTTTTGCCTGGACGGCGTGCAGCGCAACTGGCGATACGGACTGAATTACTACTCGGTGGTGCCGCTACCCGATTGCGAACAGGAACCGAGGCGGCTCAGCGTCCGTCAATCTGCCGGCGAGCTGCCCTACCTGGCTTCGCCAGACGCTACAATCTTACCGTTCCAAAACTACTGACTATGATTCTTCCCAACAGCCCGCTCACGGAGATTCTGGTCCTGGTTCTGGGAATGCTCTGCTGGGGCTCTTGGGCCAATACGTATAAGCTCGCCGGCAAGTGGCGTTATGAGCTGTACTACTTCGATTGGATGTTGGGAGCGCTGGCCGCGACCGTGATTTTGGGTCTTACTGTCGGCAGCCTGGGATACGACGGCTTCTCATTGCGCGACGACCTGATGATCGCAGGCAAACGCCAATGGCTGTGGGCTTTCCTCGCGGGAGTGGTTTTCAATTGCGGCAACATGCTGCTGATGGCTTGTCTCTCCCTGGCAGGGATGACGGTGGCCTTCCCGCTCGCCGCCGGAGCAGGCCTGATCGTAGCTGCATTGGTGAGCTTTGCCCTGGCGCCGTTCGGGCAGCCGGTTTTTATCCTCCTCGGCAGCGGCGTGATGGTGGGCGCATTGGTGGCCGCGGCTTTCGTGCACCGGCACCTGCTGTTCATGCGCCACGAGCAGGTGGCGCGGGCCGGCAAAGCCAAGAGCACCAGACGGCCGAGCAGCATAAAAGCCATCATTCTCGGCGTGGTGAGCGGACTGCTGCTGGGCGCTTTCCCGCCGCTAATCGATGCGGCGCGGCAAGGAGAGACGGGACTCGGTCCGTACTCTACTGCGCTGCTTTTCGTTCTGGGCGCGTTGCCGACCACGTTTATCCTGAATCTGTTTCTGATGAACCTGCCGGTGGAAGGCGAACCGCTGGAGGTCTTGGAGTATGGGCGCGGGCCGCTCAAAAGCCATTTCTGGGGCTTGGTAGGGGGAGCGATCTGGTCAGCAGGATTGATTGCTCTATTGGTGGGTGCGACTCTCGCCCCGCCGGTACGGCCGGGACCGGTTGTGGTTTACGGCTTGAGCCAGGGCTGGATCGTGATCGCGGCGCTTTGGGGTGTTTTCGCATGGAGAGAGCTCGCCGATGGCGACAGCCGGGCGAAAGTGCTGGAGGGCTTGACACTGCTGCTGGTGGCGGGCGCGATCGTCCTGCTGGGAGTGTCGCCGCTGTACGTTCACCGGTAGGTCCCGTCGAGCGTGGCGCAGTTGAACGAAGCACTCCGGGAAGAATTGGTTGCGATGCGCGCCGAGGATCTGCGCGTGCGCGAGGAGCTTCTCAAAACCGGGGAGCTGGGTGAGGGCTATGCGCCCCGGATGGAAGCAGTCCATCGCCAGAACGCGGCGCGGCTCCGGGCAATCATCGCCGAACATGGCTGGCCGGACCGCGAGCTGGTGGGAGGCGATGGCACACTGGCAGCGTGGTTCATCGCTCAGCATGCGATCGGGGAGCCCTATTTTCAGCGGCAGGCTCTGCGGTTGGTTCAGGAAAAGGTGAGGCTGGGCAAGGTGCCGGCGGCGCAGGAAGCCTTTTTATCCGACCGAATCGCGATGTATGAGGGCCGCCCGCAACGATACGGCACGCAATCTCTGCCATGTCCGGACGGCCAGTATCGCCGCTGGCAGACGGAAGACCCGGAACACTTAAACGAGCGCAGGGCCGCGATGGGTATGCCCCCTGTAGCAGATGACCCCGCCGAAACCGAACCGACACTCGAAGCGCTGGCGAAATACCAGGACTGGCTTCGCGGGTACGAAGAGTGGCTGCGGAAGGCTGGATGGAGCTGAGATGGACTGCCTAAACCGCGCGCAGGACTGCTGACGAAGGCATACCTGAGTTGTTGTCTCGCAAGTGATTGCTCCTGCTTTACCTCAGGATTGGAAACCCCTTTGGGTGGTAAGCCAACACACGACCTAAAAAGTACTGTCAATAAACTAAAGTTAGTGTCCAATAGATTTTTGGAACTTTCTTGAACGGCGCCGGTGGCCGTGGGACGATTGGGCATGAGCGCCGTTTGGCGGCTGCGCGCATGCGCCATTTCCATCTTATTGTCGGGGTCGCCAGCGTTCGCTCAACCCAAGACGGTAGCCATCACGGTCGATGATTTGCCCTTTGCCGGCGGCATGCTGAGCCACAGAGCGGCCCCCGCACCAGCAGATCAAGCCAAAACGGTCAATGGCAGATTGTTGGCTGCTTTCTCTGCGCGCCACATTCCCGTAACCGGTTTTGTGATCCAGCACGGAGTGGAGTTACTGCCGCCAGAATCGGGGACCAGGATCCTCGAAGAATGGGTCAGTCGAGGTTTCGACTTAGGAAATCATACCTATTCACATCCCGACATCAATGAGCTTACCGTCGAGCAGTTTCAAGAGGACATCGTTCGCGGCGAGTCGACAATCGCGCGGCTTCTAAAGGAAGCAGGAAAGAAGCTCGAATTCTTCCGGTTTCCCATGAACCACACCGGTGAAACCAAAGAAAAGCACGATGCCATTGCCAAGTTCCTCTCAGAGCACAAATATCAACTGGCGGCCTGCACGATCGATTCGTCGGACTATGTCTTCAATGATGCCTATGTAAAGATGCTCATGAGTCATGAGGAGCGTTCCGCCGAGAGGCTGCGGGCGGAGTATCTCGCGTATACGAGCAAGGAAATCGATTACTATGCATCACTCAATAAGCGCGTCTTCGGCTACGAAGTCTCTCAGGTGATGCTCTTGCATGATAACTGGCTCAATGCAGATACGATCGATGAGGTTTTAGGGCTTTTTGAAGAGAAGGGATATCAGTTCGTATCTTTGAGCGCGGCAGAGGCTGACCCAGCCTACCGGACCCCCGAGACGTACATCACGCCGTACGGACCGATGTGGGGATACCGATGGGCGAAAGCGCGCGGAGTTCGAGTGAATGGCCATTTAGAGGCCGAGGTGCCGCGCTGGGTGACCGAGTACAAGCCCGGCTCGGAGAACTAGCGGCGTCGCGCGCGGCCAACTCACCGGCAGGAATGCGTCATTCGCACCGGAGCGCCTCGACCGGGTCGATATTGGTGGCCCGGCGCGCCGGCAAGTAGCAGGCTAGCAGCGCAACCCCGGCGAGAATGCCGGCGGCTGCCGCGAACGTGAGCGGGCTCCAGTTTCCGACACCGAATAGGAATGCATTCAGCAGGCGAGGCAGCCCGACCGCGCCGCCGAAACCCAGCAACAGGCCGGCACCCGTCATCCAGATCCCGTTGCGGAGAATGAGACTAAGCAGGCTTCCCGGGCTCGCGCCGAGCGCAGCGCGAATTCCCATTTCGCCGGTCCGGCGCGCCACCGAGTAAGAGATCACTCCGTAGATCCCGATCGCCGCCAACAACAACGCGACCGCGCTGAAGGTGGTCAATAGAGTCGACATGACACGGTCGCCGGTCATCGATTCCGTCTTGAGCCGCTCCAGCGTTTTGATCTCGGTGATGGCCTGTTCCTTGTCGGCTGCATAAACGGCTTGGCGTAGCGCTTTCTGGAGCGCCTCTGGATTCGTTGCGGCTCGCGCCACCAAGCCGCCAAAATATACCGGACTCTGTTCGTTGGTGACATACATCCCTGGGCTGAGGTTCTTATCGTCTATGTTGTCCACGCGTTCATCGGCGACGACCCCTACTACTTCCCACGGGATTTCAGAACCGAGTTGCGTCTTTCCAGGAATGATTTGCTGCACCAGGATCCGTTTGCCGATCACGTCTTGGCCGTGGAAGTATTTGTTGACCATCGTTTCATTGATCACCGCCACCGGCGGAGATCCAGCCGCGTCCCGTTCCGTGAGCGCGCGGCCTTTTCGCAACCGCATCCCAATGGTATGGAAGTATGCGGGAGTCACCATCTTGAAAAAGCATGCCTCTCTGTGAGCACGGTCGACAACAGGCTGGTCCGCGATTTGAAACGGCATTCCATAACCCCAGCCGCGCAGAGGCAGCGCTGAAGTGAACGCGGCTTCGCGAACACCGGGCAATGCTTCCACATTTGTGAGGATCTCGCGCAGATGGAGATTGAGCCGCGCCGGATCCGGATATCGCTTGCCGGAAATCGGCAATTGGGCGGTAATCACCTTGGTGGTATCGAAGCCCAGATCGGCCCGAAGCATATGGAAAAAGCTTTGGATCAACAAACCTGCGACAGTGAGCAACACGAAGGCCAGCGCCACCTCGCCAACCACCAGCGCACCGCGCAAGCGTCCGTGCATGCCTCCAATCGCTCCGCGCGCTCCTTCTTTCAGGGCGGCGGTCAACTCCGTCCGAGTGGCTCCCAGCGCGGGAGCCAAGCCGAAGATCAAGCCGGTGAGCACGGATAACAAGAAGGTGAACAGTAGCACGCGGGTATCCAGCGTGACATTCACTTCTCGCGGTAGGACGAACGGCGGGATCGCCGCTTGGATGGCGCGCATGGTGGCATACCCAACGGCCAAGCCTGCCAAACCGCCGGTGATCGAGAGCAGCACGTTTTCGGTGAGGAATTGCCGAATGAGCCGGTGCCGTCCGGCCCCCAATGCAGCGCGCACGGCGACCTCGCGTTCTCTGGCCGCACCCCGGGCCAACGTGAGATTTGCCAGATTGGCACAGCCGATCAGCAGAATCATCCCCACCGCGCCCAGCAAAACGTAGAGGGCCTGGCGCGTTCCGGAATCGACTAGGGCATCGGAGAGGCGCACCACCACCACGCCCCAGCCCTTATTGGAATCGGGATACTGCTGCGAGATACGGGCGCCGATGGCATCCATCTGCGCTCGCGCCTTCTCCAGGGTAATCCCCGGCTTGAGCTTTGCGAACGAGCCAAACCAGTGAAAGTCACGCGTCATGTTCTCCGGCTTGAACGCCAACGGCCTCCAGAGCCGGTCGAAACCGCGGTCGAAGGAACTGCCGGCCGGCAGGACGCCGATCACCGTGTAGGGCTCTCCGTCCAGGCGAATCGATTGGCCGATCAATTTCGGATCGCCGCCGAACTGGGTTTCCCACAGCACGTGACTGAGAACCACCACGTGCTCTCTGCCGAGCTGGTCCTCGTCGGCCGCGAACGTGCGCCCGATTGCGGCCTTGATGCCAAAGATTTCGAAGTAATGCGCCGATACTCGGGCGCTTGGCAACTGCACCGGGTCGCCGCGGCCCGTAAGCGTTACCGCGCCCCCCGTCTGGGCGGCCATGTAGTCGAACACTGTGTTATCGCGCTGCCAATCGAGAAAAGTCAGCGTGGAGATGCCGTTTTGCCCTCCGCCTGGGGGTTTCTCCAGAACGCGAACAATGCTGCCGGCATCCGCGTACGGAAGCGGCTTCAACAGGGTGGCGTTCACGAAGCTGAAAATAGCGGTATTGGCGCCGATGCCAAAGGCGAGCGTGAGCACCGAGACCGCCGCGAAACCCGGGCTCTTCGCGAGCATGCGGAACGCGTATCGCAGGTCCTGCATTAAACCATTCACAGAATGCTCCTCCGGGCCAGGCGCCTCTGGGCTTGGAGGTATAGACGAGCAACGACGCTCGAAGTTCCCGAAAAAAGGGGATTTTATGAAGGAACGCGGCCTACGCTTTGGCGGCCTTGGAATCGGTCTCGTGATACGGGAAGCGATTAATGTTCTTGATGCATTCTGACAGGGCTAACAATAAGGTGCGCCCCCAACCCGTAGGCGTATACGGAACGACCTTCTGGTTGGTCTGCTTATCCGCTTCGGCGAAGAACAGCATGGCGCCGTCTTTGGGAGTGATGAACTCCTTCACCTTAATCGTGAACTCAATTTCCTGCCCATCCTGATGCTTGAGCATGGAGAAGAAATGCAAACGTGCCAGCTGCTCGGATGGATCGGTTTGTGCGTAGCCCCAGTCGTTCATAGTTTCCTATCATACGTTACCGGGGCTCGGTGAAAGCGTTCAGGCCGGCACGGGCACGCCCAGCTTGGCGTTCCAGGGAGTGGCGGTGCGTATGCTGGCGTTAACCGCATTGATATTGGCCACGCCCTCTTTCTGGAGCCACGCCTCGAGGGCCACGGGGCCATCCTTGGCGTAAACGGGAATGCCTTCTTTCCAGGTGGCGCGGCCGCAGAGAACGCCGGAGTAATCGGTTCCCGACTCGGCTGCCATCTTCAACGATTCGTTGAACTGGGCGTTGCTGACACCAGCGCTCAAATAGATGAACGGTTTGGTGGCGACCGAAGCAGCATCGCGGAAATGCTTCAGGGCTTCGTCGCGGCTATAGGCCTTCTTGCCCTTATAAACGCTGCTACCTTCGACGAATTCCGCATTCACCGGAACTTCGACCTTCAGCACATCCACTTTGTATTGCGGCTTGGTGAATTCCGCCATCGAACCCTTGACTACTTGCGGTTTGATCTTGGCGAACTCCACACCCTTCTCGTCGCCGCCTTTCGGATCGTAGCCGACAAATTCGAGGAAGAACGGGATCTCGTAGGTTTCGCACTCGGCGCCGATCCGCTCGATGAAGGCGTGCTTCTCGTCGTTGATCGATTTTTCGTCGAACGGCGTGTAATAGAGGAGCACCTTTACGGCGTCGGCGCCCCAATCCACAATGCGCTTCACAGAGACGTTCGGCAGCAGGTCGGGCCGGCGTCCGGGCCGCGTGTTGTCGTAGCCGCTCAGTTCATAGGCGAGCAACAGGCCGGCGTTGTGGGAGCGGGCGGCAGCGGCTTCGAGGCCATATTCCGGGTCGAGCAGGATCGCACTGGCGTGGGGCGTCAATACTTTGGTGACTATGGTTTTGAATTCGCTCATCATCTGCGGCGTGATCTGCTTGGAATCCACGCCGCGGGCGCTGGCGAGCGACTTTTGCAGGCTTCCTCTCTGGTCCATTGCAGCAGCGGCAATGACACCACGCTCGTTAGAAAGCGCCTTCAATCGGCGCAGTTTGCCCTCGGGTAGTTTCATATAGCGCATTATAATCGGCCTCACCGGCGAGTGGGTTACACGCAGGCGTCACGCCGATCAGGCCTGCAGCTGGCCGTTGCCCCCGCGGCGCATCGACTGGATGAAGGAATCGACGGTGACCTTGAGGTCACGCAAGGCTTCTTCGGTGAGCAGGTGGGAAGCCGCGAGTTGTGTCATCTTCTCGTCTAATTCGCGGCGCTTAGCTCGTTCGGCACGGGCTTCCCGTACCGCTAAACGGATACCGTGCTTGATGCGCGCATCGAGCCATTGCATTTTGCGCTCATGTTCCTGCCGCTGCCGGTCGGTTTCCCGCCGAATTTGCTCGCTGTCTTGCCGAATCCGGTCGGTTTCCCGTCGAATCTGCTCTCTTTCCCGTCGAATCTGCTCAGTGTCCTGTCGAAGGTGATCGGTTTCCTGCCGAATCTGCGCGCTTTCCCGCTCAGACTCTTTCTGCCACCGCTCCTGCTCTTCCAATCTGCGAGCATGCGCGGCGAGCATCTTGTTATGAGCGGTCAGCGCCTCCTGCAGGGACTGTTCGAACTGCTGCTGTCGGTCTTCGGGAGTCATTACGGCCCGTTGCGTTGTCTCTATTATACGGAAAGCCGATCTATTCTCGCGGCAATCACAAACGCATGGGCTTCGTGTAGCCCGTCATTTCGAGATAGCCCGCACCACTGAAGGAGCCGCTGTAGCTCACGGCTCCTTCCCAATAACTCGGACCGATGTCATCTTCCGAACGAAACTCCTGGTCTGGTACCGCCGCTGAACACTCCAGAGTGAGTTTCAAGGTAGGAATGGTGATCCGCCAGCGGATCGGATAGCGGGCGCCGTCGTGAGGGCTGGTCCAAAACTCGAGCGGCTCCAGATCAAACTGAGCGTGGCTCAAATGCGTGGCGCGGCCGTCACGGTCGATATACGTGCCTGCGGTATGCGAATCGGCGGCGCCGTCGAGATGCCGCAAGTCGAAGAGCATCAGCTCCGAGCCGTTATCGAGCTGGACACTGAACCAGTCCCAGCCGGTTTGGTTCGGAGCAAGCTGGTTGGAGAACCACTCGTGGTCCATCCATGCCGTTCCAGTGACAGGCATGCCGTTCACTACACCCTCCACCGCGAGCCGCGAAAGTGACACGTAGTATGATGCCTGACCGGCGTCGTCACCTTTCTGGCTGACACCGTTCTCGCCGTGAATCACGGGCGGTTTTTGCGACGTCAACCGCAAGTGAAGATGGATCTCATCGGCCACGGCGGAGAGCGTCTGCGTACCGGATGTCAGATCCCACTTCGATTCCCAGTTGCCGTTCCAGATGCGACCCTGCTCGAAACTGACGCCGGCGATGCCTGGCCCCGCGCGGTTCAAGCGCTTGTGGAAGCGATAGCGCTGGCCGTCGATGTCAGTGAGCGCGAGGTGCGCGAGATAGAGATCATCCGCCCTCCAGGAGGATGGATTTTCGCTCGCGCCGCGATGCTGCGCCAGCCGGAAAAACACCAGCTCGAATCCGTAACGCGCGCCGCTATGCGTGCGCAGGTTACCGGTGTAATACCACCACTCGGTGCGAAATTCGGGATGGTCGAAATGATCGCGCGGGAATTGATAGCGGTAGTCGGGAACCGCCTGCCGGTACGCGGGCTCGGAAGCAAACAGCGAAGCCAGAAGGAGAAACGAAACAGCGGGACGCATCGGCCTGAGAGTTATTGTAGTGCTCAAGCCGATTAGGTTACAGGGGCTCTTCCAGGCGCAGCGTCAGACACTTGGACGCGCCGCCAGCGCGCAGAAACTCCGACAGCGGAGACTGTTCGGTCTGGAATCCCGCATGTGACAGGCCCGCGACCAGGCTCCGGCTCGCGCCATTCAGAATCAGCTGGTTGTCAATATTCACCGCGTTACACGCGAATTGGATGGCATCCTCTTCGCCCACCAGAATTGCTTGTTCGGCTGGGATTCTGGTGCGGAGCAAAGCTTGGGAGGCTTCGGAGAAAGCGCCGGGATAATACATGACAAATCCACGCGGGAGAGGGCAGAAGCACGTATCCAAGTGATAGAAGCGCGGGTCCGTCAATTCGAGCAGAATCACTTCGAGCCCGAGCATCTTTTGTATGTGGGCGCCCGCTTCGCGAGAGCTTCGATGGCCATAGCCCATCCACACACAGCCTCGCTCCCGATCGAGGAGCGCATCTCCCGCGCCTTCGAAGGGAATTGAGCGCGCGAGACGTTGAACCGCGTAACCATAGTCACTAAACCAGCGCTCGAAATGCCGCTCTTCGGTCTGACGCTCCGGGTGGCGAAAATTGCTCACGATGGCCGTATTTCCTACTACTAATCCCGCGTTGGCGGTGAAGGGCATATCCGGCAGACCGGGCTCCGGCTCGATCAACTCCACCTGGGCAGCATCTTCCATCTTGCGATGCAGGGTGGACCATTGCGCGTGCGCCTGCGAATGCGCCACACAATTGACGTTGGTGGCCATCCAGGGATTGATGACGTAACTCACGTCGAAGTATTGCGGACGGCACATCAGGAACCGGGATGTCATAAACGCGCCTTGGCGATGGCCTCGGCCAAATAGGTGTTTGCCGGCGGCCGCGCACCTTGCGTCGCGGTGGCGCGGAAGGGCAGCAGCAGCCAGCTCTGGGCGCCCGCGAGGCGTTCACAATCCGCGCAGTCAGCCGCACAGGAAGCGCCCTTGTGGCTGAGCAGGTAGCGCAGCTGGTCGAGCAAAACTTCGACCACGGGAGCCGGTTCGACGTAGCATTCACTTTGCATACCGGCGGCTTGGGCGGCGCCAGATGGCTGATACATCGCGTGGGACGTCGAGCGGTTGGAACCCATATTGGCCTCCTGCCGGACGACGGCATGCGGTCCGGTGGTTTCAATATGGCTGTCCCGCGGTTGGCGAACAAGTAAGGCGGGTACTGGGCGGGTAACAAAAGGCATCAAGGACTAGCGGGATGCCCCAGCCATTGGTGAGCCCCTGGTCGCTGGTGATGAAGTTGGTGTAACTCAGGCTCGGAGTCGCGCTGTTTCCCAGGAAGCAGTGGGGTCTCAACACAGCCTGCGGAGGAGCTGTCAAGGCTTTTGTTATGATGGGAAACTCTCTGTAATGATCGTCGAATCCAACGTTGTCCGGTTCGATTGCATGCCTCTGGACAATGGCGCCACGCTCGCGCCAGTGGAGGTTGCCTACGAGACGTACGGCGAGTTGAACGCGCGGAAAAGCAACGCCATCCTGGTTCTGCATGCATTCTCCGGGGACGCGCACGCGGCCGGGATCAGCCATGTAACCGGCAAGCCCGGCTGGTGGGACAACATGATCGGGCCGGGCAAGGCTTTCGACACCAACCGCTACTTCGTCATCTGCGCCAACGTGCTTGGCGGGTGCCGTGGAAGTACGGGTCCCGCCTCAATCAATCCGGCGACGGGCTGCCCGTATGCCATGACGTTTCCGGTAATCACGATCGGCGACATGGTGCGGCTGCAGAAAATGCTGATCGATTCCATGGGGATCGAGCGCCTGCTTTGCGTCTCGGGCGGTTCCATGGGCGGGATGCAGGCACTCGAATGGGCAGTTTCGTATCCCGATCGAGTGGTGAGCGCCATCCCGATTGCATGCACTACGCGCCACAGCGCGCAACAGATCGCGTTCAACGAAGTGGGCCGGCAGGCCATTATGGCCGATCCCGATTGGAACGATGGCAACTACTACAGCGACAAGCCGCCGGCGCGTGGTTTGGCCGTGGCGCGCATGGTCGGGCACATCACGTACATGAGCGACGACTCGATGCGCGAGAAGTTCGGGCGAAGACTGCGCGGCAAGGAGAACTTCGGTTACGACTTCGACGTGGATTTCGAGGTCGAGAGCTACCTGCGCTACCGCGGCAGCGAATTTGTGAACCGTTTCGACGCCAATTCGTATCTCTATATCACCAAGGCGATGGATTATTTCGACCTGGTAAACGGGCACGGCAGCCTGGCGGCGGCGTTCGAAACGGCGCGGGCGCGCTTCCTGGTGATCAGCTTCAGCTCCGATTGGCTCTACCCGAGCTACCAGTCGCAGGAAATTGTGCGAGCACTGCGCGCCCGCAACTGCGACGTAGCCTATGTGGAATTGCAATCCAACTACGGTCACGACGCGTTTCTGGTAGATGTAGCCGAGCAGACCGACCTGATCCGCGGCTTCCTGGCCTCGACCTACGAGAAGGCGCAATGACGGCCCAGGTTCCCAAACCGCAACCGTTCGTCCGGGAACTGCTCGGCCGCAGCGATTACGCCATCATCGGCGAAATCGTCGAGCCCGGCTCTAAGGTTCTGGACCTCGGTTGCGGCGATGGCGATTTGCTGCAATGGCTGGCCGAAAACAAGGGTGTGGATGCGCGCGGAGTCGAAATCTCGAGCGCCAAAGTGCAACGCGCGATCGCCCGCGGTGTCTCGGTTTATCAGGGCGACATCGATGAAGGACTGGCCGATTATCCGGACGGCGCATTCGATTACGTGATCCTTAGTCAGACGCTGCAGGAAACGCACCATCCCCGGACCGTGCTACGCGAAATGCTACGCATCGGCCGCCGGGCGATCGTCGCATTTCCGAATTTCGGCCATTGGCGGATGCGCCTGTCGCTGCTGTTCGGAGGCCGCGCGCCCATCACCAAGCTGTTTCCCCATACCTGGTTCGATTCGCCCAACATTCACATCCTGACGGTGCAGGATTTTGAGGAGCTCGTCACGTTGGAGGGTATCCGGGTGGAGCGGCGTTACTTCCTTTCCGCCGGCCGCAAGATGAACTTCCGGCCCAATCTGCTCGCGGAGACCGCGGTATACCTGGTCAGCGCATCCAGCCGCTAAGGTCTTCCGTGGATTTCGGCTACTTCACCCTCAGCGACAATCACTACGAAAACAATCAACGCCACGCCAATCAGTTCGTGGCGGATATTCTCGATGAAGCGATCTACGCCGAAGAGGTAGGCCTTCATTCCGCCTGGATTGGCGAACATCATTTCAGCACCCTCGGCGTGCTTTCCTGCCCCGATCTGGTGCTTGCCAATGTCGCGGCGAGGACGCGGCGGATACGCCTCGCTCCCGCAGTGACTGTTCTGCCGCTGCACCATCCGATCCGCGTGGCCGAGCAGTGGGCGACGCTTGATCTGCTCAGCGGCGGCCGCGTGGATTTCGCGGCGGGCCGCGGATACGACCGCCGGGAATACGGACCCTTCAATGTGTCGTTCGACGAGAACCAGGCGCTTTTCGAGGAAGGGATGGAACTGGTGCGCCGCTTGTGGTCGAGCGACGGGCCGATTTCGCATCACGGCAAGTACTACCAATTCGACAACGTCGCGATTACGCCCAAACCAATCCAGCGGCCGATTCCGGCGTATGTGGGATCATTCTCCAAGCCCTCGATCGAACTCGCGGGAAGGCTTGGCTGCGGACTGATCGTGGCGCCGTTCGCCGCCGCCCTCAGTTTCGGCGGCCTGGAACAAGTAGCGCAACTCTACCAGGAAACCTGCGCGCGGCACGGCAACCAGCCGGGCCGCCTGATGTGCAGCTATTTCATCCACTTCGCGGACAATGCGGCGCAAGAACACGCGGCCCGAGCCCGGCAGATTCGCTATTACAAAGAGTGCGTGATCGCGGCGTTTCCCGGCGATCCACGGACCGCGCCGCCCAGCTACCGTTACTTCACCGGCATCGTCGATCGGCTGCAAAATGTCCGGCCCGAGGATCTCACCGAGAATTCGGTGTTGCTAGGTACGCCGGCGCAAATCATATCGACCCTCCAAAAAGTGGAAGCCGCTGGTTTCGATGAAGTAATTCTCTATTTCAACGTGGGCCAGAAGCCTCACACGCAAGTCAAAGAAGAGATGGCGCGTTTCATGGCCGAAGTGGCATGCGCCTTCACCGGCGGCCGCGCCAGTAGCACTTCTGGTACCCGTCCTGTACCCATAGAACTTTAATCGAATTACGGGTCACCGCATAATGGGCTCGTGACCGCAACCATCCAAACCGAATGCACGCGCTGCTCCGAACTGCTGTTGGAGTACATCTCCGCCAGTAATGACCTGATTGACACCAAGGAGCAGCTGAACGGCTCCGAGCCGAGCGCCGATGAACTGGCCACGGCACTCTTGACTCAGGCCCTGGAACAGCGGAGCGTGCTACGCAAGCGTTTGTATCTGCACCAAGAATTGCACCGCATCCCTGCGGCCGGCCAGCGCGTGTAAGCGGCGCCCACCTCCTAACAAACTGTCCCGATGATTGCGATCGCCCTCGCGATTCGTGGGCTCTACGCGTCGTGGTGATTGCCGGCGTGGGGTCGGGCCTTTTGGGCCCGCCGCCGGGCTTCTGCCCGGCGCGCCGCGCGGAAGCGCGGCGGCAGCCCGGAAGGGCTGACCCCACACCTTCCTATTCCCGATCTAACTCGTAGCTGATGGACCGCTCCATGCACGGGACGCAGTTGGCAGTCTCCAGGCCGCCATGCTGGTGGATTTCGTGCGTGGTTTCCCGAAGGCAGGTCTTGCAATAGTGAAGAGTCTTCGCGACAGAGCGAGCAGGCCGGGCACCCATGAGAATCTCCTGTTCATCAGATTGTCACGGACGGTGATGGAGATCGAGTCAAGGCAGTACCATTTTCAGTACCGTACTTCGCAAGCTGTGAGAAAAGGAAAAAATCCGCCGGGGTCAATGGCAGATACCCCGGCGGTGAGGAGTCAGGTTCAGGTTCAGTCTGGCAATTCCAGAAGGGCGGCTCCGAAGTGAGTCAACTGTGGTTGTCACCGAGTGAAGGACTACTTGGAGCCGCAAATGCATCATGTAATGAAACGCTCATTCATGGAAAGACCCCAACGTACCCCCGTCGTACCAGAACCCGCATTCGGATTTCCCCGGATTGCCCGCGGATTACGTATAAT
Source organism: Bryobacteraceae bacterium (assembly GCA_035516375.1). Lineage (GTDB taxonomy): Bacteria > Acidobacteriota > Terriglobia > Bryobacterales > Bryobacteraceae > PSRJ01. The sequence goes on from DATJAK010000235.1 coordinate 19,385, forward strand.
TTCAACGCGATAGCTTCGCAAAAAGTACTGTCACATGGCAAACGAAATCGCCTTTGAGATGGCCACCTCGAGCGTCCGTTTTGGCGCCGGAGTCACGCGCGAGGTGGGAATGGATCTGGCCGGGTTAGGTGGGCGGCGCGTTTTGGTGGTCACCGATCCGCTGCTGAGCCGCATGCGGCCCGTCACAACGGTGCTCGAATCACTCCACGACAACCATGTTGGGTATGTGCTCTACGATCGAGTGCGCATCGAGCCCACTGACGAGTCGTTTCTGCACGCCATCGCCTTTGGACGTGAAACCAAGCCGGACGCGATCGTGGCAGTGGGCGGCGGCTCGGTCATCGACACGGCGAAGGCGGTGAACCTATACACCACGTACCCGCCGGAAGATTTTCTCGATTACGTGAACCCGCCGATCGGCAAGGGACTGCCGGTACCGGGCCCGCTCAAGCCATTGATTGCGATTCCAACCACGGCGGGGACCGGCAGCGAAACCACCGGCGTTTCTATTTTCGATTTGACTAAGATGCACGCCAAGACGGGAATCGCCAGCCGGTTACTCAAACCGACGCTGGGGCTTCTGGACCCCGAGAACACGCGCACGATGCCGCGCCAGGTGGCGGCCTCGACCGGGTTGGATGTGCTGAGCCACGCGATCGAGTCGTACACGGCGATGCCGTTCGCCGAGCGTCCCCGCCCGGAGCGACCGGCGTTGCGCCCGGCGTATCAGGGTTCCAATCCCATCAGCGACGTCTGGTCGCTCGAAGCGCTGCGCATGGTCGCGAAATACCTGGTCCGGGAGGTGGAAGATCCGGGAGACGATGAGGCCCGCGCCAATATGCTGCTCGCAGCCTCGTACGCCGGCGTCGGTTTCGGCAACGCGGGAGTGCATCTGCCGCACGGCATGTCGTACCCCGTGTCCGGAATGGTGAAGGGCTATCGAACCGAGGGATACGAGGTGGATCACCCGCTGGTGCCGCACGGCTATTCGGTGGTGCTGAATGCACCCGCCGTCTTTCGTTTTACCGCTTCGGCTTCTCCAGAGCGGCATTTGGAGGCGGCCCAGGCCCTGGGTGTCGACGTTTCCCGCTGCCGATGCGAGGACGCCGGGCGGATTCTCTCCGAGCGCATCACGTGGTTCATCGAGCGCCTGAAACTCCCCAACGGCTTGCGGGACATCGGCTATTCGAGTTCCGACATCCCGGCATTGGTCGAGGGCACCTTGCCGCAGCATCGCGTCACCAAGCTGTCGCCGCGCCCCGCTACGCCCGAACAATTGAGCCGCCTG
>DATJAK010000236.1:0-19437 GCA_035516375.1 Bryobacteraceae bacterium
GTCCATGTTGGCGCCGTTGCCATGGACCTCCTGCCCGATCGAGTGTCCGGTACGGTGCGTGAAATAGGAAGCGAAGCCGCGTTGGCCGATGAAGCCGCGCGCCGCATCGTCCACTTCAAACCCGCACAGCGGCCGGCCGGCAGAGACCGCCTCTTGCACCCGCTGAATCGCCGCATCGCGCGCGCCTGTCACCACCGCAAACACGTTCCGCATCTCGTCGGTCGGTTGATCGCCGCAGAAACCAGTCCACGTGATGTCGTAATAGACCGCATCGGGTCGGTCGAGCTTGGCCCACATATCGAGCAACACGAAATCGCCCGGGCGAATCGGTGAAGAAGCCTGTTGGGAAGGCTCGTAGTGCGGGTTCGACGCATTGGCGTTTACGGCCACAATCGGCCCATGGTCGGTAACCATCCCGGCCTTGCGGAACGAATCGAGGATGAACTGTCGAACCTCAAACTCTTGCAACCCGGCGCCGCTGCGTGTGCGCTCGCGGATCAGATCAAACGCAGCCGCCCGCACCCGATCCACACGCCTCCCCGCCTCGAGGTGTGTCTCCAGCGCCTCCGGACTCCAGCGCGCCTCGAAGGTTTGTACCAGCTCGGCCGAGCTGACCACCTCCACACCGACGCTGCGCACCAGTTCCACCGTGCCGGCATCCACCATCGCCACATACGGAATGGCGCAGTTCGGAGAATACTGCATGGCCACTCGCCGTTGCCCGCTCAGGAGCTTTCGCAGCCCCGCCACTTGCTCGGTCCAGCTCGAATACGGAATCTTCTCGCCCGGCAGTGTGGCCAGCATGCCCGGCTCCACGCGGTGTTCGAGTCCTGCCGGTTTTCCGTGCGCGGGGATGAAGTAATACCAGCGCCGGGTAGCCATGCGGTTGGGCAGTCCGAGCACGCGGTACGCCAGCGGGTCGCGTTGGTGGTGATCGAAGAAGAGCCAGCCATCGAGCTTCTGCCTGGCGAGTTCACTTTGGATGTGTTCGAGTTGCACGCTACGAAACAGTGTATTCTGGCCACATGAAGGAAGCAATTCACGAGAACCAGATCCCCACCGATCAGGCCTGGCGGATCTTTTCCACCTGGCAGGCCAGCGGCAAGGAGATTGGCATTCTCTTCATTTCGCAAAGCGGATCGATCGCCACTTCCGGTACTCTCAAATCGGCGCATAACGGTACTGTCAGACTGTCGAGCGAGTCGGCCGGAGCAATGTTCCAATTGAAAGACGCCACGTTCCTTTACGGCCCCTTGCAGACGTGGCCGCGTTGGCCGAATCCGCCCATCGTCGAAATAATCGCGCTGCAAGCCGTGCTGCCGAATGGATCGTGGCTGGTGATGGCCGAAGGGCTGCGGCCACAAGCGTTGCCGTCCCCGATGCTGCCTCGCTAACGCTGCCCCCATGGATGCCGATCGCCTCGCTCGCAATGTAGTTCTGTACCTCGCCGCGTGCAAGCTTCTGCTCCACCTTTATGCCAACCAGCACTACGGCTACTTCATCGACGAGTTGTACTACCTCGCTTGCAGCCGGCATCTGGATTGGGGATATGTCGATCAGCCGCCACTGATCGCCGGGATCACGTGGCTCACCCGTTCCGTGCTCGGCGAGTCGCTCGCGGCCATCCGCTTCCTGCCGGCGGTTGCAGGAGCGGGCGTGGTCGCGCTCGCGGGCATGATCGCGCGCGAAATGGGCGGCAAGTGGTTTGCCCAAGGCTTGGCGGCGCTGGCCGTCCTCATCGCGCCGGGCTTTCTGAGCCTCGACAATCTGCTCACCATGAATGCCTTTGAGCCGCTCTTCTGGATGGGCTGTGCCTGGCTTGTTCTGCGCATCATCAAGACCCGCGACCAGCGGCTGTGGATCTGGTTCGGCGTCCTGGCAGGAGTCGGGCTGGAGAACAAATACTCGATGGGCTTGTTCGGAGCGGGACTGGTCCTTGGCGTCTTGCTGAGTCCCCAGCGTAGCGCACTGGCCCGCCCGTGGATCTGGGTTGGCGGCGCCATCGCGTTTCTGCTGTTCCTGCCGAATCTGCTGTGGAACGTTCAGCATCACTTTCCGTTCCTCGAACTGCAGGCCAACATCCGGCGCGTCGGACGCGATGTCCCCTTGGGTCCCCTGGCGTTCCTCGGCCAGGAAGCGCTCACCATGCATCCGCTCAACGTGCCCATCTGGCTGGCGGGTCTCGTGTTCTATTTCTCGAAGGCAGGGAAGCCGTTCCGCGCGCTCGGTTGGGCATGGGTGTTCACCGCGGTGGTGATCATGGCTCTCAGCCCGCGCATCTACTATCTCTATCCTGCGTTCCCGGTGTTGTTCGCCGCCGGTGGCGTGGCATGGGAGGGTTGGCTCAGCAAGCCAAGTCTCGCGCGCTGGAAATTCGCCGGGCCTGTATTGATGGCCACAACGGGCGCCGTACTCGCGCCGCTGGCAATACCCGTGCTTTCGCCGGAAACCTACATCCGCTACACCCAGGCCCTGCACCTTGCCCCGCCGCCGATCGAAACACACCGCCTCGGTCCATTGCCGCAAATCTTCGCCGACCAATTCGGCTGGCCCGAGATGGCGGCTACGGTGGCTTACGTGTATAACCGCCTGCCGCCCGGCCTCCGCGAGAAGACCGCGATTTTCGCGCAGAACTATGGACAGGCCGGAGCCATTGATCTATTCGGCCCGCGCTACGGGCTGCCACCGGCGATCAGCGGACATCAAAACTATTTCCTTTGGGGACCGCGTGGATACTCCGGCGAAAGCATGATCGTTATGGATGACAGCCAGCGCCAACTAGAGTCACTGTTCGCGTCGGTTCAAAAGGTGGGCAGAGTGCATCACCCGTTCTCCATGCCCTACGAACACTTCGACGTGTTCTATTGCCGTGGCCCGAAGCAGCCGCTCAGTGCGATGTGGCCGCGTGTGAAGAGATGGGATTGATCCGCGACAGCGCCGGGCAGAAGCCCGGCGGCAGGCCGGAAGGCCTGGCCCCACGCGGGCCGTTACTCGAGCCGGCGCTCGATCTCCTCCTGGGTGATTCCTTCCACCTCCACCACCTTCACGCGGCCGGTGGCTCCCGTGACGATGCGCACTCGCGAGCGCGGCACACCGGCCAGCTCCGCAAAGAACCGCACGCACTCTTCGTTCGCCTTGCCATCCACCGGAGGGGCAGCCAAATCGAGCTTGTACGCGTCGCCAAGCCGCCCGTGGATCGCGGTGCGACGAGCGCGCGGGTGCACCTTTACCGTGACACGCGCCATTCAATCTGCGCCCGTAAGTTGGCGACGCCCGCCGCACCGCGCCGGTCGACTACTTCAAACGCCACCGCGTCATCCAGCCAGTCGTGGCTGGTCCCGTCGGGGTTCTGGGTCGCCACCGTGAGTGTGTAGGGCTGCGGTGTGAGCCAGCATTCCATCTGAAAGTTCACTTGCAACTCGTCGCCCGCCCGCAGGTCGCCGAGTTGCCGGTCTTCCACGCGCGTGTTGGTGCCGTACACTTCCATGCCGATGCGCGTGCGGATGAGAATGCCGACCATCGGGTCGGTGACGGCGGAGTGAAAACGGGATCGGACGCGGATGGTGATGCACTCGCCGCTGGCAAACGATTCCACGGCCTCGCCCCGTCGATTGAGGATCTCGACACTCAACACTTCGCTCGATCCATCGCCGTGCCGATGGCTGGCGCGCAGACGCCCGTCCTTGCGCACCTGCGACGCCTGCTTTTCGAGAACCAGTCCGATGTAGCGATTGATCACGTCGTTGGGCGTGCCTTCGGCCTCGATGCGGCCGCCGAGCATGAGAATGGCGCGATTGGAAAGCTGCTTCACCAGGCCCAGATCGTGCGATACGAACAGCACCGTGACCTTGCGCTCGCGCAGCTCCTCAAACTTCCGCACGCATCGATTGGCGAACACCGCATCCCCCACCGCCAGCGCCTCATCCACGATCAGCACCTCAGGCTCTACGTGAATGGCAGTGGCAAATGCCAGCCGCACATACATGCCGCTCGAGTACTCTTTTACCGGCCTCTCCATGAATTCGCCGATCTCGGCGAACGCTTCGATGGAGGGCATGGCTTTCTCAATCGCGATGCGGCTGAGCCCCATGATCTCGCCATTGAGATACACGTTCTCGCGGCCGGTGAATTCGGGGTTGAAGCCGGCGCCCAATTCGAGCAGGGCAGCGGCACGGCCGCGGGTGACCACGCGTCCCGAAGTGGGCTGCAAAATTCCGCTGACGATTTCGAGAAGCGTGCTCTTGCCGGAACCGTTCGGCCCCACGATGCCGAGCGTCTCGCCGTTCTCGAGCGCAAAGCTGATGTCGCGCAATGCCCAGAAATCGTGATGCCGCGGCCGGCTGCCGGGCAGCAGTTCCCACAGCCGGTCGGACGGCCGCCGGTACAGACGATACCGCTTGGAAACGTTTTGAACGAGGACCAAATCTGATTCTAGTGCAGTGTTGCGGATTAAGTGGCGCAGACCGTCGCTTTTCGGCGGTCTGCGAAGCCCGGCAGACGACATAAACCGATCGTCTGCCCTACATGCGCTTGCGTTTTTTGTCTCCGTCCTATTGGCGGCGCTTTCACTACCGGCGCAACGCGGCAGCTCGACGGATTGAGTGGCGCAGACCGTCGCTTTTCGGCGGTCAGCGGAGCCCGGCAGACGACATAAACCGATCGTCTGCCCTACATGTCCTTGCGTTTTCATCTGCGGCCTATTGGCGGCGCTTTCACTAACGGCGCAACGCGGCAGCTCGACGGATTGAGTGGCGCAGACCGTCGCTTTTCAGCGGTCTGCGAAGCCCGGCAGACGACATAAACCGATCGTCTGCCCTACATTGACGTGCGATCCTAAGGCATGCAGAGATGCCCTTGCGTTTTCATCTTGGGCCTATTGGCGGCGCTCTCATTACCCGCCCAACGCAGCAGCTCAGGTGACATCGCCGCGATCCTGCAGAAGCAGACGCAGGAATTGTTTGATGCGCTCATCCCCGGCACAGCATCCATATGGGACACGTATCTGGACCCGGACGTCAGCATTAGCACCGAAGATGGAGAGCTCTTCCGCAAGCCCGAAATGATTTCGCAGATCAAGCCATTTCCGGCGGGCATTTCCGGTCATATCAAAGTGACCGATTTCCACGTGACGGTGCACGGCAGCGTAGCGGTGGCCACTCACATCGAAGATGAATCGGAAAACTATCACGGCCACCAACTGCACTGCCAGTACCGGACCACGGACACTTGGGTCCAGTCGAGCGCTGGCTGGCGTCTGCTGGCCAGCCAGGTTCTGGCGCTGCGGACTGACCCGCCCTCCATCAACCTCCCGGCTAAGCAAGCCGAAGCTTACGTAGGCCGCTACTCGCTGACGCCCGAAATCAGCTACGAAATTCGCCTCAAAGACGGCCACCTGGAGGGGCAACAGACCGGCCGTAAGCCAGAGGCGCTGCGCGCCGAAGCACCCGACGTATTGTTTGTCCCCGGTAAACCGCGGTATCGGATGATCATCCAGCGCGACGCCGCGGGCCGGATCACGGGCTTTGCGGAACGGCGCGAGGCCTGGGATCTGGTCTGGACGCGAATCTAGAAATAGCGCGTCTACTCGTCGCGCAAGGCTTTCGATGGATCGATGTGTGTGGCGCGATGCAGTGGGATCCAGCATGCCAGCATCGCCACCAGCACCAGCACCGCGGGAACCAGGACAAACGTGGTGGCGTCAGCAAGTCCGGTGACGAAGAGCAAGCTGCGAATCGCACGCGAGGCGACCAGCGAGACCCCCAGGCCCATCACCACGCCGATCGTCACCAATTGCATCATCTCGCGCAGGATCATTATTTGGACATCGGTCGCGGTTGCACCGAGCGCCATGCGGACTCCGATTTCGCGCGTTCGCTGGTTGACGGAATACGAGATCACCCCGTAGATCCCGACAGCAGCCAGAAGCAATCCCAACAGGCCGAATACCCCGAGCAGGGCCGCCGAGAGGCGCGGCGCCCACAGCGACGCCAGAATCACGGAGCGGACGGTTTGCGCGTGCAGGAGCAGGTGCGGCTCAAGCGTCTGCACCTCGCGCGTGACATTCGCCAGCACCGCCTCCACGTCGGCAGTGGTACGGAATACCAGCGCTGCCGTCGCGCCGTAATCTTGCGCGAATGCGGTGTAGATCAGGGCTTGCGGCGCCTCGCCCACCGCGATGTACGTGGCCTTCCTCGCCACGCCGATTACTTCGAGCGAATAATCGGTGCCGTATAAACGCAGCCGGTGGCCGATGGGATCCCGGTTCGGCCAGTAGCGGGCCGCGGCCACATCATTAATCACCGCCACGCGCGGCGCATTGGGGCCGTCGAGTTCGTTGAAATCGCGGCCGCGCATCAGCGGAATACCGGTAGTGCGAAAGTAATTCGACGAAACCGGGCTCATCAGGATGAGGCGCCCTTTGCCCGCATCCGGATCGTCATCGAGCGTCACGGTGCGCGCCAGAGAGATGCGAAAGAGGTTGTCGCGCGAGAGCGCGGCCGAGGCCACGCCGGGCACTTGGGCCGCCTTCTCGAGCACGCGGCGCTGAAATTCGCGGCCGCGCGCTTCGTCGTATCCCAGGTCGCCCACGTTGAAGAAAATCATGCCGACGTGTTCGGCGTCGAAGCCGGGGTCCAGTTGTTCAGCGCTGCGCAAGCTGCGGATGAACAGGCCGGCTCCTACCAGAGCCACCACGCACAGCGCCACTTCGACAGCCACCAGCGTGGACCGCGCGCGTTTTCCACTCCAGCCGAAGGCCGGTTGGCCGGTGCGGTCTTTCAGATCGGTGGACAGATCGGGCTTGGTTGCGCGCAGGGCCGGAACCAGGCCGAAGAGAATTCCCGTCAGCAGGGATATGGCGAAGGTGAATGCCAGGACGCGGGCGTCGAGGTCGATGCGAAAGATGGCAGCGGTGAGTTGCGGCGGCCGCAATGACCAAAGCACCTGCCGCGCCCAGGAAGCCACCGCCAGACCGACGGCGCCGCCGGCGAGCGCCAGCAGCGTGCTTTCGGTCAGCAATTGCCGGATGAGCCGCCAACGGCCCGCGCCTAGCGCCACGCGGACGGCAATCTCCCGGTTGCGGCCTGTTGCCCGCGCCAGCAGCAGATTGGCCACGTTGCTGCACGCGATCAAAAGGACCAGCCCCGCGACAATCATGAGCACCATGCCCGACTCCGTCATCGCGGAGCGCGTGCCCGGATGGATCGCGCTCTCCGACAGCGGCAGCAGCTTCGGGCGGCGCCCCTCGTTGTCCCGCGGGTACAGGCGCTCGAGTTCCTGCGCCACGCTGCGCATCTGCGCTTCCGCCCGCTGGACGCTGACACCCGGCTTTAACCGGCCCACCACCGTGAACAGCAAGGCGCGGCGCTGGCTTACCCAGGAAGTGTCCGGGTATAGCTGCGTATACATCATCATAGGCACCCAGATCTCGGACGGGCTGAGCAGGTTCAATCCCTGAAAGCCATCGGGCGCCACGCCCACGATCCGGAAGTTGTGGCCATCGAGCGGCAGATTGCGCCCTACAATGAGCGGATCGCCGCCGAATTGCCGCATCCACAACGCGTGGCTGATCACGGCGACGGGATTGGCTCCGGGGCTCGAGTCTTCATCCGGCAGAAAAGCCCGGCCCACCACCGGCGCCACACCGAGCGTCTGAAAGTAATTGCCGGAGACAATCTGGAACGTGACCGGCTGCGGCGAGTCGCCGCCCGTCATGCTGCCGACCACGCTGGCGTAGAGGAGCAGGGAAGAGAACCCCTGGTTCTGATCGCGGTAGTCTTTGTAGTTCGGATAGGAGCAGAGCAGATAGCCGGGGATGCGCGGGTCGAGGGTGAAGACAGCCGCGAGGCGCGCGGGCTCCGTCACGGGCAGAGGGCGCAGGAAAATGGCGTTGATGAAGGTGAAGATGGTGGTGTTCGCGCCGATCCCAAGGGCCAAGGAAAGCATCGCGACCAGGGCAAATCCGCGGCTCTTCGCCAGCGTGCGCAACCCGTAGCGAAGATCTTCGATGAGCCCGGCCACTTGTGTGAAACGTTACCTTACCACAGGCCGCGTGCGGCTGCATGATTAGCGGGATTTGGAAGGGCGGCGCTCCGACGGGCGGACATGGCGAGCTGCTGGTCGTTCGCTACCGCCGGCTTCAGGCCGGCCAACTCGGTTTTGCGCATCATTCGGCCGGAACCCTTGGCCGTCGCGCGGCTGCGACCGGCAAGAGTCCCAATTGGACCCTGGCCAATGAGAAGGCATACGCCAGGTTCAATGGCAGAGTCCACCATATCTGAACAGGCGAACGCTTGAGACGTTTGACCACGCTGGAGAGAGAATAGAAACGCTGGTTCGCGTATTGGAGACCCGCCAAAAGATCGTCCACACTCATTTGACTCGGCCGAAACACCACGTCCGTTCGTCCGTTGTACTTTCGCCAATCTCGAGTAAGGATGCGCCCCTGCGATTCCAGCCTCTGAAACAGTGGGGTGCCCGGATATGGTGTCAAGATATTGAACGTCGCGTTTTGGACACCGGTCTCTTCCAGGAAATCCAGCGTCTGCCTGAAGATCGCTGCGGTGTCATGGTCAAACCCAAAGACGATCCCGGCTTGAATGGCAATCCCATGCGCGTGGACGCGTTTGATAATGCGGGCGTAGTCTGCCACGCAGTTGAATCCTTTGCGTACCTCTTTCATACTGGACTGGGAAACCGACTCCAAGCCAAGGAATAACTGCTTGCACCCACTCTTGGCGGCGGCGTCCAGAAACTCGTCGTCCTGAACGTGAATCGTGGCCTGGCTGCTCCACCACTTGCGATAAGGCGCGATCGCACGAAACAGCTGTTTCGCATATTCCTTATCCGCGGCGATGTTGTCATCCCAAAAGATGATTCTTTTCCCGTGGAAGGAACCGAACTCGGCCGCAACCTCAGCGATCGGCCGTTTACGCAATCCGTGTTGGTACATCGTAACGATCGAACAGAAGTCGCACCGGTTCGGGCATCCCCTCGTGGCAAATAGGACACCGTTTGTGAAGTCGTTGCGATGGAAGAGCGCCCTTCGTGCCATGGGCGCGCCCTCCAGAGAGACAGGGCCGGCCTGCCGGTATACGCGGCCATAGCTTCCCGTCAGGAAGCCACTTAAGAACGCCTCCCAGAGGCCTTCGGCTTCCCCTACAAAGATCACGTCAGCATGTTGGCTGGCCTCGTCCGGCATCAACGTTACGTGCGGCCCACCCATTACGACGCACACTCCTTGCGCCCGGAACCGCGCCGCGAGATCGTAGGCGTGATGAGCGCTCGGCGTATGAAAGGTAATCCCGACCACGTCGGGGCGATACCCCCAATCGATACGTTCCGCCTCTTCATCAACGTGAGATACGTGCCACTCGGAGGGAACCCGCGCGGCCAGATAGGGCATCGTTATTTGCTGGAAGTTCAGGAAGCGTGAACTTCGTGCTCGGCGGATCTCATCCGCAGATGCGGTGATAAGAAGGAGCTTCGGCATAGCACCGAAATTTCACCCGATGCGATCAGGCTCGACGAGCCTTTACCCATATGCATAACATATCGTGGCTGCTGGCACACAAGGCGAATCGTCGGGAAACCGGGCCTGCGGCCGGTGGACCGGCAAGTCAGCTTGTGGCGGGGGTTGCCCCAGAGGCGTTCAATTAAGCTTTCATTCGCGCTGGTCGAAAAACAGCGAATCTCCCGAGCAGGAGAACACGCTCAGGTCGCCACAACAAGGCCGCCTGCGGCCCGAATGACCTCTCCGGTAATCCAGGCTGATTCGTCCGATGCCAGGAAAACTGCCAGCGGCGCGATATCCTTGACGCGACCGAGCCGGCCGAACGGTGTCTTGCTCGCCAGTCGAGAGCCGGCGCCTCCGTCAAAGGTCCCCGCAGCGATATTGCCTTCGGTCTCGGTATGACCGGGCGCGATGGCGTTACCGAAGCGCTTGATCGCCTTCTGCACCATGAGAATCGACCCGAGCACGTTGACGTTGTAGTGAACGTGAAAGCTCTCCTCGGTGATCTCCGCTAAAGCACCGAAGCGGAAGACCCCAGCGTTGTTAACCAGAACGTCGAGCCTTCCGAAGGCGGTATCGACTTCTTTGAACAGCCGCGCAACCTCCGCGGCCTTGGACACGTCGGCCCCGATCGCAATCGCTTCACCCCCGCTGTCGATGGTCGTCTGAGCCACTCGTTCGGCGCCTGTCTTGTCAGACGAGTAGTTCACTGCCACGCGCGCACCCGCTGCCGCAAGCGCCGCTGCAATTCCGCTGCCGCTGCCGGCAGATGCTGGGACAATTTCCGCGCCCCACTCGTGGACGAACTTCTTGCCGTGGCTCACGCCCATCTGGATAGCCGGCGCCGCGCTATGGTACTTGCGTGCTTTCGTCGGCTGGGTGGCTGCCGAGCGGATGCGCCGCGTGGCGGTGTGCACTGCGGAACCGGCCTGGCAGCGGCGGCTGCGCGAGATTCAGCAGCGCCTGCGGATTTCGCGGCCCGTCCTCATGCTCGAATCCGGCTTAACCGAAGTGCCGGTGGTGATCGGATTCTTCCGGCCTGTGATTCTGATGCCGCTGGGCCTGCTCACCGGGTTTCCAGCCGAGCACGTGGAGGCATTTCTGATCCACGAGTTGGCGCACATCCGCCGCTGTGACTACCTGGTGAATCTTGCGCAGAGCTTCGTAGAAGGACTGTTGTTTTATCATCCGGCGGTCTGGTGGATCTCGGCGCAAGTGCGCGCCGAGCGCGAAAACTGCTGTGATGACGTCGTGGTCGCGCTCACCGGCGACGCTCACGGCTACGCCGCGGCGTTGACCACTTTGGAAGAGTCGCGGTGGATGTCAGCTGAAACCGCCCTCGCCGCGACGGGAGGCAATCTCATGAAACGCGTGCATCGTCTCTTAGGCGGCCGGCAGCCTCGAATGGCTGCGGGACCTGCAGTTGGCTTACTTCTGATCTCGGCGTGTCTGGTACTGGCGGCCCGGAGCTCGAAACCGCCCGCCTCCGCGCCGCAAATCGTGGCGGCGCCATCGAGTGCTCCGGCCCCGGTTAATCGCGAACAGGTTCCCGTTCGCCTCTTGGCGCAAGCCCAGTCCACACCGACGGCCCGGCCGGAGACTCCTTACCAGAAGTGGCTCAACGAAGACGTGGCTTACATCATCAGCGAGGGGGAGCGGCAGGCCTTCCGGCGCCTCGAGACCGATCGAGAACGCGAGCACTTCATCGAGCAGTTCTGGCTGCGCCGCGATCCCACGCCCGGCACGCTGCGCAATGAATTCCAAGAGGAGCACTATCGCCGGATCGCCTACGCCACCGAGCGGTTTGGAACTTCCAACAGAATACCCGGCTGGAAGACTGACCGCGGGAGCATCTACATCACCTTTGGCCCGCCTGACGAAATCGAGCGGCATCCGGACGGCGGACCGTTCCACGGAGATAATGCGCTCTATCCCTTTGAAACGTGGCATTACAAGTTCATCGAGGGAATCGGCAATGACGTGTCGATCGACTTCGCGGACGAGGCTCGTGACGGCGCGTACCACATGACTATGGATCCCTCCCCCGGAAACGGAACACGCATCGAGGACCCCGGCGGGCGATCCGGCGGCGCACCCCAGCAGTTCCGGCGGCTGAATTCCGCTCCGCAGGCGCCTCCGCAATAAATGGCCAGGGTCAGGACCCCTGGCCGCTTCACCTATGCCCGTAATCGGTGAAGACGTAATCTCTTGTCTTTACCATCGTGTGGCACGCGAACCCACACTTGGCGTCGTTCCCCTGCGGCGGCTTGCCGGCCAAGGTACCGGGCGTGAACGCATCGGAGCGAGCGTCATAGTCGAACACGGCATATCCCCACCCGCCGCTGTCCGCGAACCTCTTGCTGTCCTTCACCATGAAGTCGACGTCATGCTGCGTACCTGGCACCGTCGCCGCGGGGAACGTCTCCATCTTTTTCGGGATCCAATGGATCTTCGCCATCTTGGCCCCGTCGGGGAAAGGCTTGCCGTTGCCGGGAACGCCGTCCAAGTATGCCTTGATCATCACCGGATTAGCGAGGATCGCAGCAATATGGGGTCCGTCCTGACTGATGGAGACAACCTGCCAGGCCTCATATCCTCTGAACTCAGAGAACGAGAGCCCATTCGGCACTTTCACGGTGTACTTATCCTGCGCGGAAATGGCCCAGCCGCCCGCCAAGGCGAGAACTCCCGTAATCGTCGCAATCCCCAGCATTCTTTTGCCCTTCATCGCCAGCACCTCGTTTATCAAGTTTAGATCCTACTTCTTCATTTAACTAATTCCTTGTCCTGGCTCACTCCTGCGCTCTGTAGCATTTCCCACAGTATGTCCGCTGCCCTTTTGGGAGTCCCATTTTGAACCGGATCCGATGCACTGGCGGGCCGCGGCGCACTACAACGCGGCCAACGATCACACGGCGCTGCGCACAGTCGCGAAAGACCTTCGAGGCAATTATCCGTCGAGCGTGGGGCCCAATGAACCGCTCACACTGGTCCGTCCCAAGACCAGCGAGCCATGGGAAGACCAGTCGGGACGTCGTCTGGCGACGCCGGGTGGGCTGACATTGCCGCCGTTGCCCAGCCAAAGTAGGCCTTGAGCGTGGAACGCAAACGGGGCTCGTCCGGGAAACCGGCGTCATCGAGGGCCTGCGCGAAGCAGGTCTGCGCTCGCTCGTCCATCTCCACGTGCTCGCCGTTTCCTGAGTGCATTCGAACCACACTGGACTGATCACCCATGGACTCGGTGTAGTCTGAAGGTCCGCCGAGCGCCTCGGCCCAGTAGGCCGCCAAACGCTCCGAGTGTTGGGGGTGGTAGCCGTGCGAGAATGCGTGGCTCACAACCGGATCCGCCAGGCATCGCGCGTGCCAGGCTCGCGCCAGGTTCCGGAACGCGTGGCGCCCGCCCGCAGCCTCGTAGATCGTCTGCATCATCGAGACCAATTTCGCACGCCATCCCGGAAGATGACAAATCCTATGGCAGTCTCGAAGCGGCTACTTCACGGGAGCGCCGGGGGTGGACTGGAAGCCGCCGAATAAGCTTCCTGCCGCCCGGCAGGGTAACGGTGCGTGCGTTAGCGGTGTGGGCTGCCGTCCTTCGCGCGATAGCCATCCAGGGTGACCGGATCGCCCTTCTTCAACTCCGTCCTCGTGCATCCCCTGTGAAGAAGGCCGTTGGGGCTGCCCATTTCGAAGCTCCAGTTGCCGACCTCGCCGGTTTCATCCTTTCCGTAAACGTACAGCCAGCCGCGCGGATTGGTCCATTTGAACCTGGTCACTGTGCCGGAGACCGTGACCAGCTTGTTTTCGTCATACGCGGCGGCGAATGGGTGATGCGCCGAGAGGTGCATCGTGGTTAAAAGCAGCGCGGCGGCCGCAGCGCAGAAGGACGCGGCTGGTTGTGCCGTCGCAAGGCTAAGGCCGCACCACGGCGCGCAGGTAGACCAGAATCGAAGCCAGCTCGGCATCGTTGTAGGCCGCTAACACCGCCGAGTGTTTCCAGGTGCTGCCGTCCGCGGTTTCGACCGAGCCCGGCGCCACCGTTCGCAAAACCGGCGGCGGCGTGGTGAGGTCATAGAAGATCACGCCGCGGGCGGTCTTGCTCACGATCAAAGCCGGCATCCGTTCTCCAGCTATGGCGGCTGTTCCCACGGCGGGTGTCGCGAGCGCTCGCAGCGCCGCAACATCGGCAGGCACCTTGCCGATGGGCGTGGCCACCGGAATTCCAACGCCGTTGACTTCGTGGCAAGTGGCGCAGCGGCCGAAACTTCGTACGGCGTCGAAGAACAAGTCGTGCCCTCCGGCTGCTTCGCCGGAGAGTCTGGCCGCGGGCTCTTCCGCGGGACGTCCCGCCGGGATCGTGGGGTTGCTGATGCCGTTCAAGGTCGCTACATAGGCCACCACCGCCGTCAATTCGGAGCGGGATAGCGACATGGCGAAGCTCGCCATCGCGGTCCCCGGAACTCCGCGTGAGACCGTGTTCGCGATAAAGGCCTGGTCGAACCCGCGTCCCGAAAGGCGCGGGGCGCCACCGCCAGCACCCTTGGGTCCGTGGCAATATCCAGCCGCGCAGGTCTTGACGAACACATCCTCACCTTGCTTGAGCGCATCCGCTAAGTTTTGCGCGCCAGCCAGCGCCGGAACCATGCACAACAGCACGCGCCAAAAACGCATGGTGTCCATCATAACGTGTTTGCCTCACGGTATCGGCTCATGATAGCGTCTACCACATGCCGCATCGCGTTCGCTGCTTCCTACCGCTTCTGCTGGCTGCCGCGGCTTGGGGGCAGCAACCTCCACCCATCGGCGTGCCGCACGTGGACCTGGGCTTGGGCCCGTTTGTCTTCGATACTGCCGAGCAGCACAAGATCCGCGTCGTGGTGGTCACCAGAGGCCTGTCGCACCCTTGGAGCCTGGCCTTTTTGCCCGATGGCAACATGCTGATCACGGAACGCGCCGGCCGGCTGCGCATCGTCCGCGACGGTGTGCTCGACCCGCAACCGCTGGCCGGGATCCCGAAAGTGAACGCGGTTCGCAACGCCGGCCTGTTTGACATTGCGTTGCACCCGAAATTCGCAGAGAACAACCTGCTCTACTTCACCTACAGCAAGCCGGGCGAGAACAACCAGCAGGCCACCACGCTGGCACGCGGCCGCCTGACCCGGGCCGGCCTCAGCGACGTGAAAGACCTCTTTTCCGGCGAGTGGACCACGGTGCTCGGCGGCTCGCGCATCGTGTTCGCGCGCGACGGAATGATTTACATGACCACGGGCGCGGCCTTCGGCAACCTGGCGCAAGATCCGAACAGCGACTACGGAAAGGTGCTGCGTCTGCGCGACGATGGCGCCATTCCCAGCGACAATCCCTTCGCCGGCAAACCCGGATACAAACCGGAGATTTACACGCTGGGCCACCGCGATCAATTGGGGCTCACGGTTCATCCCCAAACGGGCGCGATCTACAACAACGAGAACGGACCCAATGGCGGCGATGAGATCAACTTGATTCTGCCAGGGCGCAACTACGGATGGCCGCTGGTCAGCTACGGGCGCGCCTACGAGGGTCCGCGCATCGCAGACGTCCCTTGGCGCGATGGCCTGGAACAGCCGCTGGTGTTTTGGGTGCCGTCGATTGCGCTATCGGGCATGACGTTCTATTCGGGCGACCGATTCCCCGCTTGGAAGGGCAACATCTTCGTGGGCGGGATGCGGCAAGGCGAAATCCCCGGGACCGGCCGGCTGGAACGAGTGGTTTTCAACGACAAGATGGAAGAGCTGCGGCGCGAATCGCTGCTCACCGAGCTGAAGCAACGCATCCGCGACGTGCGCCAAGGCCCGGACGGGCTGCTGTACGTTCTCACCGAAGAAGAGAACGGCGCGCTGCTTCGCATCGAGCCGGCGCAGTAATTGAAGGAAGTCGCTTACATTCTGTTCGGCGCCGCATTCACGCTGGCGATTGCGATCGCGTTGGGCAGCCTGTTGCTGCGGCGCTTGCGAATTGCGCTCCACCGCGAGGAAGCGGCGGTAGTCGCATTCCTGTGCGGAGCGGCACTGCTCAGCCTGGCGACGTTTTTGCTATGCGTCGTGCAACTCGCCTACAAGGGAGTCTTCCTCGCCGGCGGAATTGCCGTGATCGTCTGGGCGTGGCGCACGCGGGAGAAGACAGCGGCACGGCCCTCGCTGCCAGCACCGTTACGTGCTTGGAACCTCCTATTTTTGGCGATTGTTGCCGGCTTTTTTGTTCTGTACTTCTTTAATGCACTGGCCCCCGAAGTCAGCCCGGATGGCAGCGGCTACCACCTGGCCAATGTCGCACGCATCTGGAAGCACCACGGTTTCGTCTGGGACTTCCATTCGATGTACAGTTACTTCCCGCAGGGAACCGAAATGCTGTTCCTGGTGGCCTTCGTGTTCGGGCACGGTTCAGCGGCTGCGCTGGTACATCTCGCGTTTCTCTTGAGCTTGGCTTGGGCAATTGCCTGTTACGGGAGGCGTTTTGGATTTCCAAAGGCAGGACTGTTCGCGGCGGTGCTGGTGTTTGCCAGTCCCGTAGCCGGCAAGGCCGGTAGCTCGGCATACAACGATTTGGCAGTCGCCGCCATCGTCTTCGTTCTGTTCTATCTGCTTCAGGTTTGGGATGAAGATCAAGCGCCTGAGCTCTTGATTCCGATTGGATTATTAGCCGGCTTCGCGTACGCCACGAAATACCCGGCGGCCGTGGCGCTGCCGTTTGCAGCGGGATATTTGTGGTGGCGCGGACGGAAAAAGAGCAGGTCCTGGCAGGCGATTGGGATCTTCGCTGTAGCCGCGGCAGTGATGGTGGTGCCGTGGATTCTGCGCAATTGGATCTGGCTGGGCGATCCATTCTCGCCGCTCCTCAACCGCTGGTTCCCGAATCCGTATTACCACGTGGGCATGGAGCAGGCGTATCTTGCCGACGTGCGCCATTACGAAGGACTCGAACACTGGTGGCAGATACCGTGGCGCCACATGGTCAGCGGAGAACTCGTGGGCGGGGTGATCGGCCCGATCTTTTTCCTTGCGCCATTGGCGCTCCTGGCGCTGCGGCATTCGGCGGGCCGTCGCCTGCTTCTGGCCGGGTTGATCTTTGGCCTCCCCGCGCTGGCGAATGCGCAGACGCGCTTCCTGCTTCCCGCGCTGCCGTTTGTGTCGCTAGCGTTGGGGCAGGCGCTGGCTAAGCCGCGGGCACTCTTGCCGGCGCTGGCGGTTGCGCACGCGGTCGCCGGAGTGCCGGTGGTGGTGGGGCTCTATTCGAACGGTTACAACTGGCGTGTGGAGTCGCTTCCGGTGGCAGCTGCGCTACGGATCGTGCCCGAGCCGGTATTCCTCGCCGAGCACATTGCGGATTATCCGCTGAAGTACACGCTCGAACGGAAGACGCCACCGGATGCCAAATTCTTTACATGGAGCGTGGAAGAGAGCGCATACATCAACCGGAACTTGAGCCCTTCGTACGAGTCGGCGCTGGGCAATCTCGGCAAGGAGTTGGTTTCTGTTCCGCTGATTGCTGACCAGCAACCCTCCGTGCGCGCGCGTTTTCGTTTTGACCCCGTGACTGTAAGGCGCTTGCGAGTGGTGAACACGGCTTCGGCCAGCGGCTACTGGACTATCGCAGAATTGCGGATCTATTCGCAGGGTAGGGAAGTCCCGCGGGCGCGTGAGTGGAAACTCACCGCCGAACCCAACCCGTGGGAAGTGGGACTCGCGTTCGATCGCAACTACGCTTCGCGTTGGTCGAGCTGGCAAGCCATGCGGCCCGGAATGTTTGTGGCGATCGATTTCCAAAAGGCAGAGACGGTGGACGAAATCGTCTGCGAAGTGGCGCCCCATCAAAAAGCTCAAGTGCAGGTTGAAGTCGTGTCCGATAACGGGCAATGGATGCCAGTGAACGCGGCCGTCGAGCGCAGCACCGTAGCGATGCCGGCCGACCTTCGCCGCGAAGCCGTCGGCAGCCTGAAGGCCCATGGCATCACACACCTCGTCCTCCGCGAGACGGATTTACCCACGGCGGATATTCGCAACGTCCCGGCCTCCTGGGGGTTAGAAGAGGTCGGCCAAGTTGGCCCGTTACGGATCTATCGCGTGGAGTAGTTGATGGAAGGCGGCCAGAGCGGTGGTTTTCGGCCACTTTCTGAGGATGCACAAATGTCTTAAGTGACTGAAGATTCGCGGCTTACTGTTTGGCCCGAACAGTGCTACGTAGCGGCCGGAAGCTGGCGGAACTGTGATCGAGCGAACTTCAATTCTGCGGTGGTCGGCCGCGCTGGCAGTGCTGGTGGCTAGTCTTTCACCGGCTCGTGCGCAGGATCCGGACGATCAAAAACGTGGGGTGGCTCGCATCAGTGTGGCAAACGGCGAAGTTTCCGTCCGGCGCGGCGACTCCGGCGATTGGGTTCCGGCCGTGATCAACGCCCCATTGCTCACCGCAGACCAGCTCTCGACGGCGCCCAATTCGCGAGCCGAAGTGGAGTTCGATTCCGGCAACGCGCTCCGCATCGGCGGCGACGCGGTGGTGGTGCTGTCGGAACTGGAATACAACCGCTACCAGATGGCAGTGGAGCGCGGGACGGTGACGTTCCGGGTGTTGCGTCCTTCTGGCGCGGATATTGAGTTGGATACGCCGAGTGTTTCGGTGCGGCCCTCCAAGCAGGGGAGCTATCGCATCGCGGTCAGTGACGCGGAGTCTGATATCACCGCGCGCAGCGGCGATGTCGAGGTATTCACGCCGCGGGGTTCGCAGTGGATTTCGGCGGGGCAAACGATGCAGGCCCGCGGCTCGGCGTCTGATCCGGAATTCCAGATTGTGCGCGCGTTGCCGACTGACGATTGGGACCGCTGGAACGATAGCCGCGACCGGCCGGAGACGGCATCGAAGAGTTATCAATATGTGCCGCCGGGCGTCTACGGCGCCGAAGACCTGGATCCGTACGGAAACTGGGTGAACGTTCCGCCATATGGAAATGTGTGGCAGCCCACGGTGGGCCCGGATTGGGCGCCGTATCAGCAGGGGCGCTGGGTGTGGCTGGATTGGTATGGGTGGACCTGGGTGAGTTACGACCCGTGGGGGTGGGCGCCGTATCACTATGGCCGTTGGTTTAGCGCGCCCGGTTATGGCTGGTGCTGGTATCCGGGAGTGATCGGCGTGCGCCACTACTGGTCGCCGGCGCTGGTCGGCTTTTTCGGATTCGGCGGTGGGGTCGGCGTAGGTTTCGGTTTTGGCAATGTGGGCTGGGTGCCGCTCGCGCCTTATGAAGTGTTCCACCCCTGGTGGGGCCGCGGCTACTATGGACGGCCGGGATATTTCGGCGGCGCCGCCGTCAATGTAAATGTGATCAGCATGTACCGCAATGCGGGCGTGCGTAATGGCTTCACGGCCGTGAGCGGGGACGATTTCCGCGCGGGACGATTTAGTAACCTGGTTCGCCCAACCGGCGCGCAGCTCCGTGTAGCAAGTTCCGTGAACGGTCCAATTCCGGTAGCGCCGGATCGCGCCAATCTTCGTTTCTCCGACCGCCAAACGGGCTTTGTGCCGCGCGCCGTTACCAACACGCGGGTGTTCTCGTATCACCAGCCGGCCCCTACACAGCGCATGTCGTTTGAGGAACAGCAACGCGGATTCAGGCGGGCCGCGGGTGGAGTGACCGCTCCGAGCCAGACCGGCGGCTGGCAGCGGTTCGGATCGCCGCGCGCGTCGCAACCGGCGGAGCGCCAGGCCGAGGCGCCGCGTATTCTGACTACGACTCCGAACCCGACGAGCGGCTGGAGCCGGTTCGGCGATCCGGGTGGCGCACGGCCGCAGCAGGCTCAGACGCAGCCGCGGTCAGAAGGTCGAAATTCCGCCGCGCCTCCGGCCGGTGCGACTTCATTCGGTTCCAGCGGCAGCCGGCCCGAGTCTCTCCGTATCGCGCCGCC
>DATJAK010000237.1:0-14092 GCA_035516375.1 Bryobacteraceae bacterium
ATGCAGCAGTTGGTGGGGAGCATGATCGATGCCGAGGCGGCCTCCACTCCCGGCAGGCTTTCGATCCGCTCCGTGGCATGGCGCACGAAGTTGTCCATCTTGACCGTGGTCGAATAATTGCCGCCCGCCATGGAGGCAGTCATGGTGAGCACGTTATGGGCGTCGAAGCCTGGGTTCACGGTGCGCAAGCCGACGAACGTGCGGATCAAAAGTACCGCTCCGATCAGCAGAACCAGGGCCAGTGCCAACTCGCTGACCACCAGGGCCGAGCGCGCACGCGTATGCCGGACACCGCTCCCGGAACGGCCGCCCTCCTTCAGGTTCGAGAGCAGGTCGGGCTTCGAAGTGTGCAGAGCGGGAAACAGGCCGAACACTATGCCGGTGAGCAGAGCCAATCCCAGAGTGAACGCGCCCACATGCCAATCGAGCGGTGGAATTACGGCTTTGCCGTCCACGCCCGTCAGCCTGGGGATGTTGCCGGGAACCAATACCAGCAGCCCGCGCACCCCCCACGAACCCAGGAAGAATCCCAGCACGGCGCCGCAGCCCGCCAGCAGAATGCTTTCCGTTAGCAGTTGGCGCAACACCATGCTCCGGCTGGCGCCCACGGCCGCCCGAATGGCCATCTCCCGCTGTCGGCCCGCGGCGCGCGCCAGTAGCAGGTTGGCCACGTTGGCGCAGGCGATGAGCAACACCAGCAGCACTGCACCCAGCAGTATGTACAACGGCGTGGTCGCGTCTTCTACCATCGCCTCGCGCAGCGGCACCACGCCGACGCTCTCGTTCTTATCCATCCATTGCGGATAGGCCCTTCGAAACTGCTCGCCGACGATCTTCATTTCGGCTTGCGCTGCCGCCAGCGTCACCCCGGGCCGCAATCGTGCCGTGGCTTCAAGATAATGGCCTTGGTTGGTGCTGTTGGGGTCGGCCTGCAACGGAATCCACACATCCGTTTCCGGATCGCTATGGAATCCCGGCGGCAGGATACCGGTCACCACATACGGCTCGCCGTTTAGTTGGATAGTCCGGCCCACCGTCTCGGGATCGCTGCCAAAACGCGACTGCCACAGGCCGTAGCTGATCATGGCCGCTCGAGCGCCGTTGGGTGAATCTTCGGCGTCGGTGAAGTCGCGCCCCATCAGCGGCTGGAAACCAAACACATGGAAATAGTCCTTCGACACATGTGAGCCTTTAAGCGGCTCTGGCCGGTCTCCGGTGGTAAGGTTCAGGGTTAACCCGCCCTCGCTCGAAAGCGCCATCCACTCGAACACGTGGTTCCGCCGCCACGCCATGTACTTCGGAATGGAATTAGACCATCCATAGCCCCCCGGAAATTTGCGGCCCAACCGCACCAGGCGGTCCGGCTCCGGGTAGGGCAGCGGCTGCAACAGAACGGAGTTGATCACCGTAAAAATGGCGGTGTTGGCGCCCACTCCCAATGCCAAGGCTGCTACCGCGATAGCGGTGAATGACGGGCTCTTTCGCATCATGCGGAGGGCGTAGCGGAGATCGTTGGCCAATGTCTGCAAATGGATTTTACGTAAACGGGACCGGGAAGGTTCCCGCCTTCGGCGCGCGCCCCACTGCAGATCGCTATCCTAAGAAGAATGAGCTTTCTCGACAACCTGGAGAACAATCTCAAAGCGCTCGAATCTCAAACCGAACGGGATCCCGAAGCGCTGGCGCGCAAAGCCGCGGCGCGGGAGGCCGCCCGATCGGCAGCGCTCGAAATCGCCCCTCATGCCGACGCCCTGCGCAACGGACCGTTCAAAGATGGTCTGCTGACCGCTTGTCGCGACATCGGTCACCGCAGGCGAATGCTGGTGCGGCCAGTCTGGTTGGATTCGACGCTTCGTCTGGAAGCTGGTCCCAAAAGGCTCGATCTGCGGCCCACGCCAACCGGGGTGATGGCAGTCTACTTCGTCGGAGGCCAGGAGCAGGAGAGCACACCGGTCGATCTATCGGGTGACCCTGTCCAATTGGCGGAAAAGTGGCTTGAATCCCCGTAGCGTAAGCTGTCACTGCTTCGGCGCAGCACCGCGGCCCGGGGGCGGTGGAAGAGTGCCGCCTTCGGCGAGAATCTTCATGTTCTCGAGCGCCTGCATGAACCTGGCCTTCCTCTGTGCCTGATCTTTCTGCCGTGCGGCGTCGTCCGGTAGCATCGAATTATCGTACAGCAGCGTATACACGAGCTTCGACGTCGTGGCGGTCACCGGCCTCGCTTCGAGCGTCCCGTGATACAGATTGTAGGTCTGACCCACCCTGACCGGCTGCGTGTAGGTGTAGGAGAGATCCGTCTTCCCCACCAGGACTTCACTGCCGACTGAACGGATCGTGCCGAATTCCCCGTTGCCCGAGACGATCGTGCACGGGATCTGGAACCATTCGCCGATATCGCAGTACTTGCCGACTCGTTTCCACACCTCTGCAGCCGGGCGGTTCACGTCGACTTCCATATGAATCGACGCGTAGGTCGCGTTCGGGACAGCCAGCGGGGGCGGCGCCGGAGCCTGCGCACCAGCGCCCTGCGCCAGCACGACGCTTGCTAGAGCGCACTCAACGATAGTCCTCATCCAATGATTCCGCATGAATCCTCCAATATTCTTCTCAGGCCGTGATGCTGAGGCACATTTTGTCAAAGGGCGGCAAGGGAATCAAGCGCTGAGTCGCATGGGCCGAGCGGACTGGGCGGGCCGATCTCCCAGCGCGGGGTCGGGCCGAAAATTAATTCACCGCCGAGACGATGAGGCGCAGAGTTAAGCAAGGATCGTTAGGCTTCGTGCATCGGTTGAAGCCCTGCCTTGCTTCATCGTGTTGGCGCGCAGAGGGGGCAGAGGGAACAAGTGCTGGAACAGGTTTGCGCAACAGTTGGGACTTCTCGTTCGAACCTGCGCCGCGAGCCCCGTCGAGCAGCCACGAACCGCCGCAACGTCAATTCTTGAAAACTCAGCGTCTCGGCGTCTCCGCGGTGAAAAGTTTCGGACGATCACCGGCAGGCGGCCTATGCCGAGGCCCGAACTTTACTACGTTGGCGGCGAAACTGGGCTGGCGGACTGCCAAACTCACGCTTGAATGCGCGGTTGAATGCCGATTCCGAGGCATATCCCACTGCCCCAGCGACCTGCGCGACGCTGTCTTCGGATGCCTGCAGCATTTCCGCGCCGAGTTTAAGACGCCACTGGGCCAGGTAGGCCATAGGAGACTCTCCGAGAAAATGGCCGAAGCGTTCCGCGAGACGCGTACGTGAGAGCCCGGCGCGTTTTGCCAGTTCCGAAACCGTCCAGGACTGCGCGGGATCCTTGTGGAGGAGTGCCAGCGCCTGGCCGACGACGTGGTCGCGCGCCCCCGCCAGCCAGCCGGTCTGAGAGGAAGGCAGCGTGTTCACATAACAGCGCAGGGTCTCCACAAATAAGACCTCGGATAATTTGGACAGCACCAAACCGCTACCCGCGGACGATCCGCTGGCATGATCCACCGAAAACCGGATAGACGATTCCAGCCACCGGCCGGATGGCTGGTTCGCCACACTCACTCTTAACAGGGGCGGCAGGCCCGACAGAAAAACCTGGCTCAGCCGCGGCTCGCAAGCCATGAATCCGCACACGAATCTCGTGACTTCACCACCGCCGCCGAAGTGCGCAACTTTGAGCCCCGCTGTCAGGTTCTTGGCGAACGTCTGGAAGGAATCGACAGGTCTTTCGGGCGAGCCGTTGCCGATAAAGTGCTCGTCGCCGTGCGGAAGGATCACAATGTCCCCCGAAGTCAACTCCTCGCGGCGCCCATCGGCCAACCTTGCATAGGCGCGTCCTTCGGTTAGAAAGTGGAAGATGATCAAGCGCTCGGGCGCGGAGGTCCTCATTCCCTCCAGCAAAGACGAAACATATGGCGCCGCGGAAGCGGACCGGGCGGAACGGAGGCACCAGGGCGCCGAAAACTCTCCATTGAAGAACAGGGCGCCTCGAAGCCTCACGGCTCGCAGGACCTCAGAGAGCACATCCATGGGTACAGTCTCGCTGAAAACGGGCGTTTGTGCCAAGTCTGCGGGCGTTTCGGGCAAATCGCGCCGGCCGCATCTGCCGCGTGTAGAGACAGGAGAATGACATGAACAAAATTCGCTTTCCGAAATTCGCGTTTCTGGCGGTGCTGGCCGCCGGAGTGATGCAGGCACAAAGTACCGTTGCCACGGTTCCGTTCGGCTTTCAGGTTGGGACATCGGTTCTTCCGGCCGGTCCGTATTGGTTCGTGGCCTCGAATGGACTTCTGGAAGTGCGCTCATTGGCTACAACATTGCCGGCCGTGCACGTTTTGACGGTGGCCGAAAGCCGAACCCCCGATCCGCAGTTCCCTGTGGCAGTGGAGTTCCTGCGCCTGGGCAACCGCTATTACCTTTCTGCGGTCTGGACAGAGGCGGCAACTGGGGTCGGTCTGCTGCCGACGGCTGGACAAAGGAAACGGATGCGCGATTACCGTGCTGATTCCGTGATTGTCACGGCCGGAAATTCTGAAATGAGTGTCGCTCGTTAACCCGGCCCCACTGCCGGCGCAATCCGCCAAATTTTGATAAAGAGGAGAAACGAAAATGCCATTGATTCAAGTAAAGCTCATCGAGGAAGTCTTCACACCTGCCCAGAAGAAGGAGATCATCGCCAAACTCACCGATGCGATGGTGTCCGTCGAGGGCGAAAACATGCGGCCCGTCACCTGGGTGACCATTGAAGAAATTCGCAGCGGCGACCTCGGCATCGGCGGCAAGCCACTCACCACCAGTGACGTCCACGCGCTTGCGGCGGGGCGTAAATAGCGCAGAGTCTCACCGGGCGGGCGCAGGTCCGCTCGGTGGCTGACGGCCGCTCGAATGCCCAACACCGCCGCTCAGCCCACTCAGCCGCGCCCTGCTTTTCGACGGAAAACCGTCCTGATAGACTAATCCGGAGGTGCGCGTATGAACCGCCGGCAATTTTCGCGGACGGCAGGGCTTGGCGCGATCGGCATGGCCTCTCTTTCTCGGGTCAGCCGTGCGGCAGACATCTCGCCGGTAGCGCGGTCCGAAAAGAAAGACTGGGCGCGCGAGCATTTGCGCGGACTGGGCGGGCTCATCTTCCCTTCGTTCACACCGGATTTCCAGAGACTGGATGAGGAAGGCATTCGGCTGGATGTGCGCCACTCCCTCCAGCAGGGCTTCACTTCTTGCACCGTTTCATCGAATGGGGCCACTCCGGACCAAACCCGGCGCATGTGGGAACTCGTGCGTGAGGAGGCGTCCGGAAAGATCGGCATGGGCGCCCTGGGCGGAGACCTGCCTTTTCTCGAAAAGATCGGCTGCGCCTACACGATGGTCGGATTCCCCCGAAGCGCGAAGCCGGAAACCGAAAACGAGGTGTACGCGCAGTTCCGAAAACTGATCGATTCCACGTCAATGGCCATCGTGCTCTATGGTTCTCCGGTGGAATCGCTGCGCCGTTTTCATCCCAGCGGCATCCCGCTGAATGTCTTTGACCGTCTGGCGAATCATCCTAACGTGGTCGGAATCAAGCTTACGCACCCGATGAGCGTGGCCACGGCCTTCGAGCTCTGCGAACGGCTGTCGGACCGGTTGATCATGGGGCCGTGCAACTTCGATCAAATACCCCTGCTAGCCAAGCAATACAAGAACGTGCAATGGAGCGGCCTGTGGATTACCGACTCCCTCCAGTCTCCAGAAAAACCGTACGCGGTCGAGATGATGGATCTCGTCACCCGCGGACGCTGGCCCGAAGCGATGAAGGTCTACTGGCAGATGCAGCCACTCATCCAGGGGATTTATGACTTGCAGGCGCCGCTGCTGTTGCACGAAAGCCACCCGTGGGCGCACATGAAATACTTCCAGTGGTTCACCGGTGGCAACGGCGGTTTGCTTCCCTTGAAACCCGCGCCATACCTGCCTGCTCTCGACGCGCCAGGCCGCCAAACCGTCAAGGACAATTTCAGAAAGACTGGGATCGTTCCTCCTGAGCGGCCGGAGGAAGAGTTTCTGGTCGGACGGACGGCCTACGAAAAAGGCGTGCGCGCGCCACAACTTTCCAGTAAGCCCCTCTATGTGTAGTTGGGTCGGGCCGAAAATTAATTCACCGCCGAGACGCAGAGACGCAGAGTTAAGCAAGGATGGTTAGGCTTCGCGCATCGGTTGAAGCCCTGCCTTGCTTCATCGGGTTGGCGCACAGAGGCGGCAGAGGAAACAAGTGCTCGAAGGGGGTCGCGGCGCAGGTTCGAAAGAGAAGTCCCAACTGATACGTAAACCTGTTCCAGCACTTGTTCCCTCTGCCCCCTCTGCGCGCCAACCCCTTAAAGCAGCCGCCAGCCACGAACCGTCGCAACGTCCATTCCTAAAAACTCTGCGCCTCGGCGTCTCTGCGGTGAAAAATTTCGGCCCGACCCCACACTCTGTACCCCTTATAGTTAGAGAAGCATGCGGTACGACCTGGCAGTCCTGTTCGAACATCCGGAATGGCAAAAACCCCTGTGGGCAGCGCTCGAGCGCCGGGGAGTTCGCTATTCGGCCATCGACCTGAAACGCGCCGCGTTTGACCCGGACATCCTGCCGGAAGCAGCCCTTTACTTCAACCAGGCAAGTCCCAGTGCCTATCTGCGCGGCAATACCCGGGCGGTGCCTCTGGCTTTGTCGCTGATGCGGTCCCTCGAACTTGGCGGCGCACGCGTATTGAACGGTTCACGCGCGTTTCTGCTCGAACTGAGTAAATCGGCGCAGACGGCTTTGCTGCGGAAACTGGAAATTCCCCACCCGCGCTCCCTGGTTTTTAATGATCCCGAGGCGGCCCTCGCGCAGTGGACGGGCGGCTGGCCCGCTCTGCTCAAGCCCGAGCAAGGCGGTAGCGGCGCGCGGATGTTTCTGCTGCAGTCAGCTGCCGAGCTCCACAGGTTGCTGCGGGATCGGCCTTCACTCTGGTTGCCGGACAACCTTTTACTCCTGCAGGAGTACTTTCCGGTGGAGGAAGCCCAGGGGATTGTGCGCATGGAATTCGTAGGGGGTAAACTGCTGTACGCGATGCGCGTGGCTTCGCACGGCGCCTTCAATCTGTGCCCGTCAGAGGTGTGCAATCCGGAGGGCGGTAGCGAGTCGCTCTGCGCCGTCCCGGCCGACCTGCACGCCCAGCCTGTCGAGTTTTATCCCTACCCCGAGGTCCCCGCCGAGGCCGTCAGAATGGGGGAGAAGATCATGGCGTCCGGTGGCCTTGATGTGGGCGGGATTGAATATCTGGAGTCAGCCGAAGGCCGGCGAATTTTCTACGATGTGAATGCGAATTCCAACCTTCGCGCGCCGATTGGGCAAGCGTTCGGATTCGACCCGTTTGAGCGGGTGGTCGATTACTTGACCGGGCAGATAGAGCAAACCACAAGCGGTAGTGCAGGCCGGCTTACGGTTCCACCCTAATCGGTCGGCAGCCCAGCGTCGCCCGGGTATCCGTCCCCACACTTCCCTACAAACAACTCAAGCCCTTTCAACAACACGGGAGTCCGCCAACCCGTCCAGCCTCTCCGCCGCTGTTACCTTGGACGCGAGAGAAACCCATGGCTACTCAACGTCAGATCGAGGCTAACCGCCTCAACTCCGAAAAATCCACCGGCCCGCGCACTCCGCAAGGCAAGGCCGTCTCCCGCATGAACGCCCTTAAATCCGGGCTCGACGCCGAGTCTCAATTCGTCACCGGAGAAAACAGCACCGAGTTCGCCGAGCTCCAGCACGAGTACTTCGCCCGCTTCCAACCCCTCACTCCCGAGGAGCGTTTCCAGGTCGATACGCTCATCCGCAGCGAGTGGATCCTGCGCCGACTCTTTCGCGCTGAAGCCCACTTGTGGGAGTACCACGCCATGCGCGCCAGCCGCTCCGAAGCCGTACCCCTCGGCGAAGCGCTCATGGCCGCCAATGAAGTTTTCCGCCGCCTGCAGCGCCGCATCACGCTCGCTGAACGCTCCTATAAGGATGCGTTTGCCGAACTCGATCGCCTCCAGCGCGCCCGCGCTACCGTCGCCGACGCCCCGCCCGCTCGCGACCCGGACCACCCGGCCCCTCCGGATCAGTCGTTTACAGACGATCCCACCGAATTGGGTTCGTTCCTCCATACTTCCGACGGATTCCAGTCGCCGCCATCCCATCCCGATCCAGGCCGGCGCTAAACAGGCTTTTCCCACGCCGGTTCGTGCCTTTGTGGTATCATCCCTCGTAATCCAATGTCGAAATCGAAGTCAGATCACGCGAATGCCGAAGCCGATCGTGATCTGTATTCGGGCCTGATCCGCCTGCACGTGCTTCATCATGCCGTGGAAGGGCCGGTATTTGGCCTCGGCATGATCGAAGAGTTGGCGCGCCACGGCTATCGGATCAGTCCGGGCAGCCTGTATCCGCTGCTGCAAGGCTTGGAAAAGAAGGGATACCTGAAGTCCACCGAACAGCGCAATGGCAAGTCTTTGCGGCGTGTGTATCGCGCGACACCATTGGGACGCAAAGCACTGGCGGCATCGAAACACAAAGTGCGCGAACTCTTTCACGAACTCATCGAGGGTGACTAGTGGGACGTCCGAGTCATTGCGTTACCCGTTACCGGGCTGCGGCTCGAACGAGCGCTGTAGCTCACACGCCGCCTGATCGAAACCCAGCGGTCCGGCAGGGCCTGCAGTTCTTTTTCGCGTTGCTGTTGACGGCTGGAGCCTTGCTGGCTCAGCCGAATCCCCCTGCCGCGCTCACGCTCTCTCAAGCCGTTGAGAACGCCCTTCGAACCTATCCTTCGATCCGCGTGACCCAGGAACAGATGAACGCCGCAGCGGCCGGTATCCGCCTGGTCCAGACCGCATACCTCCCGCGCGTAGACGCCCTGGCGCAGGTGAATCGCGCCACACGCAACACCTACTTTGGGCTGCTGCTGCCGCAGGGAGTCATTCCCGGCGTGGATGGCGTTCCGGCCAACAATTTCGGGTCCGTGTGGGATAGCGGCGTGGGCGTACTCGTTACCTGGCAGCCCTTCGACTTTGGTTTGCGCGCCGCCAATGTAGCCGCGGCCACGGCAGCGCGGGAACGGGCGCAAGCCGCCGTGAGCCGGACCAGATACGACGTTTCCGTCGCCACAGCCGATGCGTTCCTGACCGTGATCGCCGCGGAGCAAACGGCCCAGGCCGCTCGTGCGGCCGTCGATAGCTGGCAGGTTCTGCTGCGAAGCATTCATGCGCAAGTCGCCGCCCAGCTGCGCCCGGGCGCCGACGAGTCCCGAATGCAGGCCGAATTGGCCGTTGCCCAAACGCAAGTTGCCCAGGCCGGGCAAGCCATCGAAGTTGCCCGCGCCACCTTAGCCCAATTCGTGGGCGGCAGCCCGTCTCCCTCGATCCTCGATCCCGGTAGATTACTCGACCAGTTGCCGCCCATCCGGCCCGAGCCCCCGCTCCAGCCCAACGCGAGTCCGCTGGCCGTCGAGCAGAATACCGCAATTGCCGAAACGCAAGCCCGGTTGAAGACGCTCGATCGCAGCTACTATCCGCAGTTCTCGGTGCAGGGCTTGGCCGCCTCTCGCGGAACCGGACTCCTCTCGGATGGCTCGCG
Source organism: Bryobacteraceae bacterium (assembly GCA_035516375.1). GTDB lineage: Bacteria > Acidobacteriota > Terriglobia > Bryobacterales > Bryobacteraceae > PSRJ01. Next base: position 9,587 of record DATJAK010000237.1, read on the forward strand.
CCTCGGCGGTTTCAACGGCCTCGCGCCTACCGTGGAGAACTACGCCGTCGGCCTCACGGTTACATTCCCGGTCATGGACAAGTTCGCCATTCGAGAGCAGGAGGCCATCCAGTCGGCGAGTTTACGCGCCGGCCAGGCCCAATACCAAGTGATCACCGCCAACCTGGAAGCGCGCTTCAATGCCGCGCTGGCCTCGCTCAACGGAGCGCGCAATGTGGCCGCCAGTACTCCGGTCGAAGTGTCGTCGGCTCGTACCGCGCTCGAACAAGCCAGGGCCCGCTACCAATCGGGCCTGGCCCCGATCGATGAGGTTGCTCAGGCCCAGCGCCTGCTCGTGCAGGCCCAGATCGACGATGCTCTGGCTCGTCTGAATGTGTGGCGCGCCCGGCTCCAGGTCGAGACGGCCCGCGGAGATATTCAGCCATTCCTGGCGGAGGCCAGCCGATGATTTTCTGGCGAGGTGAAACATGCGCTTCGTTCTAGCTGCTCTCGGGCGGCCCCTCACGGTGGTAGTGGCCTTGATCGCCATCGTTCTGTTTGCGTATCTGGCCGTCCGGCGCATGCCCGCCGATATTTTCCCCAAGGTCGGCGAGCCCGCGATCTACGTAGCCCAGCCCTTCGGAGGCATGGACCCGGCCCAAATGGAGGGCTACCTCACCTACTACTACGAGTATCACTTCCTCTACATCACCGGCATCGCGCGCGTGGAAAGCAAGAGCATTCAGGGCGCTGCGCTCATGAAGCTGATCTTTCATGAAGGCACCGACATGGCTTCGGCAATGGCGGAAACCGTCGGCTATGTAAACCGCGCCAGGGCGTTCATGCCGCCAGGAACCGTGTCGCCCTTCATCACGCGATTCGATGCCGGCAGCGTGGCCGTAGGTGAACTGGTTTTTAGCAGCGCCAATCACACCCAGGGCGAGCTGCAGGATTTCGCGCTCAACCGCGTGCGCCCGCTGTTCGCTACGCTACCGGGCGTCTCCGCGCCTCCACCCTTCGGCGGTAACCAGCGAACCATCGTGATCACGCTCGACCCCGATAAGCTGCAGCAGTATCAAATCTCTCCCGAGGAGGCAGTCGCTGCGGTCAGCAAGGCCAGCCTGGTGCTGCCATCCGGCAACATGTGGACCGGAGAGATCAACCGCATTGCCAGAACCAACGCGGCGCTGGGCGCCAATCTTTCGGAATTGCTGGCCACGCCCATTCGGCCGGTCTCTGGAACCACCGTGTACCTGCGGGACCTCGGAACCATCGAGGATGGCACCGACATCATCACCGCCTACGCTCACGTCAATGGAAAACGAACGGTCTACATCCCCGTCACCAAGCGCGCCGATGCATCCACCCTTTCGGTCATCAACGCGGTCAAGGCAGCCATCCCCGATTTCAAGAAGGCCGTGCCCGATGATGTCGATGTCAGCCTCCAGTTCGATCAATCGCCGTTCGTCACCAACTCGCTGCGCGGCCTCATCACCGAAGGGCTGCTCGGCGCGGCCCTGACCGGCTTGATGGTTCTGATCTTCCTGCGCGATTGGCGCAGCGCCCTGATTGTCATCCTCAACATTCCGTTCGCCCTGCTGAGCGCCGTGCTGCTCTTATGGGCAACCGGCCAGACCATCAACATCATGACGCTCGGAGGGCTGGCGCTTGCCGTGGGAGTCCTGGTCGACGAAGCCACCGTCGAGATCGAAAATATTCACACCCAGATGCTTCCCGGCGTCTCGCGGGCGCGCGCCGTTGTGGAAGCCTGCAGACGCACTGCCCTGGCGCGCTTGCTGTCGATGTTTTGTATCCTGGCCGTCTTCGTTCCTTCGTTCTTCATGGTCGGAGTGAGCCGGCAACTCTTCGTGCCGCTGTCGCTAGCCGTCGCGTTTTCGATGATCGCGTCCTACCTGCTTTCCAGCAGCCTGGTCCCGGTCTTCGCCACCTGGCTCATGCAGGAATGCCACGAAAGCGAAGAACGTGCCTTCGGGCGGCTGCGCTCGCTTTACAATCCTTACCTCGGCGCCGCACTGCGATTTCGCTGGCCCATGGCGTTTGTCTACCTGGCCACCTCTCTCGGGCTTTTGTATGTGCTATTGCCCCGCATGGGGACAGAGCTGTTCCCCGATGCCAATGCTCCCTTGTTGCGCGTGCGGTTGCGCGCTCCTGCCGGCACCCGGATCGAAGAGACCGAACGCATCGTCCTGCGCGCGCTGGCTGTCATTCAGACGCAAGCCGGCGTCGATAACGTCCAGATCACCAGCGACTTCATGGGCGTCGTGCCCTCCAGCTATCCCGTCGATTTGATTCACCTGTTCACCACAGGCCCGCAGGAAGCCATCATCCAGGTGGCTGTGAAACCGCAGACCCCGCGCGGCGAAGCGCTGCGCGAGCGTATTCGCGAAAGTCTGCACCGGGAACTGCCGGCCTGTCAGGTTTCGTTTGAAGCGGCGGACATCGTTTCCCAAGTGATGAGCTTTGGATCGCCCACACCCATTGAAGTGGCCGTTCAAGGGCCGAGCTTGGCCAGTGACTATGCTTACGCGCAGAAGATTCAAACGGAGTTGAGCAAGCTGGATTTCATCCGGGATCTGGAATTCGCTCAGGAATACAACTATCCCACGCTCGATATCAACATCAATCGCGATCGGGCCGGCCAATTCGGCCTGACCATGGCCGACGTAGTGCGTTCGGTGGTGCCCGCCACTTCGTCCTCGCGGTTCACGGAGCCGAACTACTGGCGCGATCCAAATTCCGGCAATGCGTTTCAGATCCAGGTAGAGCTGCCGCAGAACCGCATGCAGAGCGTTCAGGATATCGGTGAGCTGCCCATCATGCGCAACGGTATCCGCGATACCGAAGTGCGGAATGTGGCGCAGATGAAGCTGGGAACCATGCCCGGTCTGATCGAGCGCTTCAACGGTCAACACATCGTCAGCGTTACCGCCAACATCCACGGAATCACGTTGGGCCAGGCGGCGGGGAAGCTGAACCAGGCGCTGGCCCGCGTGGGCGAGCCGCCGCGAGGCGTCAAGGTTGTCATGAAGGGTCAGATTCCGCCCTTGGAAGACACCATTTCGGGTCTGCGGACCGGCCTCCTGTTGGCCATCGCCGTGATCTTCCTTCTGCTTTCTGCAAACTTCCAATCGATGCGCCTGGCGCTGGCCATCGTGCTCATCGTTCCCGCAGTGCTCTGCGGAGTTCTGCTGGCCCTGCGAATCACTGGTACGACACTCAATATTCAATCGTTCATGGGAGCGATCATGGCCATCGGGATTGCGGTTGCCAATTCGATTCTCCTGGTTACGTTCGCCGAGCGCGCGCGGCGCGAGAACCGGCCGGCCTTCGAAGCGGCGCGCGAGGGCGCCCAGAGCCGCCTCCGCGCGATCCTGATGACGGCGGCTGCCATGATTTTCGGAATGCTGCCGCTGGCCATCGGGTTTGGCGAAGGTGGGCCGCAAGCCGCCCCGCTGGCCCGCGCCGTGATCGGTGGCCTCATCGTCTCCACCTTCGCCACGTTGACCATCCTTCCCTCGATCTACGCCATTCTCCAGGGGAAGGTCTCCCGGCGTTCACCGTCGCTCAATCCTTTCGATCCGGAGAGCCGCTACTATGATGCTCAATAAAGCCGGAAGGGCTGTCCCACAACTTTCGATCTGTGTCCTCGTACTCTTTGCCCCCTTCGCCGCCGCGCAAACCGCTGTCCTCGCTCCCGTAATCTCCAAACCGGTATCGCGAACCATTGACCTGCCGGCCGAGTTCTTGCCCTTCCTGACCGTGTCGTTGCACGCGAAAGTTCCGGGTTATGTCGATCGAGTGCTCGTTGACCGCGGTAGCATCGTCAAGCCGAACGAACTGCTGGTCGAGCTGACCGCCCCGGAAATGGCCGCGCAGATCGCCGAGGGCGAGTCGAAGGTGCACGCGTCCGAGGCCGACCGGCTGCAGGCGGAGGCTGAGCTCGCCGGTGCTCAGAGTACATACGAGCGGATGAAAGAGGCCGCGCAAACTCCCGGCGCCGTGGCCGGCAACGAGCTGATCCAGACCGAGAAACAGGTGGATGCCGCCAAGGCTCTGCTCAACTCACGCCAGCAAGCCAGACGGGCGGCCGAAGCGGCCGTTCGCTCGCTCCAGGATCTGCAGGCGTATCTGAAAATCGCCGCGCCGTTTGAAGGCGTGGTTACCGAGCGGATGGTCCATCCGGGCGCTCTCGTCGGCCCCGGCAACGACATCCCTCTCCTGGTGATCCAACAGGTGTCGCGCCTACGCCTGGTGGTGCCCGTTCCGGAAGAAGACGTGAGCGCCATCATGAGCGGAGCCAGCGTGCCCTTTCAGGTGCCTGCCTGGCCCGAGCGCACCTTCTCCGGTACTCTGGCTAGAATCTCCCATGCGCTCGATCCGAAAACCCGCACCATGGCCGTCGAGCTCGACGTGATGAACCGCGATGGCGCCTTGGCTCCCGGAATGTATCCCACGGTGAAGTGGCCCGTGCGCCGCACGCGGCCTGCGCTGTTCGTGCCCAAGACC
>DATJAK010000238.1:0-17197 GCA_035516375.1 Bryobacteraceae bacterium
CTCAGCAGCGCGTAATCGCCAACCTCGCGCGCAGTCTGGAACCGGGAGGTTACCTGTTTGTCGGGCACGCCGAGAGTTTCACAGGGATCGATCACCGGCTGGAGTATGTCCGCCCGGCTGTCTACCGGCAACCAGGGGGGAAGAAAGGGGGCTTGTGGAGCGGATCGTCGTAGGCATGGCCGATTGCCGCACCGCCGCCAATCCGGAGTCCGTGCTGGTTACCTATGCGCTGGGCTCTTGCATCGGATTGACGATGTACGATCCCGTGGCGGGCATCGGCGGGTTGCTCCATTTCATGCTGCCGGATTCGAACCTGGACCCGGCGCGCAGCCGCCAAAACCCGCACATGTTTGCCGACACCGGCATCGCCTGGCTCCTGGAGAAACTGCTGGCGCAAGGCGCCTCCAAACGGCGGCTGATCGCCTGCGCGGCCGGCGCCGCCCAGATCCTCGATGACAAAGGCGTCTTCGAAATCGGAACACGAAATTACATGGCCACGCGCCGCCTCCTCTGGAAGCACGGAATGCTGCTCCAGCGTGAAGCCATCGGCGGCACGAATTTCCGGACCATCAGTTTGGAGATTGCCACCGGCCGCCTGCTCCTGCAGGAAGCCGGCAAGCACCGCGAACTGTCACCGGGTTGGCGGATGAAAGGAGAACAGCCATGGCGTACCGCCTCTTGATTGTCGACGATTCGCCCGCAATGCGGTCGTTCATACGCCGCGTGATTGACCTCTCCGGCTTCGAATTGTCGAGTTGTTGGGAAGCATCCAACGGAATTGAAGCCCTCGAACTGCTGCGCAGCCACTGGGTTGACGCGATCTTAAGTGACATCAACATGCCGGGCATGGACGGCGAAGAGTTTCTGCGGCACCTGGCCGCCGATGAGTTGTTGCGGGCGATCCCGGTGATGATTATCTCGACGGACGGAACCGACCAGCGCATCGAACGCATGCTGGCTTTGGGAGCTCGCGGGTACGTGATCAAGCCGTTTCGGCCCGAGGTCTTGCGCGAAGCTCTGGAAAAAACCCTGGCGGTGCCTTGTGACTAAAACCGAAATCGAGCACGCACTGGCCGAATGTGCGGCCCAGGTTCTGGAACGGATGTTCTTCGTCTGCATCCACCGGGAGAACGAGCCCACGGCGTCGGAGGTCGATTCCGAGTGGATCTGCGAGGTAGGCTTCGCCGGGGAGCCCTCCGGCCATCTGGGGCTGGGCATCGGACACAAAGCTGCCAGCCTCATTGCCGCCGATTTCTTGGGCGAAGACCAGGCCAGTCTCTCCGGCCTCCAGATCGGTCAGGTGGTGTGTGAGTTGGCAAATATGGTCTGCGGAGCGGTGTTGAGCCGGATCGAAAGCGGAACCACGTTCCGCCTGGACTCGCCCCGGCTGCTACCGGCATGGAGAAGTTCCGGCGCTGATGCCGCTGTCCGCCTGGTGATCCCCGAAGCGGGCATCCTCAACGTGATATTTTCCGCGGAAAGGCCCGTATGCCCAATGAGCGCCTAATCCGTGTGCTGATCGTGGACGATTCGGCCATCGTCCGCAAGATCCTGACCGAGACCTTAGAAGCGGAGCCGGATTTCGAAGTAGTCGGTGCGGCGCCCGATCCGTATGTGGCGCGGGACAAAATCCTGGCGCTCGATCCCGACGTGATTACCCTCGACATCGAAATGCCGCGCATGGATGGGCTGACGTTCCTGCGAAAGCTGATGCATTTTCATCCCATGCCCGCCGTGATCATCAGTTCCGTCGCTCAGCCTTCGTGCCGGGCAGCGATTGAGGCGCTCGAGCTGGGCGCCGTGGATGTTCTGGCCAAGCCGGCCGGTCCTTATTCGGTTGGAGAGTTGCGGAGCACGCTGGCCGCCAAGATCCGCGCCGCCGCTCGGGCTCACGTTCGGCCCGGGGCGGCACTCACCCAACCGGCGGCTGCTCGAGTCCCCAAGCCCGCCGCCGCGATTCTCCCGCCGGTTTCGCCCCAGGCGTTGGGCAACATTATCGCGATTGGAGCCTCGACCGGTGGAACCGAGGCCATTGCCACCGTGCTGCGCGCTTTTCCGAAGGAAGCTCCGGCTACCGTAGTCGTACAGCACATTCCGCCGCAGTTCTCCCGCGCATTCGCCAACCGTCTGAACGAAATGTGTCAGATCGACGTCAAAGAAGCCGAGGATGGCGATGCCTTGCGTCCCGGATTGGCGCTCATCGCGCCAGGCGATTTTCACATGCTGTTGCGCAAAAGCGGAGGACGGTATTTTGTCAACGTGAAGACCGGCCCGCGCGTATGCTACCAGCGGCCGGCCGCCGATGTTCTGTTCTGTTCCGTGGCCGAAGCCGCCCAAGCCAATGCCATCGGCGCGCTACTCACCGGTATGGGGTCGGACGGCGCGCAAGGCCTGTTGAAAATGCGCCAGGCGGGGGCGCGTACCATCGCGCAAGACGAAGCCAGTTGTGTTGTCTTCGGTATGCCCCGCGAAGCCATCCAACTGGGTGCCGCCGGCCAGGTGTTGCCCCTCGACCGGATCGCCTCGGGTCTTCTCTCATCGAACCCTCCAGCCACCCAAAGCCGCGCAAGTTGAAGCGGCGAGTTGACGGTCCAATTCCCGCAAAGCTACAGTAGAGTTGTTCCTTCTTTCCCGGTCCCCATCGTCTAGCCCGGCCTAGGACATCGCCCTTTCACGGCGGTAACGGGGGTTCGAATCCCCCTGGGGACGCCATCCTGCGCCTGTTCGCGGCGCGGCGTACGCTCTGGCTCCAAAACCATTGCCCCCACCCCACGCCCGAGCTTCATTTCTTCTATACTGAACCAGCCGGGAAAAAAGATGCGCCCGATTGCCGCAGTTTTGCTTGGCGCCACGGCCGCCATCTGCCAGCAGCCCGCCGCTTCCCCGCCCTCTCAACTGGAGGCCCGGAGACTCGCCTCCGCCATTAGCGCCAGCTACTACCATGCCGACGACCTCTCCTCACTCGATTGCGCGGTGGCGATCGACTTCACCAACCTCGTGAAACGGCTTGTCCCTCAGGCAACCGAAGAACAAATCAAGGCCCTCAATGGCATGGCCGTCAAGCTACACGCCGTCCGCGCGCAGGAACCGGTGATTGACATTTTATGGACGCAGGGCACCCCGCCGGCCGGCAGGGAACTGATCGAAAGCGGCGCGAAACAGACGCTCGGCGGCTTTTTCCAAGTCTACTGGGAGATATTCGGCTCCTCCACGGCGCCGGGGCCGCGCGACCCAATTCAGATCGAGGCCGGGCCCAGAGGTGGTCATATTCTGCATTCCACTTCAAATGGAATGAAGCTCTCGATCGAGACCGACGCTTACGACGTACCGACGACAGTTGTTGGCGAGAGCCCGGCTATGAAGATCACCATGCAACCCCGCTTCACTCCTTCGCAGATTGCCGTGCCGAGCGATCTTCGGCGGCTCACATCCGTGTCAATATCCGAGCAGGTCGGCACCAATCACCTGAACCTTGAAATCATTACGGATTACCAGGACGTCGGCGGCTTTCACATTCCCCGCCACGTGGTCTTCGATGTGGGCGGCGCATATTCTGTGCCCATGGAGTTTAGCGGCTGTTCGGCGACTGGAAAAGCCTCCGCCACGCCGAAGTGAGCGGCCGCTGAACCCGTCAATTCGGCCGCAGAACGGTACACACGCTGGCGCAAATTGGCCCGCCGATATTGAAGGTCGCGGCCAGCTTCGGATTCTTCACCTGCACTTCCGCCGGCGCCTTGCCCGATAACTGCAGCGCCGACCAGCCGATCATGGCGATGCCCGTGGCGCCGATCGGGTGGCCCTTCGCGATCAAACCGCCGGAGGTGTTGATGCCGCACTCCCCATCCGCGCGTGCCTTTCCGTCCACCCAATAGCGTGCGCCGCAGCCAGCCCGAGCCTTGCCGATCACCTCCGTGCCCAGCGCGCCCATCACCGTGAAGCAATCGTGCACCTCGGCCACGTTAACGTCGTTCGGCGTGGCCCGAGCCATCTCGTACGCCGAGCGCATGGCCCGATAGGCGCCCGCGGGCCGGAGCACATCGCGCCCCCCCTTCGCCAGCGGATCGGTGGCCTGCGCCCATCCCGCAATCTCCACGCACTCCGATTTCGGAATGCCGAGCCTCGCCAAACCTTCCGCCGTGGCCAGAATTAGCGATGCATAGCCGTCCGTAATCTGCGAGCAGTCATAAGTCTTCAGCGGCAGCCCGTCCACCACGTAGCGATTGATGCCTTCGATCTTCAACGCCTGATCGAGCGTGATCTGCACCTTATTCATCTGCGCGCACGGGTTGTATTGGGCATTGGCGTATTCTTCTACCGCGATGGCCGCCAGGTCCGCTTCCGTAGCGCCGTACTCTTCGAGATACGCCTGCATCACTTCCGCAAACAGGTGCGGAAACACGAACACCTTGCCCGCCCGCTCGTTCGGGTGCGAGAAGTAGCCCAGCACTTTGCCGATGAGTTTGCCATCCATTTTCCCTTCGGCGTCGCGCATTTTCTCGAATCCCACCGCGATACCGGTCTCGCCCATCCCCAACTGCAGCTTGTGAATTACCGACAGCACGGCCTGCCCGCCCGAGGCGCAGGCGTTTTCGACTGCTTCGATCGGCTTCCCTTCCAGGCCGGGGGTCATGGCCATCAAGCCGGCCAGCAAGCCTTGCTCGTTCAGCGTGAAATTGCACGCCGCCCCGATGCTGCCCACGTCCAACGCCGAGGCCGGTGCGCCGATCTGCCGGCACGCCCCTCCAATCGCGTTGTTCACGATTTCGGGCACGCTCATGCCCATCAGCTTGCCGAACTTCGACTGGTGAAACGTCGCAATGTAAATTGGCTTCATATGGACCGCCTCTCCCGATTCCACCGCCCCAATTCCGATTTAACCACTTTTGTCCCAGCGGCTCATCGTTACGTCCCGGTCACCACCCCGCCATCCACGCTGAGTACGGTTCCGGTAATAAACGAAGCGGCATCGGAAGCGAGCCACACGTAAGCGTTGGCAATGTCTTCCGGCTGACCCATGCGGCCCAGCGGCGTATGTTCCACCATGCCTTGTCGAATTTTTTCCGGAATCGATTTCACCATGTCGGTGGCGATGAAGCCCGGCGCCACGGCGTTCACGCGAATCTTGTACTTGCCCAGCTCGCGCGCCCAAACGCGCGTCATGCCGATCAGGCCAGACTTGGCCGCGACGTAGTTGGTCTGGCCGAAATTGCCGTACAACCCGACTACGCTCGAAGCGTTGAGGATGACGCCGCCGCCCGCCGGAATCATGCGCGCCGCCACCGCCCGTGTACATAGGAACACACCCCGCAGATTGATGCCAATCACGCGATCAAACTGCTCGTCGCTCATCACACCGGCGATGGCGTTGTCCTTGTATTTGACCAATTGGCCGTCGCGCAGAATGCCGGCGTTGTTGACCAGCACGTGGATGGTTCCCCATCGTTGGATGAGTTCTTCCACCGCCCGATCCACTGACGCCGCGACGCCTACGTCCACTTTCTGGAACATGCCGCCTTTTTCGGGTTTCGCGTCCGTGACATCCCAGGAAGCCACCCGGCAGCCTTCCAGCGCGAAACGCTGTGCCGTGGCGAGCCCGATTCCAGCCGCCGCGCCGGTCACAATCACGACCTTATCCTTCAGTCCTGTCTCGATCATGTTTCACTCATTATGCTGCTTTGTGTTCCGGCTTGGCGGGCAATATCGCGGATGGACGTTGTATGATGTCCCTTCGGCAGGCCCTTCTGTTTCGTGGGGCCAGCCCTTCCGGGCTGCCGCCGGGCTTCTGCCCGGCGCGGTTCTCGATTCGCGGCCCTCGAGCAGGGAGATCATTATGCGTTTTTGCCGATTCGGAGATAACCGATTAGGGTTGGTCGAAGGAACAACTGTCCGAGACGTCACCACGGCCCTCGATGTCTTGCCCGCTTGCCGCTATCCTCTGCCCACTCACGACATCCTGGTCGCCAATCTGGAACACGTGGCAGAACGCGCCCGAGAGATTGCCCCCAAGTCTCCGTCTCTGCCGTTGGCCGGTCTCAAGCTGCTCAGCCCCGTAGCCAATCCCGGAAAGATCGTCGCGGCTCCGGTGAATTACAAGAAGCACGCGCAAGAAGTGAAGGACAACGTCGCGCTACACAACAACAACCCCGCGCTGCTGCAATCCATCCAAACCATCGGCCTGTTCCTGAAAGCCACCAGCTCGCTCGTGGGAGCGGGCGAAGGCATCCGCCTGCGCAACCCCGATCGCCGCAACGATCATGAAGTCGAGCTGGCTTTCGTCATCGGCAAGGAAGCGAGCAACGTTCCGCGAAGCGCAGCGCTCGACTACGTGGCAGGCTACGCCATCGGCCTTGATATCACTATCCGCGGCACCGAAGACCGCAGCTTCCGCAAGTCGCCCGACACGTACTCGGTGCTGGGACCGTGGCTAGTCACCCCCGATGAGATCGGCGACCCCGGCAATCTCGATCTCAGCATTTCCGTCAACCACGAAGTGCGGCAAAAATCCAACACCAACAACATGATCTTGGGTGTCGCCGAACTGATCGAACTCGCATCTTCTTTTTATACGCTGTACCCTGGGGACATCGTGATGACCGGCACCCCCGAAGGCGTCAGCCAAATCGCCCCTGGCGATGTGATATCCGCAACGGTCGAGAAAGTTGGCACAATGCAGGTTCTCGTAGCACAGGCCTCCTGGCCTGTGGCCGCGCCGCCTGAAAAGGCGGCGGCAGGGCAAAAGCCCTGACCGCGCGGGGCAGAAATCCATGGAATCCACCCCCTTCTACGCCAAACCCGAAACCGCTACCGCCGAGTGGGAAGAGTATTACCGGCGGCTGAACCAGAAGAACACCGCGGCCCTATGGGAAGTGCTGGCGGAGATCGTGCCCCCGGAACCGAAGACTCCGTGCGTGCCCGCGCTGTGGCGTTACGACGAAGTTCGCCCGCTGCTCATGGAAGCCGGACGCAGAATCACCGCTAAACAGGCCGAGCGCCGCGTCCTGATTCTCGAGAACCCCGGCCTACACGGCAAATCGGGCATCACGCAAAGCGTCTACGCCGGGATTCAGTTGGTGATGCCGGGAGAAATTGCGCCCACTCACCGGCATGTGGCTTCGGCGCTGCGATTCGTCATCGAGAGCGACGGCGGCTATACGGCGGTCGATGGCGAGCGCACCACCATGCGCCCCGGCGATTTCATTCTGACTCCGTCCTGGACGTATCACGATCACGGCAATCCGGGAGACCACCCCGTGGTGTGGCTGGACGGCCTGGATATCCCCATCGTCAATTTCTTCGATACCAGCTTCGCCGAGCACTACCCCGGCGAGATGCAGCCAATCACGCGGACCGAGGGCGACGCGCTGGCCCGCTATGGGGCCAATCTGCTGCCGCTCGATTACGTCGCGCCGCGGCGTTCCGCGCCGCTGTTCTCGTATCCCTATTCGCGCAGCCGCGAAACGCTCGACCGTTTGTACCGGGACGGCCCTACGCATCCCTGCCACGGAGTAAAGGTGCAATTCACTAATCCCGCTTCCGGCAGTTATCCGATGCCTACGCTCGGCGCGTTCTTGCAGTTGTTGCCCGCGGGATTCCAAGGCGCCGCTTACCGTTCGACCGATGCGACCGTTTATTGCGTGGTGGAAGGCCGCGGGAAAAGCCAGGTAGGCGGGAGCACGTTCGAGTGGAAAGAGCACGACGTTTTTGTCGCTCCCTCCTGGGCGCCCGTTTCGCACCACGCGCACGAAGAGGCGGTGCTCTTCAGCTTCTCGGACCGGCCCTCGCAGAAGGCTCTCGGATTGTGGCGCGAACAGGCCCCAATGATATAATTTTCAATTCGTCTCACCGAAGCCCACTTGCCGCTTCCGCTCCCTAACGGTCGCGGTTCTGAAAGCGCTAAGGAACCGCGACCGTAAGCGAGCGGGGGTATCACCAGGAGGAGAAGTTGCCAGTTGCCACGAGTCACAAGAGTTTAGAAGATCTCCTACAAGCCAAGAGCCCGGTCGAGATGCTGCGCAATTCGCAGATCGGACCCTACGCATTTCCGGTGGTGCGTCACGAGTTCACCAACTGGAGAGATGAACAGCGCGCCTGGAAAGAGACCTGTGCTCTGTTCGATCAGTCTCACCACATGTCCGATCTCTACGTCGAGGGCCCGGACGCGCTCAAAATCTTCTCCGAGCTCGCAGTAAATAGCTTCAAGACATTCAAAGTCAATCAAGCCAAGCAATTCGTGGCTTGTAACTACGATGGGTTTGCAATTGGCGACGCCATCCTCTTTTATTTGGGCGAGAATAAGTTCAATCTGGTGGGCCGTCCTCCCGCGGCTAACTGGGTGCAGTACCACGTAGAGACCGGCAAGTACAACGCCAAGGCCGAACGCGACGAGCGATCCGCACAGAATCAAGGCCGGCGAAAGACTTACCGATACCAGGTGCAAGGTCCGCACGCGCTAAGAGTCATGGAGAAGGCCACCGGCAAGCCAACGCCCGACATTCGCTTTTTCAACATGGACACCATCACTGTTGCCGGCCGCCCGGTTCGCGCCCTGCGCCACGGCATGGTGGGACAGCCCGGGTGGGAATTATTCGGCCCGTGGGACGATGGCGACGCCGTCCGCGATGCGATCGTCGAGGCCGGCCAGGAATACGGCATTCGCCAGGTGGGCGCGCGAACCTATCCCACCACCTGCCTGGAGTCGGGCTGGATTCCCTCCCCGCTGCCGGCGATTTATACCGGCGCTGAAATGAAGCCGTACCGCCAATGGCTGACTTCGAAAAGCTACGAAGCCATGGCCTCGCTCGGTGGTAGTTTCTATTCCGACAAGATCACCGACTATTACTTGACTCCGTACGAGTTGGGTTATGGACCCTTTGTCAAGTTCGACCATGACTTTGTCGGCCGGGCGGCGCTGGAGAAGATAGCCGACAAACCCGCGAGAAAGAAAGTAACCCTCGTGTGGAATGGCGATGATGTCGAAAAAGCCCTAGGTACGTTGTTCCACGGCACAGGAGATATCGCCAAGTACATCGACTTACCGCTAGCCAATTACTCCACACTTCCATTTGACAAAGTAACCAAAGGCGGCAAGATAGTCGGCTTATCCACTTATACCGGCTACACCTACAACGAACGCGCCATGATCTCGCTCGCCATTGTCGATCTCGCATATAGCGAGCTAGGCAACGAGGTCACGCTGGTTTGGGGTGAAGAAGGGCGCGGTTCCACCAAGCCCACCGTCGAGCGGCATGTGCAAGCCCAAATCCGCGCCACCGTGGCCGCTGCGCCTTACGCCGAAGTGGCCCGCGTCGCCTATCGGCCGCACTAAGTAAAGGAATAACGAATGGCTTACATTTTCCATCAAGATGATTTACCGCGGCTCGAGGCTGTGGTGCCGGGACGCGTGCGCACCTTTTTCGTCAACAAAGAGCTGACCAATATCGACGACATGCTCGCGGGCGTCATGAACTACGCCGGCAACGCCTCGTCGCCCTACCACTACCACGAGGTCTGCGAACACTTTTACTTCATCATGGAGGGCAAAGGCACGGTCGAAACCGAGGAAGGCACGCGGCCCGTCGGACCCGGCGATCTGGTGTTCATCCCCGCCGAGGCCAAGCACCGCTTGCGCGCCACCGACACTGGCCTGTTCTATTTCGAATTCCAGGCGCCCAACCGCTTCAAAACTCACATCCTGGACGGCACACCCGACGACCTGCGCTGGAATCGTGTGGATGGCCGCGTATGGGTGCAGACGTAGACAGAAAGAGACAGTCATGACCGCCACCACCCTCACCTTTATTAATACGAACGAGTTGCCACGCGTGAAAACCCCGCAGGGCGAGCTCACGGAGATTCTGAACCAGTCGCTCGTGGGCGCGAAGAACGTGCTCGGCGTGCTGCGCTGGCTCAAATCCGGCGAGACCTTCGCCACCGAAAACACCCCCAAGCACCAACTGATCTACCTGATGGAAGGCAAAGGCCGCATCCGTCTCGAAGGCAAGGATTACGACGTGGTGAAAGGCGCGGGCGTGTACCTGGGACCCTCCGAGACCGCGACCATTCAGGCGGCCGACGGCGCGTCGCTGAAGCTATTTCATCTGATCGTTCCGCAAATCCCGAAATAGTGGTAGGGCAGGCCGTCGTTGTGTGCGGCCTGCCGGACAGGCGACAAAATGCGATCGCCTGTCCCACAAAGGTCAGTTCCTTACAAGAACAGGTCAGTTCTATACAAGATCCGCCCGGCGCAGTTCGAAGACGATATTGGTAGACTGATTGTTTTCGGCTTTTCGCGGAACACTGAGCAATCATGGCAAATATCGGATATATCGGCCTGGGAGTAATGGGCAGCCGCATGGTGGACCGGCTCCTCGAAAAGGGCCACACCGTCACCGGTTACAACCGCACGAAATCGAAGGCGCAGTGGCTCATCGATAAAGGCATGAAGTGGGCCGATTCGCCGCGCGCGGTGGCCGCGGCCGCCGACGTGATCCTTTCGATGGTCACCGCCTCGGCTGCCCTCGAGGACATTGCCAGTGGTCCGAATGGCGTGCTCGCCGGAATCAGCGCCGGCAAAATCTGGGTGGACATGAGCACGGTAGGCCCGGAACTCAGCCGCACGATTGCCGCGCGTGTGAAAGAAACGGGCGCGTACATGCTCGATGCACCCGTCGCAGGCAGCGTCCTCACCCTCGAGATGGGCAAACTCTCGATCATGGCGTCCGGCCCGAAGGCAGCCTTCGACCGCGTGAAGCCGATGCTGCTCGATATCGGCCCCACCGTGACCCACGTCAGTGAAACCAACGGTCTCGCCCTGGTAGTAAAGATTGCGCACAATCTCAACCTCAGTACGCAGATGCTCGCCTTTTCCGAAGGCGTTCTACTCGCCGAAAAGAGCGGCATCCCGCGCGAAGTGGCCGTGGAGGTGCTGACCCACAGCGCCATCTCATCGCCCATGGTTCAATACCGCGGCCCGTTCGTGCTGAAGATGCCGGATGAGGCGTGGTTCGACGTCAACATGATGCAGAAGGATCTGGGGCTGGCGCTCGAACTGGGGAAACAGGTGGAAGTGCCTCTACCCACCACAGCGCTGGTGAACCAATTTCTGACCGCGGCGCGCGCCATGGGCCTCGCTAAGCAGGATTTCGCCATTGTGTTCGAGGTGCTGGCGCGCATGTCCGGAATCAGCGCGCGCACGTCTGGAGCAAGCAAATGAGTACCGCGATTCACCCCACCAAGGCCGGCTCGGAAACGGAAACGGACAAGTCTCTGCGGATGTACCGGCGGATGGTCATGATCCGCTTGTTCGAAGAGCAGGTGAACGAACTCTACACCCGGGCGCTGATGCCCGGCCTTGCCCACCTTTATATAGGCGAGGAAGCCATCGCCGTGGGCATCTGCGAGGCGCTCACCCAGGACGACTACATCACCAGCACGCACCGCGGCCATGGGCACTGCGTTGCTAAAGGCGCGGCGCTCGACCGCATGTTCGCCGAACTGCTCGGCAAAGAAGCCGGCTACTGCAAGGGTAAGGGCGGATCGATGCACATTGCCGACCCCGCCACCGGAAACCTGGGCGCCAATGCCATTGTCGGTGGCAGCGCGGGCATTGCCACCGGCGCGGCGTTCGCCGCCAAGCGCCTCGGCAACGGCCGCGTGTGTATTTGCTTCTTCGGCGAAGGCGCGCTTGGGCAAGGCGTCCTATACGAAGTGATGAACATGGCGGCGCTGTGGAAGTTGCCGGTCATCTACGTGTGCGAAAACAACATGTACAACGAGTACACGCACTACTCGGAAACCACCGCGGGCGATATACTCACGCGCGCCGCCGGATTCGGACTGCCGGCGGAAAGCGTGGATGGACAGGATGTCCGCGCTGTCAATGCCACGGCCGCTCGGCTTATTGAAGCCGCGCGCAAAGGCGCCGGCCCGGCGTTCCTGATGGCTAATACCTACCGCTTCACCGGACATCACGTGGGCGACGTCAGCCGCGACTACTACCGCACCAAGCAGGAAGAGCAGAAGTGGAAGAGCGAGCGCGATCCCATCAAACTATTCAGCGACTGGCTCACCGCGCAGAGCATGGCCGATCGCGCCGCATTAGACAAAATTTCGGCCGAAGTCAAAGCCGAGATCGATGCGGCCGTGCAGTTCGCGCTGGCGGCTCCCTATCCGGCTGTCGATAAAGTGGACCAGGATGTGTATGCCTGAAGCCGCCGTAGCAACCAGAGAACTGTCGTTGGGCGAAGCCGTCCGCGAGGCGCTGGCGGAAGAGTTGCGCCGCGATCCGCGCGTCTTCGTGATGGGTGAGGACGTGGCCGAAGCGGGCACCGCCTTCAAGGTGCTTTCCGGCCTCGTAGAGGAATTCGGGCCCGAGCGAGTGCTCGATACGCCGATCTCGGAAGCGGGCTTCACCGGAATCGCAGTGGGCGCCGCCATGACCGGCATGCGTCCGGTGGTCGATATCATGTTCGGCGATTTCATCGGGCTGACCATGGACCAGATGGTGAACCAGGCGGCCAAGGTTCACTACATGTCGGGCGGCAAGTGGAGAGTCCCGATGGTGATGCGGGCCACGCTGGGCGCCACGCGCCGGTCGGCCGCGCAGCATTCGCAATCGCTGCATGCCTGGTTCTGCCACGTGCCGGGGCTGAAAGTGGTGCTGCCTTCCACGCCGTACGATGCCAAGGGGCTTTTGAAAACCGCCATCCGCGACGAAAACCCGGTGGTCTTCTTCGAAGACAAAATGATGTTCAAGCTCAAGGGCCCTGTCCCGGTCGAGGAGTACACGATTCCGTTCGGTGTGGCGGATATCAAACGCGAAGGCGACGATATCACGATCATCGCCACCAGCAGCATGGTGCACGTGGCGCTGGGCGCGGCGAAGATGCTCGAAGAGTACGATATCAGCGCCGAAGTGGTGGATCCGCGCACGCTGTGGCCGCTGGATGAGAAGACCCTGATCGATTCGGCCAAGAAGACTTCGCGCGTGATGGTGCTCGATGAAGGCTATGAGCGTTATGGGGTGACGGCAGAGATCGCATCGACCATCGCCGCGGGCGCGTTTTACGACCTGGAAGCGCCGGTGAAGCGGATGGGCGCGATGCACGTGCCGATTCCGTTTTCGCCGCCGCTCGAAGATTCGACGGTGCCGACGGAAAAGTCGGTGTTCGAAGCGGCGCGGGCCATGTGCGGGAAGTAGTAACCCCGGTTTTGGAGGCGATTTATGGCACTAAGAACTCACGGGACCATGGCGGTCGATTGGGAGCAGCGCATCGACTTCGACCGTCTGCGGCGGGAACGCCTGGCTAAGGCCAAGGCTCTGCTGGCGAAGTCGGAGATGGGTGCACTGCTGTGCTTCGACATGAACAACGTGCGCTACATCACCGCCACGCACATCGGCACTTGGGCGCAGGACAAAATCAGCCGCTTCACACTGTTGCCGCAGAACGACGAACCAATCCTGTGGGACTTCGGCTCCGCCGCCAAACACCATCAATTGAATTGTCCGTGGCTGGGGGAACGCTCGCGACCCGGCATTCCACTGCTACGCGGCGCGATGTCGCCGGAGATGGGCCGCGCGGAAGACGTCGCGCGCAAAATCAAAGTCGAGCTGGAAATGCGCGGCCTGCACAAGCAGCCTGTAGGCATCGACGTGGTCGAGCCGCCCATCCTGTTCGCGCTGCAAAAGGAAGGCATCACGGTCGTCGATGGCCAACAGCTCATGTCGGACGCGCGGGTGATCAAAACGCAGGATGAGATCGCGCTGCTGAACACGTCGGCAATGATGGTGGACGCCGCTTACGAGGAACTCTACCGCGCCATGCGGCCGGGCCTCAGCGAAAACGAAGCCGTCGGCCTGGCGAGCAAAGTGCTCTACGATCTTGGCTCGGAATATGTCGAAGGCGTGAATGCCATTTCGGGCGAGCGCTGCAATCCACATCCCCACCTGTTTTCCGACCGCGTGCTGCGCCCCGGCGACCCGGTTTACTACGACATTCTTCACTCCTACATGGGCTACCGGACTTGTTACTACCGGTGCTTCGCCATCGGCTACGCCTCGCACGCCCTGGTAGATGCCTACAAGCGCTGCCGCGACTATCTGGATGCGGCCATCTCGCTGGTGAAGCCGGGACGAACCACCGGAGAGATCGCCGCCGTCTGGCCGAAGGCACAGGCGTTCGGATTCCCCAATGAAGAAGCGGCCTTCGCGCTGCAGTTCGGCCACGGCATCGGTCTCGCGATTTGGGAAAAGCCGGTGATCAGCCGCCTGGTTTCGCTCGAGCATTCGCACGAGATTAAACCTGGAATGGTGTTCGCTCTGGAAACGTTCTGGCCGTCGAAGGACGGCTGGAGCGCGGCCCGCATTGAAGAAGAGATCGTCGTCACCGAGACCGGCCACGAAGTGATCACGCGCTTTCCCGCCGAAGAACTGCTGGTAGCGGGCACCCAATACCATACCGTAAACGGCCCGCTGCCCACTCTGCGCGAGCACGATCCGGCGCCCAGCCGCCGCGTGGTCGAGCTGGTGGAGGCGAGCGCCCAGAACGAGCGCGTAGGAGCGACCGACTAATCCATGGCCGTCAGTGTGGTGATGCCCGCGCTCGAGCTGGCGCAGGAGACCGGCAAAATCATTTCCTGGCTTAAGAAGGAGGGCGACCGCATTAGCAAAGGCGAGCCGCTCCTCGAAATCGAAACCGACAAGATCACGTTCGAAGTGGAAGCGCCCGGCGACGGACTGCTGGCGGCCGTCAAATCGAACGAAGGCGACGAGGTGCCCGTCGGTCAGGTGATCGCGTGGATCGTGGCGCCGGGCGAGCAGCCCCCGGCGGAAGCTGATCGCGCCACGCAGGCCATGGCGGAGCAGGCGCGACACTCGACCGAACCAGCGCACGCAGCACCGGTTGCCGCAGCGGCCGGATCCGCTCCGGAGAAGCGCGCCGACGCCGGCGCCCAAGTTTCCCCGAAAGCCCGGCGGCTCGCGAAAGAATTGGGCGTCGATCTAAGCCGCGTGCGTGGAACCGGACCAGATGGCACCATCACCAGCGAAGACGTGCAGGCCGCCGCGAAAGCTCCCGCGCCTGCGCCAGCCGCAGCCACGGCCCCGGCTGCGCAGCCCGCTGCTCTGAGCGCGACCGCGCGTTTGATGGCGGAGCGAACCGCACAGAGCTGGACGACCGCCCCGCATTTCTTCCTGGTGCGCGATGTGGATGCCGGCGCGTTAACCGCGGCGCGCGAACAATTCGACCCGAAGAAGATCACGCACACCGACCTGCTCATCGCACTGGTAGCGCGCGTCCTGGCGAAGCACCCGAAGATGAACGCAAGTTGGGTGAACGGCGGAATCCATCTCAACCCGAATGTGAACGTCAGCATGGCGGTGGCAGTTCAGGATGGCGTAGTGGGAGCCGTGATCCACAACGCGAACACAACTGTGCTCCCCGATATCGCCACCGAACGCCGCGAGCTCGCCGACCGCGCCCGCGCCGGCAAGCTGCGTCCCGCGGATGTCACCGGCGGCACGTTCACCATCAGCAACCTGGGGATGTACAACGTCGATCAGTTCAACGCCATCATCACTCCGCCGCAAGCCGCGATCCTCGCCGTGGGCCGCATCACCGACCGCGTGGTCCCGGTGGATGGAAAACCCGGGATCCGGCCCATGATGACGCTGACGCTTTCAAGCGATCACCGCGTGGTGGATGGCGCGCAGGCCGCGGTGTTCCTGAACGACGTGGCCGAGGCGATTCGCGAGCCGGCGAAGTGGCTCAGGTAGGCTGCCGCCTTGGGCAGCCTTCGGCGTCTTGCTGTGATGCGATGTCGTACGCCAATCGGCCTCATGCTTCTTATGTCGGCTTGTGCCGTCTCGGATAACCCGTCGGTTAGGAGGGAACTGCAGACTGAGTCAACGTCACGCGGTCTAGCCCTTGTTCGGGCACGCGGTTCGTCAATGGTAGTTGTTCCTTTTGATGGCCCGGAATGACGGCGGAGGGGCAGCATCTCAAGTGGGCCGTCAGCAAATACTACGCGTTGAGTGCGATTCGCTAGTCTCCGGACGGGAGGTATGTTGCCTTCTCCGCAGCAAGACGGCTGCACATCCCATTGATAGGTGCATATTACGATCTTCTCGTCTGCCGAGTTAGCGACGGTCAAGCGATATCGGTTAGAAACTTTGGCCTTGATTCACCCGATCTTCAGGGATTTTATTGGATCGTAGACTATCGTCACTTCTGTGCCGGCTGCAAGCGCGGCGAACCTTTCAACTAACACTGAAATCTCCACGGTCGCTTGGGTCGACAGGTTCACCCAAATGCCCAGTCACCAAACGCCTAAGTTTTTTTGACCCTGCCGCAGGTTCGGTTTAGCGCTTCCGAGGGGCGCTGCCGAATTGCCGCACGTAGAAGATAGTAGCCGAGGGGGCGCATAATGCGCGGGGATTCCGGGTTAAGTCCTTTCGATGGACTCGAAACCTGCGCAGATCTGCGTCGCGCGCCCCTACTTACTTATGGAACCTGAACTCCCCGCGGAGGCCCCAAAAACTGCGGAGCGGGCCGATGCCGACTTTGATCTGGGCAACTGGCTGGGAATGCGGCGCGCCTTTGGCATGATGGCGGGCCGGGCTTCGGCGGCTGACGCCGAGTGCCTCCGCCGTATCCGCGACGACAAGCTGTATTTAGCAAAGGCCGCAAAGTGGGAGGATTTCTGCACGCAGTATCTGGGCACGGGTAGATCTCAAGTAAACCGCATCATTCATTACCTAGAAGAATTCGGCCCCGAATTCTTCCACCTGACACAACTCACCCGCATCTCCCCCGATGCCTATCGCGCGATCGCGGCACAGGTGAAACCCGAGGGCCTCGAATTCGACGGTGAAGTGATTCCTCTTCTGCCCCAGAATGTCCAACGTGTAAGTGAAGCGGTAACGGAACTGCGCAAACGTGTCGAAGCGCGAAAGAATCCCACCCGACCGGCCGGAGACGCATTCGAGGCGATCGAACGGCGATTGGAGGATGTGATCGCGCGCGTCGAAGCTCTGCCGCCTTTGCTTACAGCGGAGCAGAAAATCTCGTTGTCTGCCAATCTGGTCGAACTGCAGAAGGCTGCCGCCAAACTGGGTGTGATGTTCCTGCTAGCTTAGGTCCCGCGAAAATCCGCTAGGCGCTTCGACCCGCAAGCCCGAAATGCCGGGCCGCCGCCAGCA
>DATJAK010000239.1:0-18448 GCA_035516375.1 Bryobacteraceae bacterium
CGGGACCTCGCCCGTCAAGAGTTCGTAGAGGATGATGCCGAGCGAGAACAGGTCGGATCGCTCGTCCACGGGCGCGCCCTTCGCCTGTTCCGGGGACATATAAGCGGGGGTCCCGAGGATGGCTCCGGTTTGAGTCAGGCCGGAGAGTTCCACCGAACGCGCCAGCCCGAAATCCATCACTCGCACGACGCCCGCGCTGTCGACCATCACGTTTTGCGGTTTCAGGTCGCGATGAATCACTTTCTCAGCGTGGGCGGCTTCGAGTGCCAGGCACACTTGCCGCACCAGGCGCGCGCTCTCCTCGGGGGTGAATTTCTGTTTCTCGAGGAGTGCCGAGAGGTCCTTCCCCTCGACGAATTCCATGGTGATGAAGCGCACGCCCTCATGCGCCCCCAGATCGAAGATGCGGATGACGTTCTTATGCGTCACCTGGCGGGCCAGGATCAATTCCTGCTTGAAGCGGGCGAGCGTTTTTGATTCGCCGGCCAGTTCCGCGCGAATCACCTTGAGCGCGACCGGCCGGTCTAGTTCGATGTCCCGCGCCTTGTAGACTGCCCCCATGCCGCCCTGCCCCAACAGCTTGATGATTTCGTAGCGCCCTGCCATTAACATGCCCGGCGCGAGCGATTGACTGGCTGCCGCCGCTGGAGCGGCTTCGGGATCCTGAGTCCAGCCGAAATGCGTAACGGTGACGTTCTCGTCAGACGAGACCACGCTGTCGCATTTGGAGCAGCGTAACGACCCTTCCGGGTTGCTCTGACCGCATTTGGGACATTGCACTGGCAGTCCCGGACTCATGAACGATAGCTTCTCCTACACTCCGTGCCTCTAGAGTGTGCGTGCCTGACAGGATGACAGGATGATGCCAGTATACCTGACGCTGCGTACATATTCGAGACAAAGTGTTTGTAAGTGCCTGCCAACCATGCGGGAATAATTCGGCGGTCTCCGTGATACTCATCTAGAGGGGCGCCATCTGGACGAACGCATGCGGCTGGCCCGGTTCGAAGCGGTCCTGCTGCCGCACCTGGATGCGGCGCATAACCTGGCTCGCTGGCTGCTCGGCAACTCCCAGGATGCCGAAGATGCCGTGCAGGATTCCTACGTCCGCGCGCTCACCTATTTCGACAGTTTCCACGGCGAGGATGGACGGGCGTGGCTTTTGGCCATCGTTCGGAATACCTGCTACGCATGGCTGCGCAAACATCGAAGTAGTCCGGAGAGCGCTCCATCCGCTCGCGAAATGGAACTTGCGCCGGATCTCGGCCAGGACCCAGAAGTCTCCCATTTACAGGAGGTTGACCGCATGAATCTCCAGCAATGCTTGGAGTCGTTACCGGCCGAATTCCGGGAAGCTCTGGTGTTGCGTGAAATGGAAGGCATGTCTTACCGTCAGATCGCTCGTATCACGGAGGTTCCCATCGGAACAGTGATGTCGCGCCTGGCTCGCGGCCGCCGCCGCTTGCGGCAGATGCTGGCGCCCACTGAGCGCAAGGAGACCACATGAATTGTCAGGACGTATGGCCCTTTCTGGGAGCGTACCTCGATGGCGAGCTCGACCTGGTTGGCAGCCTCGACTTAGAAGCGCATTTCGAAAGATGTCCGGAATGCGCGCGCGAGTTAAGGAGTCTTCAGGATTTGTCGGCGGCGATATCCGGAGCGCCGCGCTATGGTGCCCCGGGAGAATTGCGGCGCAGGCTGGGGCATCACTCGCGGAACTCCTTGCGAGTGGCGCCTTGGGTGTTTATGGCGGCGGCGTTGGCGGTGGGCGGCGTTCTCATCGGTCACTACCTTCCGTCGCGAGGAGCAGACCGGTTCACAAAGGAAGTGGTCGAGGATCACGTTCGCTCGCTGCTCGCGGACCATCTGCTCGACGTGCCTGCCCGTCAACAGATTCAGCCCTGGTTTGCCGGCAAGCTCGACTACACGCCCGTTCTCGAAGGCGGTCCGTGGCGCGGATTCGAGCTTGCCGGCGCGCGTCTCGACTACCTGGGTGGCCGGGCCGTCGCGGCCCTCGTGTATCGCCTTGGCCCCCACATTGTGAATATCTTTGTCCGGCCGACTCCCGGCGACGCCGAGCGCGCGCCAGTGAGCCGGGTGGCGGATGGCTTCCATGTAGTGAGTTGGCGCGCCTACGGAATGGATTGGTGGGCGGTCTCCGACCTGAGCGAGGCTGAATTGGAGGAGCTCGCCATGTGCCCATGCTTTATGCCGCCGAATCGGACTCTGCGTCTGGGCGAGCGCCCTACGCCAAAGGTAGATTAGCCTGCGCGAGAACGTCCAGCCCGGCAAATTCGCCGCGCAGCAGTTTCGGGAACGCCGCTGCGGCGATCATGGCCGCATTGTCGGTGGAGAGGGCAGGTGACGGAAAGTGTACCGGGAATGGCAGATGAGCCTCTCGCGCTGCTGCGCGCAAACCGCCATTACAGGCAACACCGCCGGAAACAATCAGCGAACGGGCGCCGATCTCTTCCGCCGGTGCAGCTGCGCGCGTGAGCAATTCCGTAATTACGGCGTGTTGAAAGGAAGCCAAAAGATCGATGGTGCGCTGCGGCGTGGCCGCCAGCCAATCCTCAGCGCTGGGGCGCGGTACGTCACCGAGTAGGGCCCGGCGTGCGCCGATTTCCGCGGCCATGTCGCGGTCTTCCACCCAGCGCAGGACGGCCGTTTTCAACCCGCTAAAGCTGAAGTCGAGCGCGTTGCCCTTCATCTTGGCAAAGGTGAAGCGCACCGCTTGCGGATTCCCGTAAGGCGCCAGCAGATCGATCACGGGCCCGCCGGGATATCCGAATCCGAGCAGCTTGGCGACTTTGTCAAAGGCTTCGCCGGCCGCGTCATCGCGAGTTTTTCCCAGCAGCCGGTAGTGAAAGCCCTCGAGGACCTCAAACAGATGGGTGTGGCCTCCACTCACGACGAGTGCCAGGGCAGGGAATTCCACCGGCGTGCCGGCGGCCTTAGCCTCCAGGATCACCGCATAGATATGGCCTTCGATATGGTTTACGGCGATGAGCCTCAGCCCACGGGCGAAGCAGAGCGATTTGGCGTAGGTCAGGCCCACTAAGAGAGACCCGACCAATCCCGGCCCCACCGTGGCCGCGATCGCGGAGAGATCCTGCCACTGGGAGCCGGAGCGATCGAGAGCCTCACGCACCACCGGCACGATGGCCCGTAAATGCTCCCGCGAAGCCAACTCCGGGACGACGCCGCCGTATTTCCCGTGCGTGCTCATTTGCGACGCAACCACCGACGAGAGCACCACTTCGCCATCCTCGACCACGGCTGCGGCAGTTTCGTCGCACGAGGATTCAATTCCGAGAACACGCACTTCTCCTACGGTAGCGCGCTTATTCGGGTGTCAGTAGTTTTTCGAGCGGTCCCCGCGCGGCGCGGGCGCCCCCGCTCAGGCCAAAGCTCAGCAGGCCAGAGGTCTTGCGCGCGCAGCGTTGCGCGGCATCTTGCAGATGGAGCAGATGAGGGCGGGCGGGATGTCCGGGCTCGAGCGCCGTGATCGAACTATGGACGCTGCTGAGAATGACAGTCAGCTCGTCGTTGAAATCGTGTGCGGCAGCCGCCGCAATCGCACATGCATGATCGGCCTTGGTGACGCGTTCCACAACGGCATGGTACCCGCCCGGTTGATGACTCGACGTCCCGTGCGGAGCTTAATTCATTGCGAATCAGAGATATGACTTTTGTGAAATGTTGGTGACCAGCCGCGTTGTACAATGTTAAGAACTGGAGCTGTACACCCCATGAAATTGCGAACTGCCGCGATTCTGATCGGTTTCGCGGCTGCTGCGCTGCCACTTTTCGCGGCCGATTCACCGCCCTCTCGTCCCAAAGCCGGCAAGGTCGAGATCATGCGTCTCAAGGATGTGAAACCCGGTGCGAAAGCTACTGCCTGGACGGTTTTCCAGGGCACCGAGCCGGAACCGGTTCCCATCGAAATCGTCGGCCGCTGGAAGAACCAGTGGGGACCGGATCAGGACATTCTGATCTGCAAGATGGGCGGCAAAGCCATCCGCACCAACGTCGCGGGTGGTATGAGCGGAAGCCCGGTCTACATCGACGGAAAACTGGTGGGAGCCATCGCGCTGCGTCTGAGCACCTTTTCGCCGGATGCCATCTGCGGCATTACGCCGATTGAGGAGATGCTCGAGATCAACGAATTCGATCAATCGCGCCCGCAGGAAGCAAGGACTCCGGACAAACTGGTTGCGGCCAATTCCGGTGCGGCTCCCGCATCGCTCGGGAACGCCATTCTTGAGAACCCCGTGATGGTGCCCATTGAGGCGCCTCTTACGTTTTCCGGCTTCCACGAAAACGTGCTGCGGGAATATACACCGGTGCTTCAGCAACTGGGCATCACGACGGTGCAGACCGGCGGAGCCGGAAGCGCGCTCCATACCAATAAGCCCGCGCCGGGGTGGGAGCACTCGCTGAATCCCGGTGAATCGGTTGCCGGCGTTCTCGTGGATGGCGATATGAGCCTGACCGGGCTCGGAACGGTTACTTACAACGACGGCCATCGTGTGTTGGCTTTTGGCCACTCGTTCTTCAACCTGGGTCCGGTGGACATGCCCATGAGCAAGGGCGAAGTGCTGATGACCCTGGCTTCGCAGTATCAGCCCAACAAAATGGCTAACGCCACCGAAATTGTCGGTGCGCTGCACCAGGATCGGCATAGCGGCATTATGGGCATCCTGGGAGCGCAATCGGATATGATTCCGGTGACCGTAACCGTCCGCGCGCTCAACGAAAACGCCAGCGTGGCCCGCGAGAAGAATTTCCACTTCAACGTGTTTGTGCAGCAGAAGTGGACCCCCAGCCTGATGATGCTGACGATGGCGAACACGCTTTCCGAGCTGAACGAATTCGCCGACGAGGCTACGTACCGGCTCGCTGGAAAGGTCGAAATGAAAGGCGGGACCGACCTCTCGCTATCCACCATGCAGGCCTCCGGGGAACTTCCTGTACCGGCGCCCATGGCGCTGGCGAATTGGTGGGGCGACAAGTTCAACCGCCTTTATCTGAACAACGTAAAAACGCCGGACATCAAGCGCGTGAGTGTGACCGTCGATCTGATTCCGGAACGCCGCGTGGCCACCATCGAAAATGCGTGGGTGGGCAATCCCGAGGTACAACCCGGCGAGGAGGTCCCGGTGAAAGTCTTTCTGCGCCCCTATCGCGGCGATACGATCCAGCGCGAATTCAAGGTCCGTATCCCTTCGGGGATTGCGCGTGGGGATCACCGAATTTTGTTGAGCGATGCCGACACGGTAAATCGGCTGCAGAGCATCGCCGGCGCCGCCAATCACTTCCTCGATCTGCCGGAAACGGTTTCGCTGATCAACCAGGAGCGCTCCAATAACAAACTATATGTCTCGCTGGTAGAACCGAATCCCACGGCTTATCTGGATGACAAGACGCTTCCGAGCCTGCCTTCGTCCGTGCTGAACGTCATGCAAGCCGGGCGCGTTTCCAACCGGAGCATTGTGACTTCGCCGGAAACGGCCACCGAGCAGATGGCGCTGCCATTCGATTACGTGGTAACCGGCAGCTACTCGCTCCGCATCCACGTGAATTAGAAGTGTGGTTCGCAAATTGCACACCCGATCTTCTTGTTTTCGGTAAGATAGACCGTCGTTGTTTGCGGTCTGTCTCGCGCCAGCGGCGCGCTTGGCAGACGACGGAAAACGATCGTCTGCCCCACATAACGATTATGAATTTCGTTTTGTTATCACGACGCGCGCTGTTAGCCTGCGCTCTCTCCTCGTTGATTTTCGCGGGCCAGACGCGCACCTGGTCGGAAGACGACTATGCCAGCTTCCAAAAAGGCACCATCAAAAACCTCTCTCTGCGCAGCGACGGAGTGTTGAACCTGGCGCCCCGCTTCAAGGAGTACTACGATTCTTCAGCCATGTATCTTTGGAGCATTGCGCGCGACTCCAAAGGTAACCTGTACACCGGTGGCGGAAGCAACGCCAAGCTCTACCGCATCGGCACCGATGGGAAGGGCAAGGTATTAACAGAACTGGATGGTCTCGAGATACACGCCATCGCCATCGATTCGAAGGACCGCGTATACGCGGCTACGGCGCCCGACGGCAAAGTCTATCGAATTTCTGGCAACGGCAAGGCCGAAGTCTACTATGACCCGAAGACCAAGTACATTTGGGCGCTGGCGTTCGATCGCCAGGACAACCTGTTCATTGCCACCGGCGATCCCGGCGAGATCCACCGTGTGGCTCCCGACGGCAAAGGCAGGGTCTTCTTCCAATGCGAGGAAACCCATGTTCGTTCCCTGGCCCTTGACTCCAACGGCGGCGTAATCATCGGCACGGCCCCCAGCGGTCTGGTGTTGCGCGTTTCGCCTGCGGGCGAGGGATTCGTGTTGTACCAAGTGTCGAAACAGGAAGTGACGGCGGTTGCCCTGGGCAGCGACGGCGCAGTCTACGCCGCAGGCGTGGGATCGAGGCAGCCAGGGGCGGTGCTCCCGCAGCCGGTGGCAGCCCCGGCGCCCCCCACCCAATTGACCGTGACCGTCGGGGGCGCGTCAGCCGCGGCCCGGCCCACGGCCCCGCAGCCCGTTGCCACTGCTCCGATCCGGATCGTCGGCGGCAGTGACGTGTACCGTATCGATTCGGCCAAGGGGCCCCGGCGCATCTGGACCAGCGGTCAGGACATTGTTTATGCGATTGCCTTCGATAACGCCGGCCGCGTACTGCTGGGCGCCGGCAACCGCGGCAACATCTTCCGCATTGAGTCGCCCACTACCTATACCAACCTGCTGACTCTGCCCGTCACCCAGATCACTGCTTTCCAGCCTGGCGCCGAGGGGCGCCTCTACGCGGTCACGGGGAATATCGGCAAGGTGTACGAAATCGATTCGGCGCTAGAACCACAAGGGACCATCGAGAGCGATGTGTTCGATGCGGGAATGTACACGCAATGGGGGCGTGTGAGCTACGAAGGCAAGCCAAACGGCGGTCGCATTGCCATCGAGACACGGACCGGCAACCTCGATCAGCCACAGAAGAACTGGAGCCCGTGGTCGGACGCGATCACAGCGCCGAAGGGCGGCCGCATTGCGTCGCCCGCAGCGCGGTTCGTGCAATGGCGAGCCACGTTGACCGCGGCAGCAGGGGCTTCCCCCCAGCTCGAATCTATCAGCGTGGCGTATCTACCGAAGAACGTGGAACCTCGAGTGGAGCAGATAGAGATCACGCAAGCCAACTATAAATTTCCGGCGCCCTCGATCTCTTCGAAGAGCGACACTCTGTCTTTGCCGCCTCTGACAGGGAGGCCGCAACGCAATGAAGCCCGCAGCGCTGCCATTGAGTCGCCAGCCACAATCAGCCCGGCCATGCAACCCGCCAAGGGTTTTCTGGGCGCTCGGTGGGTAG
This sequence comes from Bryobacteraceae bacterium, assembly GCA_035516375.1. Classification (GTDB taxonomy): domain Bacteria; phylum Acidobacteriota; class Terriglobia; order Bryobacterales; family Bryobacteraceae; genus PSRJ01. The sequence continues at coordinate 7,407 of DATJAK010000239.1, forward strand.
CCTGGGACCCTAACGACGATAGCCTGATCTACACCATAGAGATTCGCGGTGTTACCGAAACCGAATGGAAGCCGCTGAAGGACAAAGTAGCGGAGAAGTACTTCTCCTGGGATTCGACAGCTTTTCCGGATGGCGAATACCGGCTCCGCATTACCGCGTCGGATGCGCCATCCAATCCCCCGGGGCAGGCACTGACAGCCAGCTTGGAAAGCGAGCCGTTCCTCATCGATAACACCCCGCCCAAGATCACGGGCCTGACGGCAACGCGTAGCGGGGGAAAGCTCCAGATCCGCTGGCACGCTGCCGATGCTTTGAACGATATTGCGCAGGCTGAGTTCTCTTTAGACGGCGGGGATTGGACGGTGGTGGCTCCAGGCGGCGGATTGTCCGACTCACAAGAACTCGACTACGACTTGAGTGTCGATGCCGCAGGCGGAGAACACACCGTTGCCGTTCGGGTGGCTGACGACTACGACAATCAAGGCGCCGATAAGGTAGTGGTCCGGTAACCAAGCCAGCTATAATTTGAACGGCAACTATGAACGTCGAACGGACAATGGAGTTCATCCTGGATGCTCAAGCGAAGCAGGCCGCGTCACAGCTCCGGCATGAAGCCCGCATGGATGCCATCGACAAGCGTCTCAATGGCATCACTAAACTACTGGGGCAAGGAATGCGATTGCTAGTCAACGTCCAGGAGTCCCAAAAGGTCACCGCTGCCGAATTGAAGGAATTGGCGGCCGCGCAAAAGGCCACTGAGAAAAAGCTCCAGCGGCTTATCGACATTCAAAGCCGCCGCAACGGACATTAGTCCGGCTGCCCTGCGGTCCCGCAGGCCCTCCGCAACCCCTGCTCCAATGCCTCCTGTTGCGGCGGGTCGATCTTACCGCCGTTCGCCGTCACATAGAACACATCTATAGCTTTGTGGGCTTGTGTGTCGATCAGAACCACTTCGATGTTGCATCCGTTCGTGGCGAAGGCGGATGCCAGTTCGTACAGCAGTCCGGGCCGGTCCTGAGCGACGATTTCCACCAGAGTGGAAGTGCTGCTGGCCGCGCCGTCGAACACCACTCGTGTCTCGATCAGCGCGTTGCGGCTAGGCAGCGTGGGTTTCGGCCGGTTCCGCAGAAGTTCCCGAACGTCGGTCTTGCCGCCGACTACCCGTTCGGTGGTGGTCCGGAGCCGGTCGATTTCGGTTGGGTTCAGCTCCAGCATTCGCAATGGATCGGCGAAGGTAAACGTGTCCAAAATCAATCCGCGCCGGTTGGCGAACGCTTCCGCCCTGAGAATGTTCATGCCGAAACTCGAAAGGGTGCCGGCCACGGCAGCGAAGAGTCCTGGCCGGTCAGCCGTAGTTACCATGGTCAATTGGTAGGCCGACTCCAACTTTCGGATGTCCACCGCCAGCCCGCGTTTTCGGCTCCTTTCTTCGAGCGCCACGTGTTCATCGATTTCGGTCTCGCTGTGCGTGCGCAGATAGCGAATGGGAAAGCCTTCCAGGAACGCGAGCCGCTGCGGCGGACCGGACGCCTCCACTTCGATGCGTTCGCTCTCGAGCGCCCGCGTCAGTTCGTTGTAAACCGTCAAGTACAGCTGCCACAGTTGCTCCGCCCGCCAAGGCGTCATGACGTGCGGGTTCACGGCGCTGATATCCGCGTATGTGAGCAATGTGAGCGCCTTCAGCCGTTCCACCGTCTCCAAGCGGTGAGCGACGTCGCGGACCGTTTGCGGGTCGAACAGGTCGCGCGACTGCATCACCGAAGAAAGCTCCAGATGCCGCTGAATCAGGAACAGGACCATTTCGCGCTGCTGCGGCGGGGTCTGGATACGGGCCATGGCGGCTTTGGCGAGCCGCAGCGAAGCATCGACATGACCCTCGCCGTGCGATCCTTTTCCCGAGTCATGAAAGAGAGTGGCGAACACCAGCACGCCCGGCTGCTGCATCTCGCGCAACAGGTCGCCGTAAGGCTTGAGCGGCAACTCCCCTGCATCGCGCAGGCTCCACAGGTTCTGAATCGCCACCAGCGTGTGCTCGTCCACGGTGTAGCGGTGAAAGAAATCGCGGATGACAAGGCACTCGATCTGTTCCAGTTCGGGGAACAAAATCGTCAGCGTGCCGGTTTCGTGCATGGCGCGAATCGCGAGTGGAGCGTGGGGCAATGAGAATATGGTGGTCAGAGCCGTCCAGATCGGCCGCGGTTCGGCGAACCATGCTCGCAGTTTCGAGCGCCGCGCATCGATCTGTTGTTCCGCCTCCAGCGAGATTCGGATGCCGTGCCGCGCCACGAATTCGAACAAACGCACCAGCACCTCGGGTTCCGTGTCCAAAGTCTGCGGTGAGCGGAAATGGGCCCTCTCGCGGTGCACGCTGAAATCGGCGTTGGCCAGGCGCGAACGCCAGTCGCGAAACTGCGAGAACAGGGAGCTCGATTGAGCTTCGTTGGCTTCCAGTTGACGCATGGCCGCGCGGTAGACGTTGCGCGCATTCCGGTAGTATTCCCGCATCCAGTGGGCGGCATCTGCCAGCTTCCACTGTTCGGCGGCGGCGTCTTGCGCGTCGAAGGAAAGCACGTTGTTATCGCGGCCCGACTCGCAGTGCAGATAACAACGCAGCCGCGCCAGGAAACGGAATGCCTGCTCGAAATCGGGTCCCGGCTCGGCCGCGGCCAGGCGGTTCGGCTGCGTATTGCGCATCTGCTCCAGCCAACACAGCAATTGATAATCCCGTAGGCCGCCGGGTGTCTCCTTGACGTTCGGCTCCAGATGATAGAACGTGTTGGCGTATTTGCTGTGACGGTCCCGGGTGAGCTGTGAAAGGTTGCGAATCAGCGCGTCGCGGTTGCCTGTGATGAAGCGCGGCAGTTTCTCCACCAGACGTGCGTATAGGCCGCGGTCACCGGCCAGATAGCGCTGGTCGAGGAGGCTGACATTCAGCTCGATATTCCGGTCATGTACCTCGGTGCATTCGAGGGGCGTGCGCACGGAGTGGCTGATCCGCATATTCGAGTCCCAGAGCCGCTGGAGAAATGCCGAGATCGCATCTTTACTCGCGAGCGCCAGCTTCTCCGATTCGAACAGCAGCAAGACGTCCACATCGGAATAGGGGAACAACTGGCGCCGGCCGTACCCGCCCACGGCGAGAGCAGCGACACCTCCCGGGGCCGCCGGAAACAAAAGGCTGGCTGCCGATTCGGTAACCACGCGATCGACCTCGGCCGTGCGCTGCGCCAGAGCCCGGACCGAATCACCTGTGGCCAGGAATTCCTGCTCGATCGTTACCCGGCCAACGCTAGAGTGCGGATTCCCCACGGTCGTCGTTTCGTATGCGAACGGCCTCCGCCACTTCGTACACGAAGATCTTTCCGTCGCCGATCTTCCCCGTACGCGCCGCGCCAGCCAGTGTCTTAATCACCTCGTCAGCGCGCGTGTTGGCGACCACCATTTCGACTTTCACTTTCGGCAGCAGATCCACGTTGTATTCCTGCCCGCGGTAAACCTCTTTGTGCCCTTTTTGGCGTCCATGGCCGCGGACTTCGCTGATCGTCATGCCGTCAATTCCGATGCCCTTCAGGGCTTCTTTGACCTCGTCCAGTTTGAATGGCTGGATGATTGCTTCGATCTTCTTCATGGCTCCTCCTAAGCTACCGCACTCTCATCCAGCGGTTATGACTCTAAAATATATCCTTCTTCTCCATGCAGGGAAACGTCGAGCCCTTCAATCTCCTGTTCCTTCGGTACGCGAACCCCGATTACCAAATCGCAGATTTTGATGATGATGATGGTGCCGACGATCGCCAATCCCCAGGAAATGGCGACGCCGATGAGTTGGTTCAGTATTTGGCCGGCATGCCCATCCACCCAACCTAACGGAAGCAGTTTTCCGGCGCTATCCTTGAAACCGTCATTTACGGAGTTGGTGGCGAAGACTCCGGTGAGAATCGCCCCCAGGGTTCCTCCAATTCCGTGCACGCCAAATGCATCTAACGCATCGTCGTATCCGAACATCTGTTTCACTTTGGCCACCATCAGGAAACAGATGATTCCGGCCGCAAAACCAATTGCCAAAGCAGGGAAGGGGCGAACGAAACCGGAAGCCGGAGTGATCGCCACCAGGCCTGCCACGCATCCCGAAATCCCGCCGAGCATGCTGGGCTTACCATTGTGCAGCCACTCCGCCAGCATCCACCCGCCGGCCGCCGCGGCTGCTCCGAAGTGCGTAGCCACGAATGCGCTGCTGGCCAGAGGGGAAGCATTGAGCGCGCTTCCCGCGTTAAACCCGAACCAGCCAACCCACAGCAGGCACGCGCCGATCACGCTGATCACCAGGTTGTGCGGCTTCATGGCTTCGCTCGGGAATCCGACGCGCTTTCCTAAATAGAGAGCGCAGACTAGCGCGGAAACCCCCGAGGTGATGTGGACCACCGTGCCGCCTGCAAAATCGAAGCAGGGGAACTTGCCTCCCAGAGACGCACTGAGCAAACCGCCTTTCCCCCAAACCATGTGGGCCATGGGGAAGTAAACGATGAATGCCCACAGCGTCATAAACAGGAGCATGGCGCTGAACTTCATGCGCTCGGCGAACGCGCCGGAGATTAGGGCCGGCGTGATGATCGCGAACATGAGCTGGTAGATCATGAACGTCTGCTGAGGGATGGTGGGCGCGTAATCGGCATTAGGGGCCGCGCCGACGTTGTTGAGGAGGGCAAACCGCAGATCTCCAATAAACGAGCCATCGCCTCCAAACGCGAGGCTATAGCCGACCACAGCCCAGATCACCGTAATCAGCACCATGAGGACAAAGCTGTGCATCATGGTCGACAACACATTCTTACGGCGAACCAGCCCACCGTAGAACAGGGCCAGGCCGGGACCGGTCATCAACAGCACCAGCGCGGCGCTGGCCAGCATCCAGGCATTGTCGCCAGCGCTCTGGGCAGATTTGGCGGCCGCTTCTACGGCGGTGAGTCGCGCTTGAATATCGGGGTTAGCCTGCGCCCAGAGGGCAGCAGGCGTGGTAGCAAGGGTCAGCAGACACAGCTTTAGCAGTGGTTTCATCTCGGAACCCATTCTTGAACTTGGGCTTCTACTATACCCTCAATTCTCGTATGGCGGGCGAAGTCTTTCGTACGCAAGGTTTCTATGGGCGTAATTGGATTTTTTTATTTGTGTACAGGAGAATTGGTAGGGCGGAAGGCCCAAAATAGGCTTGTCTCGGAGGCCCCTCGATCGGCTACAATGACGAGAAAAAATGGCAACCGCCCTGGTGAAATTTCCCTCCATCGACCCCCGGCATACCCCGTTTGGGCTAGCGATTCGCGAGTCGCGTATCCACCGGTGGGGCGTCTACGCGCTCGAACGCATCCCCGCCGGGCGCAAGGTAATCGAGTACACCGGCGAACGGATCAGCCGGCGCGAGACCAAGCGGCGAGGGCTGGGCAACGTCACGTATTTGTTCACGCTGGACAATTACTGGACGATCGACGGGGCGGTGGGTGGCAGTGGGGCGGAGATCATCAACCACAGTTGCGACCCGAACCTCTACTCCCGGATCATCCGCGGCCACATCCTGTATATGAGCAGGCGTATGATCCTTGCCGGCGAGGAATTGACGGTAGACTACCTGTTTTCGGATAAAATCGACCGCGTGCCCTGCCGCTGCGGCGCGAGGAGTTGCCGCGGCACGATTAACGTGAAGGAACCAAAGTAGAGGATTCACCGCCGAGAGGTCGCAGAGGAAACAAGTGCTGGAATCGGCCCTCGCACAAGCCCGGATTTTTTCGCGATCCTCGCCGTGAGCTCCGTCGAGAACTTGTTCCCTCTGCCACCTCTGCGCGCCAACCTCATGGACCACCGGAAACCCCCAAACACCACGCGCACTAGCCTCAGTTTTCTCTGCGTCTCAGCGTCTCTGCGGTAAACAAAAAACCCCGCCAACCCCTAACAGGCCGGCGGGGCGTGCCTCCGGGAGGACGTTACTTGGAGGCTGGCTTGGAAGCTGGCGTACTGCTGGTCGAAGTCTGCGTCTTCTTGTTCTTGTGCTGCTTCTTCACATGCTTCTTGGTAGTAGGTGTAGTGCTGCTGGTGCTAGCCGGTGCGCTCGAGGTGTTGGCCGGGGGCACGCTAGGGGCCTGTGCGGCAAATGTCAATGGCATGGCGGCAACGGCCAGCCCGATCGCGAGTAAAGTCTTTTTCATGGTTCCTTTTCTCCCTGGCGGGCCCTTATGCCCGCTCACAATCTCATGGTGCGGCAGATGGCCCGAAAGCACGATAGCCTGCGTAGGCTACGAATGCCGCCGAAACGAGACGCACCACGGTTAATGTTCATTAGGATTCACCCATAGCCCGGCTTCGGGATGGCCCAAGCAGTACCGTGGGGCGATACTAAAGACGGCGGTTATGGTGGATCGTCCGATTACGCATCAGAATATCTTCCGGGTCCTGCTCGGCGGATTCGGCGTGGTCATGCTCCTGTCGCTCACGGCAGCGGTGATGGGGGTGCGGAGCATCCGGTCCATTCAGGCGAATACCGCAGATATCATCCAGGAGCAGGCCGTAACCAACCGCTTGATCGACGAGTTACAGCACCAGCAAACCAGCGTCCGCGAAGTATTTTCACTGCTGGCCCGCGATCCCGAATCGGTGGATTACGACCAGCTCATGCGCCAGCTCGCCGACGCCGACGCCACCATCAATCGCATCTCCGCCGAGGGAGCCCATACCGCCGAGCACGAACTCTGGGCGCGCTTGCAGCAGGCGTCGCTGGCCTTTTCCTCCGAGGCGCGGCATCTGCTGAGCGATGACACCGCCGAGACCTATGCCACGGTGGACCTGTTCCGCGACCACGAAGCCTTCGTCTCGGTGATCGGCCGCCTGCTCGCCGCCAACTATCGCAAGGCGAATGCGGCCCAGGCACGGATCGAACAGCGCTCGTCCAGCTTGTTGCGAACGTCATACATGGTGGTTTCCGCCAGCGTCTTACTCGGCCTGATCTTCGCCATATCCACCGTGCGCCTGGTTTCATCCTTAATCCGTCGGCTGGAGTCGCAGACGGCCGAACTGGCCCGGGTTTCCTGGCACATGCTCGAGGATCAGGAAGCCACCGCTCGCCGCTTCTCGCACGAGCTGCACGACGAGCTAGGCCAGGCGCTCACGGCCATCCGGACGAATCTGTCGGCCATCGAATCGGGTGGCAACGGCGCCCCCGCGCGCCTCGACGACTGCCGGCGTTTAGTGGATGAGGCCATCGGCAATGTGCGCCAGCTTTCGCAGCTCTTGCGCCCCGTGATCCTCGATGATTTCGGCTTGGAAGCCGCCCTCCGCTGGCTTGCCGAAGGTTTTTCCACGCGGACCGGAATTGCCGTGGAGCTGGAATCGCATTACTCCGGCCGTCTCCCCGACGAGACCGAGACGCATCTGTTCCGCATCGCGCAGGAAGCGCTCACCAATGTGGCGCGTCACTCAGGTGCCAAGCGCGTGCGCATGAAGCTCGAAACACAACGCGAGCAGATCTGCCTTTCGATCGAAGACAACGGCCGCGGCCTACCGGCAGCAACTGCTACTAATGGGCGAGGCATGGGCATGATTGGCATGCGCGCCCGTGCAAGGAGCGCGGGTGGGGATTTGAGTGTGCAGTCGAGGCCGGGTGAGGGTGTCTCAATTAAGGTGCGCGCGCCGATTTGGCAGGAGAGCCATTCGCATTCTGGTGACTGACCCGCGTTGCACGCCAGTTGCAGATTACTCGTGCTTTGCGTGCCTTTACGGCAGCGCCAGGGACAGCCGCCCGCTAGAATCCTTGACGGTTCCCGTTCAGTCAGTGGTCTGCTGCGCGACCGATGGAAGCGTGAAACCAACAAGCACAGCTCCGATGACCAGGGCGGCCGCCCAAGAGCCCCGCCGCAGCGTGAAGCGACACTCATGCGTTGATTCATTGGCTCCTCAGACAATCTTTTTGACCCGCCGCCATGACGCGCCGGGAAAGCCCCTCTAAACGAAAACACATGTTTTATAACGCCGGAATGCTACGGGCAGCGACGTGACCGTCGGTGATGATAGTTGCAAGAAAGTTTCAATTGCATGAAGTCTTAGCGGCTCGAACTCCCGCTGGCAACGTTCTGGGGGCGGTTTGCAAATGAAAACCTGGAGCTCTTATTTCCCGACCAGGTGTTCCACATCCTTGTTGTTCTCGCACACCCAGTCCAACAATTCCGTGTCCGGTAAGTATTCCCAGGGAATCGTGACGGTCCACGGCTTGGTGTATGCCTTCGGATCGTCGATCGTGATCGCGACGTTTAAGTGCCCGAAGTCCGGGCGGCGGAAACGTTCGACAATCCGCAATGCGTCGCTGTGCGGATGGCCGGCATCGTCGAGCCAAGTGTCCTCGTTGAGGCCGACGGTCTCGACGACCAGCGCATCGCCATCCCATTTCCCAACCGAGTAACCGAACCATGCGGGATCGCGCTGTGCCGGCAGCGGCCGCCCATCGGTGAAGATCTGGCGGTAGGAGTGGTAGCTCTCAAACAGCAGAACCAGCACGCCCGGAGTTTGAATGATTTTCCGGGGCTGGAACAGGGCATCGAAGTCGGTGACACTATGCGGCAGGCAGCGACCGCTGGGGCGATCCTTGCCGAAGTTTTCCTGCCGCGTGGCGAACAGTTTCGCGGCCCAAGGGCTCATCGAGATTTCGGCGCCATCGACGCCCAGATTCTCGAGGTATTTGCCGGTGGGGACAATCCAAATTCCGGAAAGATCCGGCTTTCCGTCGCGCCCACGCGGGGCGGGCGCTAAGAGGTTCGGCTTGCCGTTCTTGGTACGCGGGATACCGGCGGTTGGGTAGTTCACCCATTGGGCGCAGACCGGCGCCGCGCATATAAGAAGTAACCAGGAGCGGGCGTGCATGGCCCTCAGGCCTTCAGCAGCGTCTGCACGTACTCCGGCTTCAACGGCAGCCGCCGGGCAATCTTGCCGGTTGCGTCGAAGAGGGCCGCGGCGATGGCGGGCGCGGCGAGGGCATTGGCAGCCTCCGACCCACCACCATATGCGCCAACCTCCGGGCGGTTGAGCAGCACGACCTTGATCTCAGGAACGTCGGCCATCTTCAGGATGGGGTACGTGAGCCAGTCGCGTGCCTTGATCGCGCTCTCGTCGAAGGTAGCTTCCTCGAGCAAAGCAAGGCTGATTCCCATCACGGCTCCGCCTTCCACCTGCCGCTTCAACTGCATCGGATTGACGACGATGCCGGGGTCTACCGCGATGGTGTACTTTTCGATTTGGATCGCGCCAGTAGCGGGAGTCACGGCGATTTGGGCAACGCATGCCCAATAGGTTCCCGAGCGGAACATCACGGAGACGCCCCGGCCGCGCGCAGGCTGGCTGCCCGTTGCCGCAGCGCCTCGAGCAGGCGAAGAACGCGTCTGCCATCCGGAAGCCTCACGCACGGCCTTGAGTACGCCGATGACGCGATCTTCCGCGGCATGGTCGATCCGAAACTGAATGGCATCCACGCCGGCGAGCGCTGCAGCCTCGCTGACCGCCAGCTCGCGCGGGAAGTTCTGCTGGAACTGTCCCGGCGTACGCATGCTGTGATCGCGAATGCCGATGGTGAGCGGCGATTCCTTCTGACCGACCTGGTACGTGCCATGGCCGCGCTCCATCAGAACCGCAACGCCGTCGTAGATCCACGGGTCCTGAAGGGAGTTGGCAGTGGAGCTAATGAAGTCGCCCTTTTCGTTGGGCGGTGCCATAGTGGGCAGCCCTGCGAGGATCGCGCCGACGGGCCGGTCGTCCTGCATCGCGGGCATGTAGTGATCCACCTGGTAGGCCATCATCTTGCCATGCGCGTCGAGACCGATTTCGACATCCGCGAACGCGGCCGGAGATTGCGTAGACCACTGGAAATCCTCGTCGCGCATCCACTGAACGCGTACGGGCTTGCCGAGGGCCTTCGACAGAATGACGGCTTCGTCTTCCGCTCCTGCGTTGCCACCATTCGATCGTCCGTAGTGTCCCGGCCCGGCGAAGCTGCGCACCACGATTTGATCAATCGTAGTGCTGAGCATCTGCGCGAGTTCGCCGCGCAGGGCCTGGGGATTTTGGTTGTGCGTGTAGACGTAGACTGTCCCATCGGCTCGAGCGTCAGCCAGGGCCATGGTCGGCCCGATGGGGGCATGCTTCATGAAGGGCATCTGGTAGGTCGCTTTGAGCGTTTTGGATGCCTTCGCCATCGTGGGCTCCACGTCGCCCTTGGTCTTGTCGCTCTTCATGAGCGGCGCGGTTTTCCAGTCCGCTTTTTCTCGCAGGTGCTGGAACAGGTTCTGATCGCCTGGCAGGCCTTTCCAGTCCGACCATTTCGTTGCGCCAGCCACCTGTTGCGCGGCGCGGATGGCCTCCCATTCCGTGGGCGCGACTACGCCAACCAGGTTTCCTTTTACGACGACCTGCGCATTGGGAAAGCGGGTCTTGTTCAATTCACCAACGCTCACGAGCTTGGAGCCGAGTGTCTTCGGATGCACCATGCGCGCGTGCAGCATGCCGGGCAGCCGCACATCGGTGGCCCATTGCTCGCGTGCGCTCACTTTGGAAGCGGTGACTGTGTTCTTAAACGACTTTCCAATAATCGTGTATTCGCTGACCGGCTTCATGGGTGGATTGCCCGTAACGGTCAATCCCATGGGGCTGGTTAAGTCGCCGGTGACGGGAATCGTGAGCTTGAGCTGCTGGCCCTTTACGAGCTCACCGTACGACATGCGCTTGCCGCGTCCGGAAACGACGCCGTCTTTGACGGAGAGCTCACTCTTCGGGACGCTGATCCGTTTGGAAGCCAGATCTAGCAGGGCCTGATAGGTGTAGGCCGCAGCTTTGCGGATGTTGGGAGTTCCGCGGCCGAGGAAATCGAAGGCGCCGCTGCCATCGGGCGTGCGGTCGGTATCGCCCATCACTACCGTGGTGATGGCCTCAAACGGCGCGCTCAGCTCTTCCGCCACAATCTGGCGGTAGGCAGTGAACGTGGTGCCCTGGCCGAAGTCGCTCTTGCCGGTGCGGATCAG